>JBBQJJ010000111.1:0-21688 GCA_038325805.1 Haliangiales bacterium
GGTTGCTCTCGCCTCCGCTGCGAGCCTCGCCCACGCCGATAGCTGGGACGTCGTCGAAGCCCCGAAGGCGATCGCCACCAGTGACGCGCACGCCCCTGCGTTTCGGCCCGGCGTGATGCCAGCGGTCGGCGTGTACACCGAGAATCGCTTCGCCCTCGGGTTTCGTCTGCGTGGCGGCATCTTGCGCGATGGGCCGACGCCCGGTTCCAACCGCGCCGATCCCGGTGTCGGTGGACTCACCACCGCGAGCGTCGCGATCCGGTTCGGTGGGCGCGCGTGGCTCGAGCTCGCCGCAGGCGGTGGCCTGACCGGCAGTGACCTGGTGCCGGCCGTCGAGGCTGGCGTGGGTTGGTCGATGGCCATCGGCAAGCTCGATATCGGTCCGAGCGCGCGCTACGTCCGTGTGGTCTCGAGCGACAAGATGCACGCGTTCGGCGATGCCGAGCTCGCGCTGTTTGGTGTCGACGTGCGGTTCGGTCGCACGCGGCCGGCGCGCGTGGTGGCTCCGGTGAAGTTCGAGCGCACGCCCGATCCGCTCGTCGCTGCCGCCTCCGTTGCGCGCGATCAGGATCGCGTGGTGGAGCGTGAAGTCGGCTGCGTGGTGGATGCCGTGGGGTGTCCAGCGTCGCCGATCGAGCTGGCCCCCGATATCGTCATGCAGGACGATCGGATCGTCCTCGAGGAACGCGTGCTATTTGCGTTCGATCGCGCACGCGTGCGATCGGGAGGTCGCGAGTTGCTCGGCCGCCTGATCAAGGTGTGGCGCGAGCATCCCGAGTGGTTGCACATCACCGTCGAGGGTCATGCGGATGTGCGCGGCACCGACGCCTACAACCAGTGGCTCAGCGAAGAGCGCGCAGGTCGCGTCCGCAAGGCGATGATCAAGCTCGGTGCGCCCGCGGAGGCGATCACGGTCGTCGGCTTCGGCCGGACCCGTCCGCGCGACAAGTCCGTGACCGAGGCTGCCTACGAGCGCAACCGCCGCGTCGAGTTCGTGATCGATCGCTACGTCGCCGCGGCAGTTGCCGGGACGGTGGCGCCGTGACCAAGTACGCCGAGCAGGCACGCACGCTCGTCGCGATGCGCGCAGCGCGCGACAGCACCAAGATCGTGCGCGACTGGCGCGACGCGATGATCTCGGTGATCGCCGAGGCACGCACCTCCGTCGGTGGTAGCTCCGCCGAGATCGAGTTGCCGGGCGTTGCGGATCCACGTGGTTGGTCGAAGTCGAGGACACCATGATCGAAGACACGGTGGTGATGATCGGGATGCGGTCCGCGACCCGCGACGGTGGTCGCGTGATCCGCCAACGAGCCCGCTCGACGTGGAGGCTGCCGCAGGTCGCCCTCGCTGCGTTCGCGTTGTCGGCATGCAGCTCGCTTGTCGACGATCCTTGCGCCGATGGCTACATGCTCCAAGGCGACCATTGCGTCGAGCGCATCGCGCCAGATAGCGGTGACATCGATCGCCCGATGCCGGATGGTCCGGTCACCGACGGTCCGGTCACCGACGGCCCGGTCACCGACGGCCTGATCGCTCCCGACGGTTCGGTCACCGACGGTCCAGTCACACCCGACGGACCGCTCGCTCCTGATGCGCCGGTGACGCCTGATGCACCGGTGCCGCCCGATGGACCGCTCGCGGATGCGCGGGTGACGCCGGATGCAGGTGTCGATGCGCCACTTCCTCTCGATGCCCCGGTGTGCACGTTGCCGTCGACGATCTGCGACGGTGTGTGTACCGATGTGACCTCCGATCCGCAAGACTGCGGCACCTGCGGCCACGTCTGCGCGAGCGGCATCTGCTCCGCTGGTGTTTGCGTAGGCGAGCTGGTCGGTCACATCGTGGCGATCGGTCACGACTACCGACAGCACAACGTCGCGATGGCTCGCGTGCTCGGCAACGCCGCGGCGCTCGCGTCGGCAAGTGACCTGGGCATCGCGCATGTCACGGGCACCGCAACCATCGCGTCGCGCACCGGCACGAATGCGTCGCTGGCGTCGTCGCTCGCCGCGATCGGTCGTGCGTCCCACTCGGTCGCGCTGCCCGCGGTCGGTGCGCCACTCACGGGCATCGACGTCCTCGTGATCGACGCGCAGACCGGCGATGGGGCTGCCGCCGAAGCACTCGGCGTGGGGTGGAAGTCTTCGATCGATGCGCTGCTCGCGCGCCACGGTGTGGTGATCGTCGTCGAGGGCGTCGCTGGTGTCAGTCACCGGCTCGCCGCCGGTGCGGGTCTGTTCACCATCGGGACACCCGTCGACACGACCGGCGCTCCGGCGTTCGTCGCCGCGGCTGGTGACGCCGTCGTCCAGCAGGTGCCCTCGCCCTACCTCGCGGATACGACCTCCGTCGTGTTCCCTGCCGTCGTGGGTGCGATCGTGACGCCGTCCGGCACCGTCGTCATGCACCTCACTCGCTGATCGAAGTCGCAACGTGATCTCTGCGGAGATACGGCCCGATCTCTAACAATGTCATGGCGTTGCGACGAGCTCGTCGAGCTTCGTGGTTGCTGAATGTCGGACCCTCGATCTAGGGTGTCTGCATGGCGATGGAAGCAACCGGCAGACTGCACACGATCTTCGACACGAAGCAGGTGTCGGAGCGCTTCTCGAAGCGCGAGTTCGTCGTCGAGACGAGTGACAACCCGAAGTACCCGCAGATGGTGCTGTTCCAGCTCACCGGTGATCGGTGCATCCAGCTGGATGGCATGAACGTCGGTGACGCGGTGACGATCGAGTTCAGCCTTCGCGGCCGCGAATGGAAGAGCCCGTCGGGCGAAGTGAAGTACTTCAACAGCCTCGATGTGTGGCGGGTCGAGCCGGCTCGCGCGAACAACAACCGCGGTCGCAGCAACGGCAACAGCCGTGGCGGGTACGGTACGGATTCGCGCGATGCACCTCCGCCGCGCGAGTTCGAGCCGCGTCCGAGTGACTTCGGTGGCGCGCGCCCTGACGACGACATCCCGTTCTGATCTAGGAGCGCACCAGCTGCACTTCGACCGTCCGGCGCTGCATACTGGCAGCATGCGGGTCCTGATCCTGGCATGCGCCTTTGGTGGTGCATGATCCGCCACGCTTACATCGACGGAAACAACAACACCTACGAGATCGGCGAGGAGCTCGAGTACGTCCCGATCTCGGCGGCGCAGAGCTCGTCGGGAACGTACTCGGGTGGCGCGCCGAAGGCCGTCGCTCTCGACACCGAAACCCGCGCGCAGCTGCTCGAGTTGCTCGATCAGATCGCGGCTGACAAGGACAACGCGATCGAGACGCGCCCGAAGGGCTGCGGCACCGTGGTCCGCGGCGAGGAGCGAACGTTCACGCGCTCGAGCTCACCGCTCAAGGGCGAGCTCGAACACCGGTTGCGCAGCCTGCTCGAGCCACGTCCTCCGGCTCCACGCCGCACGACCCGGCAACCCTGAGCTCACCCGCTCGGATCACGCGCTCGACCATCGGGGCGATCGGCTTGCTCTCGACCGGCGCGCCTTGGCCGCGCACGGCGCAGAACGCCTCGAGCTCGGGAGTTGGGCAAACCATCAGACGCGCCGAACGCTCTCGATGATCACCGGCGACAACGGGCAGTCCTTCGCGAACGGACCACCGGAGCCGGTCTTGACTGCCTTGATCTGGTCCACGGTCTCCAGCCCCGCCGTCACCTTGCCGAACACCGCGTAGCCCCAACCCGGACCGGCCTTCGCCTGGTGGTCGAGGAATGCGTTGTCGACCGTGTTGACGAACCACTGCGACGTCGCCGAGTGCGGCTCGCTGGTGCGCGCCATCGCGACCGTACCGCGCAAATTCTTGAGGCCGTTGTCGGCCTCGTTCTCGATCGCCGCGCGGACCGACTTCTTCTCGAGCTGCGCGTCGAAGCCGCCGCCCTGGATCATGAACGTCGGGATGACGCGGTGGAACACGGTGCCGTCGTAGTGCTTCGCATCGACGTACGCGAGGAAGTTCGCGACCGACTTCGGCGCCTTCCCGGCGTCGAGCTCGATCGTGAAATTGCCGTGGTTGGTTTTGACTTCGACGGAATCGGCCATCCGCCGAACCTAGCGGATCACGCGTAGAGGTACACGATGGCGGCGATCGGAATCGCGAGCCCGGCGCCGATGAAGTACTTGCCGCGACCGCTGATGCCACGATCGCCCTTCATCATCACCGCACCCGTGAGCGCGAGGAACATCAGCGCGATCGCGAACACGTCGGCGATGTACGTCCACACCCCCTTGAGGTTGTTGAGGTGCAGCGAGTTGACCTCGAACAACACCACACGCGTGGTGACAGTCTTCAGCGTTCCGCGACCCGTTCGTGTATCGACGACCGCTTCTTGACCTTCGGAGAGGAACACGCGGAGCTGCGTGTCGGTCTCGGCGAAGTGACCGCGCACCTCGCGTGGATCGAGCTCGAGCTTCGCGATCACCTGCTTCGCGCGCTCGTCGATCGAACCTTCGACCGGTCCGATCTCCACCTCACGCGAGTCGAACTTGTAGTTCGGGTTCCAGTCCTCGATGTGGTTGACGGCGAGCCCCGACAAGCCGTACGCGAGCGTCAGCGCGACACTGACGTACCCGACGTCCCGGTGGAGGACCCGGAACAGGTGCCGCCATCGCACGAAACTACTTCTTGTCGCGGAACACCGCGCCGGTGCCGTCGAGCCGGACGATCAGCGTGGGCTTGGTGACCGAGGCCGGGTCGTACGGCTTGCCGTATTCCTTCGCCTCGTACTCGGCGTGCTGCTTGGACTCTTCGAGGGACAGCTCCTTGACGGAGACCTGACCCTGCGCCTGGGCGTACATGCCCTTGCTGTCGACCGGGAACACCATCTCGCCATCGACGACCTTGAACTTCAGCTTCTGACCCGTTCCCTCGCCGGCCATCTCGAACCAGCAGCCACGCTTGGGGCAGACGTCGGTGACCATGCCCTCGACCTTCACCGTCTTGCCCTTGAAGGCATCCGGCGTGGCGAGGATCGTGGAGATCGAGGTGACCTCGGCGACCGAGACGCCGGCGCCGAACGTCTTGCCGGGCGCGGGAGCCGTCACAGGTGTCACGGCCTGCGAAGGCGTCGCTGCCTCGCTCTTGGGGCCACGGTCACAACCGGCGAACACAGCGAGGAGCAGGGCAAACCGCAACATGCCAGGGAAAATGCGCCACGAAGCGGAGGGTGTCAACGCGGTTCTGCGCCGGGCAACACGGTGAAATCCCGCGCGTCCTCGCGAGCGATCGCCGTGAAATCGGGAGCTCGATCAGTTTCCTCGAACCGATCGGCGAGAACGCTTGTCGGAGGCCACATGCTGCGAGCTGCGATCGCGTTTGCCGTCCTCGCCGCCACCGCAACCCCGGCGTGGCCCTGCCTCAACGGAACGCTGATGGAAGGCGACCACGCCGTCCGTACGCTCGCTCAGATCGAGAGCCTGCTCGAGACGGGCCAGTACAGCCAGGCGCGCGAGCTGCTCGGCACCGACGACAGCGTGCACTGGATGGACAAGCGCCTCCTGGGTCGAGTCAACGACGCCCAGATGGTCCTCGCGCTCCGTACGGCACCCCGGCGCGCGGCGAAGCCTGCCGTCGAGTACTTCGCGAAGCGCAGCAAGGCGCAGCCCAAGAATCTGCGGTACCAGGCGTGGCTCGCCGAGGCCTACGCGACGCTCAACAAGCGCGAGCAAGCCCTCGCGATCCTCGTCGATCTCCACGACCGCGACCTGATGCCCGACGGGTTCGCGTATGTCACGCTCGCGAAGCTCTCCGACGGCGTCAAGGTCGACGAGTGGCTCGACGTCTGCCGCACCCGAGCGAAGGTGAAGTCGATCTGCGTCATTCCGTCGGCAGCGCGCGCACCGGCCAAGAAGGTTCGCTCCACGTCGAAGATGAAGCTGCCGGGCTGACCTTGCCGTGACGCCTTGGCGCTCGCGCGCGCTCCTGGTCGAGTTGACCTGCGCTACCGCGATCGCGGTGCTCGTCGGATGCGATCGATCAGCGAGCGCGCCGAGTGTGGCTCCACCGGTGGATGCGCAGCTGACCATCGCGAGCAGCGCGAGCACGCTCGTCGAAACGTTCCAATGCAACCGGTGCCACGACGTGCCTGGCACCGAGCCTGCGGTGCGCGACAAGCACTGCGTCCGCTGTCATCAGCAGATCCACGCGGGCACGTTTGTCCTCGACACGGGCACGCTGTCGAAGGACACGCTCGAGCACTGGCGAGGGCACATCAAGAGCCTGCGCGATGCGCCGTCGCTCGCAACAGCCTCGCGCCTTCGCCACGCCTGGGTGACGCAGTTCCTGTTGCACCCGCACGACGTGCGCCCCGGATCGATCGCACAGATGCCGCGACTCGCGCTCACGGCAGCCGAGGCCGATCGGCTCGCGACGTTCCTGGTACCGACGGAGACGGTCGCGAGGATCGAGAGCGATCCCGCGCAGGTCGCGCACGGGGAGCAGTTGTTCAAGCACCTCGCATGCTCGCGGTGCCACCGCTTCACCGGCTCGTCCGTCGACGATCCGGCCACTCACGATGCAGCCAAGCTCGACGAGATCGCGCGGCGAACCGGACCCGAGGTGGAGCAAGCTGCGATCGCCTGGACGCTCGCACCGGACCTGCGGTTCGCCCGCGATCGCGTGCAGCCGGGAAGGCTCGCCGAGTGGATCCAGCGACCGAGTGGTGCGATGCCGACGATCGCGGGGGTCGGACCGCGCGAAGCGGCGGCACTCGCGGCGTATATCGCGACCACGCCACTCGCAGCGGTCGCGAAGCCGGAGGTGCCGCGTCGCCTGCCGGTGCTCGAGCGCGCAGTCACGTATGCCGAGGTCTCGAAGACCGTATTTCGCGACACCTGCTGGCACTGCCACGCGGTGCCCGACTTCGCGCGCGGCGACGGTGGACCCGGCAACAGCGGTGGGTTCGGGTTCAAGCCGCGCGGCCTCGATCTGTCGAGCTACACCGGGATCTCGGAGGGCTCGTTCGACGATCGCGGCGAGCGGCGATCGATCTTCGCGAAGCTCCCCGACGGTACGCCTCGCGTGGTCGCGCACTTGATGGCTCGCTACGCCGAGGTCGCCGGCCTCACCGCGGACGTGCGCGGGATGCCGCTCGGCTTGCCGCCGCTCAGTCTCGAGCAGATCCAGCTGGTGGAGAGCTGGGTGGCGCAAGGGAGACCGCAGTAGCCTTCTCGGGGATCAGGTTTCGCAGGTGCCATGCCTGCACGTGGTGCTCGTGCGACGCGGTGCGCCCCTTGCGCGTGATCGTGTACGCGAAGGCGCCGACGAGCATGATGAACATGACGTTCGCGAAGATCACCGCGACGCTGGCTCCGACGTTGTCGCCGAAGTTGTAGATCGTCGAGGTCAGGTGGATGCCCGTGCGATCGATCGTCCACGTCGATTCGAGCACCCCGGTGTACTCGAGGAGCAGGGGCGTGATCGCGGTCATCGCGGCCCACGCGAAGATCGTCCACGGTCGCGCCTGGTTCCACGGATGCGAGGCCACCGCGATCAGCGCGCCGCAGATCATCACCGGCGTCAGGACGAACGGGCTCGCGATCCGCGTCCACACCAGCGCGAGCGCGAAGTTGCCGAGCATCGAGAGATACGGCGACACGCGCCCGGTCTGCGAGCCGCGCCACGCGAACCCGACGAGCACCGCGAGCACGAGGTTGAAGCCGACGAGCCACGGCCAGCTGCGGACATCGAGCAGCGGCAGCAGCAGCAGGAACACGAACACCGCACCGTACGATCGCGTCGCGCGCCGCGACCGCGTCTTGAGCGCATCGCGATCGAGCTGATCGAGACTCTCGACGAGCGCCGGCGGCAGCACCGCGGGACGCTCGAGCAGCAGGCGACCGACGAGATCCGCCGCCTCCTCGGACTCGGGATCGAGCGCGAGCGCGCGGCCAGCGTGGCGCATCGCGATCTGCGTGTCCGCCATCGCGGTACGAGCCAGGGAGATCTGTTCGTCGCGCAAGCTGCGCCGCAGCGCAACATCGCGATCGCCATCGAGGTAGCGCCGCAGCCCCTCCGACATCGCGCGCGCGGTCGGCCGATCGGCGGGATCCTCGGCTTGCGCCGCGAGGCAGAGCTCGTCGAGCTCGGGTGCGATCTCGCGGTCCGGACGTCGCGCCGACGGGCGCTCGGGAGACCCGGTGAGCGTCGACACCAGGGCGTCGTCGCCTCGCGGATGCAGCGTCTGCGTGGTCAGGATCTCGAACAGGATCGCACCGAGCGCGTAGATGTCGGCGGCCGTACCCGCGGACTCGCCGCGCACCTGTTCGGGCGCCATGTAGCCCGGCGTGCCGAGCACCGACCCGGCCCTGGTGGCGGTCTCGGACGCAGGCGCCGTGGCTCCGAGCGGATCGATCGGTCCGATGCCACCCATGTCGGTGGTGATGTCGTCGCGCGAATCGAGCTCGCGTGCGACGCCCCAGTCGAGCACGTAGACCTCGCCGAAATCGCCGAGCATGATGTTCGCTGGCTTGAGATCGCGATGCACGACGCGGCGCTGATGCGCGAAGTCGATCGCGAGCAACACCTCGACGTACGCGCGCAGCAGCGACTGCACCGGCTCGGCGGTCTTGATCTTGTCGCTCAGCGTGACGCCGGCGAGCCGCTTCATCGTGAAGAACACGCGACCCTCGGCGTCGGTGCCGAGATCGTGGATCGGCACGATCGCGGGATGCTCGAGGCGAGCCTGGATCCGCGCCTCGCGCAGGAACCGCGTGATCGAGCGCGTCGATTGCTCGCCGTGCATGCGCTTGATCGCGATGTCGCGATCGAACTTGAGATCGTGCGCGGCGATCACCTCGCCCATGCCGCCCTTGCCGAGCGTGTCGTGCAGCTCGTAACCCGTCGACGCCAGCTGCACGCGGTTCTCGCTCATCGAGAACGACATCCGCGATCGCGATAGCCGGCGCAGCGATCCCGAGGGCATCGTGTCGTCGGTGGCCTGCGGGAAGGGTCCCGAGGACGCGGTCAGCGCATCCGCCGCGTCGATGGCTTCCTTCGGCAGCGGCGTCGCGCGGGCGGGTCTCCGACCTTCGACGGCGGTCGCGGGTGCGTCCTCGTCGTCATCGTCGACCATGACGCGAGCGTACGCCACCGGCGTTCGTTACTGTTCACCGATGGACGTGTTGCGCCGGAATGCTGACGACGAAGCCACGCGCGGGCACGACGGTCGCGCCCGCGAGATCCTGGGACGATGAGGATCGACGTCCTGACGAGCGGCATCTGGCAGACCACGTCGACGATCCTCGAGGTCGGTGGTAGCTGCCTGGTGATCGACCCGGCGTATTTCCCACGCGAGCTGGAGGCGATCGCGGATCGCGTCGGCGAGCTCGGGCGCGCCGAGGCCGTGGTGTTCACGCACGGTCACTGGGATCACGTGATGGGGCACACCGCGCTCGATGCGCCGGTGTGGCTGTCGTCGACGCTGGAGGCTTCGATCGCCGGCGACGATCCGCGCGCCGCGAAGTATCTCGACGACGCGCGCGAGTTCGACTCGCGGTGGTACATCCCGCGTCCGCACGGCCATCGGTGGCCCACGCGTCGCCGTGGCCTCGCCGATGGAGAGATGCTCGCGCTCGGCAACGAGACGGTCCGCGTGCTGCACTTGCCGGGGCACAGTCCCGACGGGCTCGGGCTCGTCGCGGGTCACACGCTGCTCGTCGGCGATTATCTGTCGCCGTGCGAGATCCCGTTCGTCGACGAGCTCGCAGCGTATCGCGCGACGCTGCTTTGCTTGCTCGACGTGATCTCCGAGGTTCGCGAGGTCATCCCCGGTCACGGTCCACGCCTGACACGCGCCGAAGCGGCGACGATCGCGCGCGCGGATCTCGTGTACATCGACCAGCTGATCGCCGGGGAACCAGCGCCGCTACCGCGTGCGGCCGACGTCGTCGGGATGGTCGATCACCATCGCGACAACCTCTCGAAGCGGTGATCCCGAGCCAACCCTGGGCCCACCGGCTCACTTCGGTTTCTGGGCGAGCCGCTTGATCGTGCCGTCGGGGAGCGTGACGTCGATCCACTTGTCGCCTGCGGCGCTGACCACCAGATCGCCGAACTTGACGTGCGTCAGCTGCTGGCCGACGGTGAAGTTGCCGCTCGCCGAGTACGGCACCGGCCCGGTCACCGTGGGCTTGGCCTCGACAGGCGGTGGCTCGATCACGCGCTTGAGCACGGCGATGAGCGCTTTGCGCTGCTCGGGGATGCGGTGGTACTCGGCGACCAGGTTGACGCGCGCGAGCAGCTCGCCCTCGACGGCGACCAGCCCGTCCCAGACGTCCGCCTTGTCCTTCGCGTTGGTGGCCCACGCGCACGCACGCGCGGCTTCGGGGATCCGATGGTCGGTGCCGATGGTCTCGCCGCGTGCGGCCGTGCACTCCTTCGCCACTTCCTTCACCGTGTCGAGATCGGCGTCGGAGCGACTCTGCAGCCACTTCTCGGTCGCCTCGAGGGCCCTGTGCGGGCGGCGATCGTCGGGCCGCTTGCTGGTCCACTCGTCGAGGATCAGCGAACGAACCGCCTCCATCAGCGCGCGGATCAGGAGCTCCCGATCGAGATCGTCCAGGTTGGTGGCCCACGACGTCGCCGGCAGCCCTTTGACCGAATCACCCTTGAGGATCGCCAGACGCTCGAACCGGTTCACGGACCGAACGTACACCGTGGCGCGCGCAAAATCCTCCCGGCGACTCCGCGCATACGCCACGCTGGGACTGCTGCGCGTTCTGACCGTGGCTGTCCTCGCCGCCTGCGGAAGTGACGGGTGACGACGTCGCTACGCGTGGCGACGGGCGATCTGCGGTCGAGCTCGACGACCTGATCGACTGATCAGGTCCAGCATCGCGAGCACGGTTCCGCCGCTCGCGAGAGCCAGTGAGAGGGTGGCAGCGCCCCCGAGCCACGGATATGCGGCGAGGGCGGTCCCCACCGCGACCAGCACGGTCGCGATCGAGACATCTACGTAGGGGAGTCGATCGTTCACGCGAGAAATTCTAGGTGGAGAGATCTCCGTGGGCCGAAATCTTCACGCAGTTCGCTGAAAAGTTGCCCGCGTCTTCCAGCGGCCGTAGGGCTTTTATAAGCCATGAGCGCGGGGACCACGGCCATCGATAGTTCCGACGAGACATCTACTCAGATGCTCGGAGGTGGGGTGCTAACCGACAAACCGGCAGCGATCCTCCGCGGCAGCGCGCGCGGGCTCGAGATCGTGATCGAGGCGCCCGCGGGCCTCGAGGCGATCATCGATACGATCGACGCGCGGCTTTCCGAGGCGCCGACCTTCTTCAAGGGCAGCAACGTGCGGGTGCAGGTGAATGACGGCCCGCTACCCGCCGGTAGCCTCGGGCTCCTCGAGGACCTCGCGCAGCAATACGACCTGCGGATCGTCGAGATCAGCGCTGCGAAGCCCGAACCGCGCCGCGTGGTGAAGGCCACCGAAGACGCGATTCCACCCACTCCGGCACTCGCCATCGGCTCGGGCGCGTTCGATGACGTCCCGACCTCTGAAGGCGAGACCTACAGCACGGATCGCGCCGAAGAGTTCGGTGACATCCCGACCCAGCTCCTCCCGTCGCCGCCCAACTCGGTGGTGATGGCGACCGCGATGGTGCTCGCACCCGCGCTCGGAACGATCGCCTTGCACGATGCCCTGACCTCGGCGCGCGCCGGGCTGTCGTGGCTGCCGCCGGTCGTCAAGCCCGTTGCCAAGGTCGAGGTCGTCGAGCACGACGAACCGGAGATCGAGATCGAGCCCGAGACGCGCATCGTCGTCGGTCCGGTGCGCTCCGGAGTGATCCTCGAGCACCGCGGCCACGTCATCGTGTTCGGCGACGTCAACCCGGGCGCCGAAGTGCGCGCCGCCGGCAACATCGTCGTCCTCGGCAAGCTCAAGGGCCTCGCGCATGCGGGCATCGGCGCCGAGGTCGGCTTCATCGTCGCGCTTCATCTCCAGCCGCAGCAGTTGCGGATCGGCCGGATGGTCGCGCGGTCGAGTGATGACGCCACGACGGCGATTCCCGAGATCGCCTACGTCAGTAACGGTTCCATCGTCGTCGAGCGGTACACCGGCAAACTGCCCCCAGGGCAGGCTGCTTCTCTCAAGTAAAGGAGTCATGTCATGGGTCGCGCAATCGTCATCACGTCAGGCAAAGGCGGCGTCGGCAAGACCACCGTTACCGCCAACATCGGCACCGCGCTGGCTCAACTGGGCCACTCGGTCGTTCTCATCGATGCGGATATCGGTCTCCGCAACCTCGACGTCGTGATGGGCCTCGAGAACCGGATCGTCTATCACGTCGTCGACGTCATCAAGGGCAGGTGCTCGGCGCAGAAGGCGCTGATCAAGGATCGCCGGATGGACAACCTGTGGATGCTGCCGGCATCGCAGTCCGACGACAAGGATGCGGTCACGCCCGACGAGATGCGCAGTCTGGTGTTCGAGCTCAAGCACCAGCATGACTTCGTGCTGATCGATTGCCCCGCTGGCATCGAGCAAGGTTTCAAGAACGCGATCGCGGGCGCCGACGAGGCGATCGTGGTGGCGACCCCGGAGGTATCCTCGATCCGCGACGCCGATCGTGTCGTCGGACTCCTCGCCGCGGCCGAGGTACCTGCACGTCTGGTCGTCAACCGGATCGCGGCGCACCTCGTGAAGCGTGGCGACATGCTGTCGCAGAACGACGTCATCGAGATCCTCGCGCTCGATCTCCTCGGCACGATCCCGATGGACGATCAGATCGTCGCGACGACGAACAAGGGCGAACCGGCCGTGATCGCCGGCAAGTCGCTCGCGGCGAGAGAGCTGCAGCGGATCGCCAAGCGACTGTCGGGCCTCGAAGTTACCGACAAGGAGAGCGTCGGCTTCTTCACCCGGCTCGGGCGCGCGCTCGGGCTCTCGGCAACCCCGGCATGATGAGGTCTCAATTCATGTGGCATAGCATCAAGAATTTCGTGACCGGGCGCCGCAGCAGCGACGTGGCCAAGGGTCGCTTGCACCTCGTGCTGGCTCACGATCGCAGTGGTCTCGAAGGCGGTCGTCTCCAGGAGATGCGTCAGGAGATCGCACAGGTGATCGCGAAGTACGTCAAGATCAACGCCGAAGAGGTCGAGATCCAGATCGAGACCCGCAACCGCGCGAGCCAGCTGACCGTGTCCAGCCAGATCCAGCCGCGCAACGTCTGAACCGGCGTTACGCCAGCGAACCGCGTCCAGGTGAGCGAGTGCCCTCGGGGTACCGCCGAGGAGCCCGCCGGGAAGATCACCCGTGCGGGCTTCTGTGTATGATGTGTCCGATGCCCACAGCGACGCCTAGTCCCGAGCGGATGCTGTCGATCATCGAGCTGCAGAACGCCATCGCGGCGGCCGGCATGAATGCCGACGAGGTGATGGCTATCGTCGCGGATCGCGCCACGGCGCTGGTGTCGGCGACCTCGGCAATCGTCGCGATCCAGGAGGGCGAAGAGATCGTGTATCGCGCGATCACGCGCGCGAGTGGCATCGCGCTCGGCACGCGGATCTCGCGCTCGGCATCGCTTCCAGGTCGCTGCGTCGCGGAAGGCCATCCGATCCGGATCGACGACATCTCCGCCGACGACCGCGTGGATGCCGAGACCCGCCAGCGCTCCGGCTCGGCCTCCCTCCTGTGCGTGCCGCTGCTCTACGGCGAGAGCGCTGTCGGCGTGCTCGAGGTGTTCGGGCAGAAGGCGAAGGCGTTCTCCGACGAGGACATCGAGACGCTGCGGCTGCTGTCGTCGATCATCGCGATCGCGCTGCACCGCGCATACACCTACCCGCGCCCGCGGTACGACGTCACGACGGATGCGCTCACCGGCCTCGGCAATCGCCGCGCGTTCGACGATCGGATCGAAGCCGAGCTGACGCGCAACAAGCGCTACGGCCACTCGTTCTCGCTCGCCGTCCTCGATCTCGACGGCATCGAGTCCGGGGTGGATCGGCTCGGCCAGGCGGCGGGTGACGAAGCGCTGCGCGAGGTCTCGCGGATCCTCCAGAAGAATACGCGCGCGATCGACGCCGGCTTCCGGATCTCAGCCGATGACTTCGCGATCGTGATGCCCGGGACCAGCGTCGCCGGTGCGAAGATCGTCGCGGATCGCTGCAGCGCGCACCTCAAGGAAGCGCGGATGTTCGATGGGACGTTGACGGCGGCCTGGGGAATCGTCGAGGCAGCCGACGAAACGGCAGAGGGCCTCAACACGCGTGCGCTCGCAGCTCTCAATGCAGACCGCGCCGCTCAGCGCGGTTAGTCGTGCTGCGGACTAAGGCCGCACGCACGATCAAGCTCGGTCGGAAGCCGAAGTCGTCGACGACGGCGGTCGAGATTCCCGAGCTGACAGCGGCCACGCGGAAGAAGGCCGAAGCCGAGCGCAAGCGGCCAAAGCCCCCGACGCCTGTCACGCGCAGCAAGGCGATCACGATCCCGAAGCCGAAGAAGCCGCGGGTCAGTGCGCGCGTGCCGCTGTACCTCCTGACCGAGCCCGACGAGAAGGTGAGCGGGCACCTGCTACGGCCCGGCATGTTCGACAACCCGGCGCCGGCACGGATCCGCGCCTACGAGCCCGACGATCTCGCGTACTACATGTTGTCGACCAAGAACGGCCGATACCTGCAGGTCGACCGGATCTGGCCCGTGCTGGTCAACGAGACCTCGGCCCTGCGCCGCGTCGAGACGTGGAGCGGGTGGTCGTTCAAGCTCGTCGAGCTCGGTGCGCCGATGTTACTGAGCTCGCCGGCGACCTGGCAGCAGTTGCTCGACGCCGGGATGATGCGCAAGCCGAAGCGCAAGAGCCAGCCCTCGCTGCTGCGCTGGGCCGCGATCCAGGGGCACGTCGACGTGCTGCGCACGCTGCTCGACAATGGTGCGCTGCCGGTGGCGGCGGAGGACGTGCTCGGGGCCGCCGCGGCGTTCGGGAAGCGCGAGACGGCGAAGCTGCTGGTCGAGCGTGGGTACGACGGCACGCAGGCCGTGGCGACGATGCGCAAGTCCAACAACGAGCCGGCGCTGGCGATCCTGCACGAGCTCGGCTTCATCTGAGGGTGAAGCTCGGCACGGCGCCCCCCGCGCAATGACGGACAGCGCGTCCCTGCGTTCGTTAGCGCAGAGCCTTCAGCGCCATCCGCGATCCGGCTTCTACGCTTGATCAGCTATAGCCCACGCGCATCACGCACTCGGCCGCGCGCAGCTCGTCGGGAATGATGACATGCCCATCGTCCTCGGCGGCGACACCGCACATGACCTTTCCATCGCGCTCCAACCGTGCCCACGCCCAGCCGGCCACGGCAAGCCGAACATCGACTCCATCATCGAACTCGACGTCATGTTCCTGCTGGAGCACGTCCCAGAAGTCGCCAGGGATGGCCTCCGCACGCGAGACCTCCATCGCGTCGGGGCTGACGCTATGGGCGATGTCGTAGTTCGTGCCGCCATAGCCGCTGAACGTGATCAGGCCGATCAAGATGCTGGCGAGCTCGACGCCGTCGGGCCAGTTCCCCGTCGTACTGCAGTACACGAGCCCTAGCGGCAGGGAGAGCTTCTCCGCCCAATGGTCCACGACGGCGGCCAGTGCCTCGACGTCATCGGGACAACCAAACGAGGTCGCGACCGGCCTGCCGACCACGACCAGCCCCTCGTACTCCATCTCGTTCAATCGGGATGTCATGATGTGTTCTCCGACCGGCGCGTTCCCTAGCGCGGCGCGATCAGCACGACCGGCAGATGGTCGCTGACGAGGCTCTTGTAGCCGGGCACCTGCGGACGCGGATCGATCACCTTCACCGTCGCGGTCGTCCACTGCGCGTCGAGGGCCGCGGTGGTCGTGATGTGATCGATGAAGCTGTTGAAGCCGAGGTAGCTGTGCTCGCCGGCCGCCGCCGCGGGTGCCGTGCGGATCGTGTAGCGATCCGGAGCGTCGAGGAGCGGAGCCAGGACCGTGCGCCCCACGCCGTCGAGGTTCTGGTTGTAGTCGCCGAGCAACACGATCTGGGTCTCGCCGCCATTGTCGACCTGGCCGCGGAACCTCGCGTCGAGCGCCGAGATCGCGGCCTGCCGGCGGTCGGCATCGCCCTCCTCACCGCAGCACTTGAGGTGGACGCCGACCAGGTCGATCGTCTCGCCGTCGACGGTGATCGGCAGCTTCAGCGGCGGGCGCGGAAACGCGAAGCCGTCGTCGGGAAACATCAGCGAGGGCTCGCCGGCAGCCACCAGCTCGCGGCGGTAGATCACGCCGATCTTCTGATACTCCGTCGGCGAGTATTGATGCGTCGAGAGCACCGCGTCGTACGAGTCGGCGAGCCGCGCAGTCAGCTCCGCCCACGCCGTCTCACTCGCGATCTCTTGCGTCACCACGATATCGACGTCGAGCGACGCGATGATGTCGGCGACGATCGCGGGCGTCGTGAACGGGCTCGCCGGAAAGTTCTCGATGTTCCACGTCATGATCTCGAGCGTGGCTTCGCTACCGACCGACGGGAGAAGATCGGTGCGCGGCGGTCGCAGCGGACCATCCGGCATCGCATCGGGACGCGGCAGCGGCTCCTGCGTGTGCGTGCACGCGACGAGAAACAAGGCCACCCAGCGCATCCGCCAGGAGCGTAGGAGTCGCAGGGTGGGGCGTAAAGCCCGAAATCGCGTCGCGGCTGCTTTTGATGACGAACGCTGAATTCGAGGGCAGCCCGTGGCAGATTCCGCCGATGCGCTGCCTTGCCGTTGTCGCCGTCCTCGTAGGAGCCACGCAGGCGTACGCCGATTCCAAGGCGGCACCTGCCGAGTTCCTCGACCAGGCCAAGCAGCTGATGATCGTCGGCGCGTGTGCGAAGGGCGAGTCCCCGAAGGTCAAGGCCGACGTGGTCGCGGAGCACTGCAAGAAGGTGACGGCGGAGCAGGAGGAGTGGAAGAAGTCGTGGCTCGGCGTCGCCGGCCCGTTCTTCAAGAGTCACGTGCCGAGCGCGATCCCGAAGGTCGTGGTCTATCCGTTCGCCGGAGGTGACCTCGCGACCGCGCTCACCGTGTTCCCCGACGCCGACGAGATCACGACGCTGGCGCTCGAGCCCGCCGGCGATCCGCGGTCGCTCGCGCGGATGAACGAGTTCGATACCAAGAAGGCGCTCGCCGTGGTCGCGAGCGAGCTCGAGTATCTCTATCGCTCGAGCTTCTCGAAGACGATGAACATGATCAACGCGATGCGCGCCGGGCAGCTGCCCACGCAGCTCGTGTTCAGCCTCAGCGCGCTGCACATGCACGGCTACGAGCTCGCCTCTGTGCGCTACTTCAAGCTCGATGGCGATGGCGAGATCGTCTACCTCACCGAGGCGGAGGCCACCGCCGCCGAGAAGATCCGCGACATCGGCGCGCGCAACCGCGCGTTTGGCAACGTCGAGATCAAGTTCAAGAAGCCGGGCAAGGCGAAGGAGCAGATCTTTCGCCACATCGCCGCGAACCTCGATAACACCCATCTCAAGTCGTACAACCCGCCGCTTCGCCACCTCGAGAAGAAGGGCAAGGTCTCGGCGATGACGAAGGCCGCGAGCTACTTGCTGAGCTACGGCGATTTCTCGACGTTCCGCGACTATCTGATCAAGCACGCCGAGTGGATGGTCAGCGACACCACCGGCATCCCGCCGTCGTACGGCATGCCGGCTGGCTGGGAGTACGAGACGTTCGGCGACTGGAAGAGCTCGAACATGGCGGCCGGCAACGGCGCGGTGCGCTCGACGTGGCAGGCGCTGTATCAGCAGCAACCCGGCAAGCCGCTCGCGTTTCGGTTCGGCTATCCGAACGGCAACGGCGACGGCCACCTGATCATCGCGAAGAAGACCGGCACCAAGCAGGCGGCTCCGCTGTTGCGCTGGGAGAAGGCGCCGCAACCTGCACCGCCGACTGCTCCGCGGAAGGACACCGACAAGGTGCCCCCCGCGAAGCGCATGTGATCACTTCGCGGTGAACGTGTAGTCCTTTTGGGCGTCGTGGAACACCAGCGTCTTCGTGGCGCCGGTTCCGACGACCAGCTCGAGCCCGGTGAGGCTCGGCGAGATGGTCACGAACGAGACCGAGCCATCGGGGTTCTTCTTCGACGCGACGGCTGACTTGAACTCGCCGAAGTCGAACGTCACCGTGGTGCCGTTCTTGATCACGGTGAACGGTCCGAGTGCCGGGTTCGTGTAGGCCGGAGCGAGCTTCGCCACGTCGGCGGCCTCGGGCGGAATCGTGAATTGCTTCTTCGCGATGGCGAGGCCCTCGACCTGGCGCTTCCGGGTCTGCGCGATCGAATCGGCCGCCTCGGGCTTGCCGTCGAACAGCACCTCGAGGAGCCGGCGCAGGAACTGATCGCGGATCGCGCTTCCGAGGTCGCCGTTGGTCAGCACGACCACGCCGATCCCGTGATCGGGTAGCCACATCATGTCGCTGTGGAACCCGAACACGTCGCCACCGTGATGGACGACGTTGACGTCGTGCTCGTTGTCGAGGAACAGCCCCATGCCGTATGCGCCGTGCTGGCCGATCGCGACCTGCTTGGTCCGCCGCGCGAACAGAGCGTCCTTCGAGATGTACGGCTTGCCATCGGCGAGCTTGCCCTCGGCGAGCTCCATCGCGACGTACTTGAGGAGGTCGTTGACCGTGCTCCACGCCGCGCCCGCGGGACGCACCGGGATCACGGCGTAGTTGAGCGCGTTGTCCGCGGGAACCGTCTTGCCGTCGAGATCCTGCGAGTACGGCGATGCGAAGTTGCCGGACTGCGCGAGCTTGTAATCGAACGTCGTCGACTTCATGCCGAGCGGCGCGAACACCAACGTGCGCATCGCCTCGTCGTACGCCTTGCCGAGCTCGAGCTTCGGGAACGCGACGTGCCCGCCGAGGAAGCCGGCCGCGGCCGCCATCACGTTCGAGTACTGGAACAGCTCTCCGAACTTCGTGGTCGGCTGCATCTTGCCGAGGTCGGTGAGCACCGACGCGGGGGTGCGGTCCTTGAACTCGAGGATCCACTCGAGGTCCTGCCGCGGCATGCCGGTGCACGCGCAGATCAGGTGCTTGACGAGCACCTTGCCCGTGGTGTCGGCGTCGCCGAGCTTGAACTGGGGCAGGGCGGTCGTCGCCGGCGTCTCCCAGCTCAGCTGCTTCGTATCGACGAGCTTCGCGAGCATCAGCGTCGTCAACGACTTGGTGTTCGACGCGATCATGTACTTGGTGTCGCCGTCGGGCTTGCCGGGCTTGCCGAGCGCACGCACGCCGAAGCCGCCGCTGAACACGACCTTGCCGTTCTCGATCAAGCCGATCGACACGCCGGGCACACCCAGCACCTTCATCGAGTCCTCGACGAACCCGGTCAGCTTCGCGATCCGATCCTTGTCGAGCGGGTGAGCCGTCTTGCCGGCGAACGACTCCGGCTTGCCGCCCTTGGGCGACAGCGATCCGAACAGCAACCCGAGCTGACTGCCGCGCTTGCCGGCGGTGGCTTGATCGAGATCGACGATCACGACCGTCCACCCGTCGTTCGCGAACATCGCCGCGGCACCGACCACGCGCTTCTCGTTCGGTGACGTGGTGTAGCCGAACTGCGTGATCCGCGCCCAGCCGTCCTTGTCGGGACCGGTGGTGGATGCCTCGAGCGGCCACTTGTGATCCGGCTTGTACGCGGCCCATGCGAGCTCGAGCGCCGCCTCCGCCGTCTTCGCCTTGACGTCGACCAGCGCGATCCAGCTGTCGTTCTCCGGTGCCGATACGATCGTCGCGCTGCCCTTGACCGTGAGCGACCAGTCCTTGGGCGCGATGAACGGGTTGCCGGCGACCGTGGTCTTCGGCGTGTCGATACTAAGCTTTTCGGTCACCGCGGGCGCCGGACCGGCCGCGGGCTTGACCTCATCGACGGATGGTTGTGGTGGTCGACCAGGGGCAGGCGTGGACGAGCCACACGCGACGAGCAAGAGAGCAGTCAGACGCTTCATGCCGCGACCCTACCCACGAATCGCACCAAGTCGCACCGCGCGCAGCCGCCATCTGCACGGCCGCGACGCGGCTCATCGCTAGATCCGCCGCGTTCTCGTCGCCCCGCGACCTGTCCCAGCGACGTCGCAGGACGACCCGCATCTGCATCTCCGGTACACTGTGGCCCATGCGCTGGCTCCTGATCGCGTGTTTGGCCGCGTGTGGTGGTGGCATCGACGGTGGTGATGACGACACGCCGCCGCCGGATTCACCGCCTGCCGATCCGCCGGCACCGGCGGGCTGTGTCGATGACGTGGCGACGGGCGACCACGTCTATCAATGCGGCGATCTCGAGGTCAACGCGCGGATCCCCGCTGCCTGCCAGGGTCCGGGCTGCGGCCTGATCCTCGTGCTTCACGGCGACACCGGGAACGGCCTGTTGATGGACGCGCACCTCAAGATGCGCGAGCTCGGTGAGCAGCATGGCTACGTCGTGATCGCACCGACCGGACCGGCCTTCGGGGGACAGTTCCCGGGCTCGACGTGGCGCTCGCAGAACGACGCGACGCTGATCCAGATCGTCGAGAACGTCCGCGATGTCTACCGGATCGATCCCAAGAAGATCCATGTCACCGGCTTCTCGCGCGGCGGGTTCGTGACGTGGCGGCTGCTCTGCGATCACTCCGAGCTGTTTGCCTCTGCCGCACCCGCGGGCGCGGGCATCGGCAACAACTTCGGCGAGCAGACGTGCTTCAGCAGCGGCCGCACGCCGACGAGGCAGATCCCGATCATCTTCATGATGGGCCGCACCGATACGTCGGTCGGCTACCAGAACATGGTGACCATCCGCGACGGTGCGATCGCACAGTACGGCGCAGCCGGCCCTGTCACGGTGACGTCAGATGCGGGCTATCGCCACGATCGCTGGACCGCCGGCGACACGGTGGTCGAGACGTTCGATCACGCCTACGAGACCGACGACGCCGGTCCGTTCGGTGCGGGCGGCGAGTTCGGTGATGCGAACGGCCACTGCATCGCGGGCAGCACCACCGATCCATTCGCGCCGCAGTACGCGATCCCGTGCAAGCTGCCGAACGCGTTCATCTGGGGCGAGGAAGTGATCGCGTTCTTCCAGGCCCACCCCCTGCCGTAGTGATGGAGTTCTGGCGTAGCTCGGTCACTCCTTCTTCGCGTCCCACTTGGTGCCGTCGCCGAACTCGACCGAGCGGATGCGTGCCTCGACCTTCTTGGTCTCGGCGGGGATGAACGCGCCCATCTCGTCGACCTTGGTCCCTTTCGGACCGACGACATTCGGCATGCCCATCATGCCCCATGGAAAGTCCTTCAGCTTCTTGCCGCTACCGTCGAGGTAGTCGAGCGTCATGCTGATGCGCTTGACCTCTTTGTCGCTGAAGTTGAACACGCGCATCTTCGCCTCGAGGTCCTTGCCGCGCTTGTCGGGGCCGACCGAGACAAACTGCAGCGACACAGGCTGATCGCCGGACTGCGCGGGCCAGGTGACGGCCTCGTCACCACCGGCAGCATCGCCTTCTTTCTTACCACCGCATGCGAACACGAGACCGAGGAGGAGGACGAGGGCGAGGGCTAGACGCTTCATGTGATTCCTTGCACGGACGAGGGAGGCCGGGGCAGGTCGCCCCAAAAGCACGGTGTCCGTAACAGATCTCCCAGTCAGCGGGAATCCCGAAAGTCGACGAGGAGCGTCGAGCATGGGAGATTCCGACCATGCGCCTGTGTTCAT
>JBBQJJ010000112.1:0-21433 GCA_038325805.1 Haliangiales bacterium
TCGCCGAGGCCGTGCGTCCACTCCCCGGTGTCGAGGCGCGGTTCTTCGGCTTCACCGACAGCACGATCTACGACGCCGGAGATGCGAACGACTGCGGCATCACCGGGCTCGAGGCCGGTGGCGGCAACAACGATGCGGCGGCGTTGCTTCACGCTGCGAACGTGGCGGCGGTCTCGCAGAAGCGAGCCAAGGTGCTGGTGATGATCAGCGACGGCCTTCCCACCGACTGCTCGGTAGCAGCGCTGCGCGGGTTGGTGACGACCCTGACCCGTCGCAAGGGTGTGGTGTGCGCGCAGGTCGCCGTGCGCAAGCTCGAGGAGGAGTGCTTCCCCCATCACGTGGTCCTCGACGACGAGCAACCCGACGCGGCGGTGGCGCGATTCGGCCGCATGATCGCGGACCTCGCCCGTCGCAGCCTGGCGCAGTAGGCCCTGCCCCGTCACGTCCGCCGCTACTGGCGGGACGAGGGACTGTAGTAGCTTCACGCCCCATGCCTGCGAAGTGGACTGTCGACGAGCTGACTCCGGGACGCACCGTCGAGGCGACGTTCTGGCCGAACGACCACGAGGGGTCGGCGTTCAAGCTGCGCGCGACCCATCTCGACGGGCGCCGCGCACCGAAGGTGATCCTGTCGAACGACGATCGGATCGTCGCCGGGGTGCCATGCCTGGTGCGCGTGGTCGCGGTGCACAACACGGAGCGCGACGATCGCGGGCGCATCGAGGTCGAGTTCGTCAGTCGCGCGCCGTTCCGGATCGAGGGCGTCTGGCTCGACCCGATCGTGTCGAAGAAGCTGCAAGTGTTGCTCGAGAGCGGGCTCAACATCCTCCTCGACGGGCCTCAGGGCTGCGGCAAGACGGTGCTCGCGCGCTCGATCGCCGATTCGCTCGGGATGACCTTCGTGTTCTTCAACTGCGGCGCCGTCGTTGAGGCGAGTGACTTCCTGGTCGCGATCCAGGTGCGCGCCTCGTCCTCCGGCGCACCGGTCACCGACTTCGTGAAGACCGACGTGCTGATCGCGCTCGAGGATGCCGGCGAGCACCCGGAGCGGCGCTACCTGGTGTTCCTCGACGAGCTCAATCGCTGTCAGGAGAGCGCCCGCAACGCGCTGATGCCGGCGCTCGACTCGACCCGCCGCGTGTTCCACCCGATCGAGAACACGTTCGTCCCGATCCCCGAGAACGTGCAGTTCATCGCCGCGGTCAATCGCGGCCGCGAGTTCAGCGGCACGTTCGGCATCGATGCCGCGCAGCTCGATCGGTTCGCGCCGCTGCAGATGGACTACCCACCGCAACGCGCGGAGATCGAGATCCTGACCAAGCGCTATCCCGAGGTCAGCAACGCGAACCTCGCCATCATCGTCACGGTCGCGAATGCGATCCGGCAAGCCGCGGATCTGCCGGGCACGCTGTCGGTGCGCGCTACTGACGAGGCCTGCGTCTATCTCAAGCACCCGCTGTTCGCCACCGACGGTAAGCGCGCCCTGCCGGAGATCCTCAAGACGTCGTTCTGCGGCCGGTTTCCCGGGCGCTGGGACGACCTCACCACGGATGCCGGTGCGGTGTGGGCGCTGGTTCGCAAGACGCTCGCGACCTGCCACGTGCCCCTGCCGGACGACGAAGCACCGTCGTAGTCGTATGCTGTCGGCGTGGAAGACGCCGACGATCCGGTGGCCAGGCGGATCTCGCGAGCGAGACCCGAGGTCGACGCGATCGCACGCTCGGTGATCCGCGCACGCGCAGCGAAGGCGCTGTTCGGCAGTCCCGAGGAGATCCGCGTCGGGCGCTACGACATCGTTCGCGTGATCGGAATGGGTGGCGGCGGTTCGGTGTTCGTGGGGCGCGACCCCGAGCTCGATCGCGAGGTCGCGATCAAGCTGATCGTCACGGCCACGCCGAAGCTGCGCGAGCGCGCACTCGCCGAAGGCAAGGCCCTCGCGAAGCTGGCGCATCCGAACGTGGTTGCGGTGTTCGACGTCGGCGAGAGCGACGACCGCGTCTACCTGGTCATGGAGCTCGTACGTGGGGAGTCCCTGCGTCACCACGCGCGAACCAACTCGCTGCGCGGTGTGTTGCACGCGTGCCGGCAAGCCGGTGAAGGCCTCGCCGCCGCGCACGCCGAGGGGCTCGTTCATCGCGACTTCAAGCCCGACAACGTGGTGATCGGAAGCGATGGGCGTGCACGCGTGATCGATTTCGGACTCGCGATGACGAGTGGCGAGGCGGCGAACGTCGCCGGCACGCCGATGTACATGGCACCCGAGCAGTTGGGTGGAGAGGCGATCACGGCGGCGAGCGATCAGTACGCCTTCGGCGTGACGTTGAACGAGGCGCTCGCGAGCTCCACCGGTAGTGTCCCGCGCTGGCTGCAGCCGGTGGTGACCCGCGCGACCGCGAGTGATCCGCAGGCGCGGTACCCGACGATGACGGAGCTGCTACGTGCTCTCGCGAACGATCCGCCCACGCGCTGGCGGCGGCGCGCAGCGATCGCCGTGCCCCTCGCACTCGTCGCCATGGGCGGCGTCGGATTCGCGCTCGGCCGCGGCAACTCGGGAGCCTCGTGTGGGGTGGATGATCTGTTACCGCGAGACCGAGGCGCCGCGATCGAACGCCGGATCACGGCCTTCGCGACGCCGTTCGCGGCGATCGAGGCCACGCGCGTGCACGGCATGCTCGCGGACTACGCGCGGCAGTGGGGCGCTCGCTACCAGGCCGCGTGTGAGCGCGCGAGCGATCCCCTGCACGCGCAACGGATCGCATGCTTGGCTCGGGCGCGCTCGCGGTTCGACGCATCACTCGAATTGCTCGAGGGAATCGATGCCACGCGGCTGCCCTCCGCGACACGCTCCCTCGCCGAGCTACCCGCACTCGCCGGGTGCGATGACCTCCTCGCACTATCGTCGAAGCTCGAGCAACCCCAGGACGCAGCGGCGGTCGAGGGGCTCACCCAGGTGCTCGAGCGCGCACGTGTCGGCGTCGAGGCGGCGACCCCACTGGCGGCAGCGCGGGTCCGCGCGATCACCCTGCAAGCGCGCGCGCTCGGACACAAGCCGCTGCTCGCCGATGCCCTGCTCGTGCAGGGAAGGATCGCGCTCGCGCTCGACGACCGCCCGGGTGCGCTCGCACCACTCGTCGAGGCAACCCGACTCGCGACCGCGGCGGGTGTCGACGAGATCACCGTCGAGGCCTATGCGCGTGCGATGTGGCTGCGCGCGATGGACGAGGCACGGCAACCCCAGGCAACCGCCGGCTTCGAGATCATCGAAGGCGTCGCCGATCGGCTCGGTACTCGCGGTCGCTTCGCACGCGCCCTGCTCTACAACAACCTCGGTGTTGTCGAACAAGGCGCGGGTCGGCTCGATCAGGCGCGGTCGGCGCTGCGTACCGCGCTCGCGCTCACGGATCAGATCTCGGGTCCCGGCGAGCTCGAGCTCGTCAACGTGCGCGTCAACCTCGCGCGCATCACACGCAACCCCGACGAGCAGACCAGGCTCCTCGCGACCGCGGTCCAGATCACGAGCAGCCGACTCGGACGCGACCATCCGATCGCACTCGACATGGAGATCTACGCGGCGGTGTACGCCGACGATCCGCAACGCGCGCTGACCACGATGCGCTCGGCCGTCGGGCGCTACCTCGCGTTGCACCCGAGTTTTGTCGCCACGATCGCCGATGCTTCGTCCGAGCTCGCCTGGCTCGAGCTGTCGCACGGGACGCGCGACCGGGCGCGCGCCGCATTCGCGCGAGCCCATGACGCGGCGCCGTTCGTGACGCTCCTCGACGGCGACGCCGCAGGCGCCCTCCGTGCACTCGAGGCCAAGCGGCTGACCCCGACCCGCGAAGCAACGTGGTGGGAGTTGCTGCAAGCGGCCGAGAACGAGATCGGCATCGCGCTCGCTTCACGGGGTGCTCCTCGCGCCTCTGCACGAACGCGCGCGATCGACTACCTCGAGCGTTGCATCGTGCTCGAGCCGCCGTTTGCACCGGCGAGGCGACGGCTCGCCTGGCTACGCACGCTCACGGAATGAGCGTGACGAGCTCGCCGTAGCTGAACGGGTCCGCGATCTGGACGGCCGTGCATGGATCGATCTTGCAGCCCACGACGGCCAGCGGGATGCGCTTGTTCGTCAGGCACACTGCGCCGTGCTGGTTCCAGATCGCTTCGATGTTGGTCGCGTCGAGGACTGCCGCCTGCGTCAGCCAGCCCCCGGCATTGGCGATATCGATCCACGTCCCCGTCTTGGTGTAGGCGATGCCATCGCCGCAGTAACCCGCGCGGATCGCGTGCGTGGCAGCCGTCCGCTGTTCCTTGGTCGACGTCAGTCCCGCTGCATGCACCAGCTGGTTGTAGCCGATGACCTCGACCTTGGAGATCGCATCGCCGGTGCACGCCAGGTTGAACCACCTGCCGGTCCCAACGCCCGTGGCGTAGACCTCTCCGGTCGACGGGTCGTACCGGTTGCCGCGCGAGACGAGCACCTCGTACGGTGCGACCGGAAACATGGTCGTGTCGTTATGGGGAACGTCGCACAGGTTCCTCGGCTTGCCGGCGACGCCGACCTCGGTCACCGTCATGCCGTAGGACGGGAACGCGGCCGGGACTGCATCAGCCGCACCCTCGTAGAAGTGCTGGTTCGTCGACACCGAGTTGATCTTCACGATGAACGTCTGCGCCCCGCGCTTGATCGTGAGCTTCGCGTCGAGCAGTCCCGCCGGCGCAGGTAGCCCACCCTGAACGATCGTACCGTTCGGACGGACGCCGCGCAGGCGAACGCCATCGACGTCGAGCTTCATCGCGACACCAGCGCCGTCCTCGAACTTCGCCAGCACCACGCCCGTCGTCGGCGCGGCGGTGCCCGCCATGTCGAGCTCGAAGAACGACAGCACGCCGAGCTTTGGCGTGTTGGGTCCACAGTAGAACTTGTTCGAGCACGCCGCTGCTTGCTCGACCGTATCCACGTCGACGGACTCCGCGCAGGCGGCAAGCAAGACACAAATGAATAAGGGCCTCATCGAATCCTCATGTACGCACGGGTTTGGTCATCGCTTCCTCGTCGCCGAGCCGCTCCTTCAAGACCTGACGAGCGCGATGTAGTCGTACTCGGATCGCTCCGGTCGTGGTGTCGAAGACCTCCGCCAGTGCGTCGGCATCAAGCTCCTCCCAGTAGTGGAGCTCGAGCAAGGTCTGCTGTTCGATCGGCAGCGTGCGCAACATCTCGAGCAGCTTGTGACGATCGGCATCGCGCGCGAGCCGCGTCGCTGGCGTCGTCACGATGTCCGCGACCGACGTGATCGAGAAGTCGAGCACGCCGTCTCGGCGTTTCTGCTGGAGGTAGTGGTAGAGCTCGTTGCGCGCGAGCGTGTACAGGTACGTCCGGAAGCTCGCCTCCTTGCGGAACTGCTCCTTGCCGCGGGTGGCGGCGAGCATGGTCCGCTGGACGAGCTCGTCGGCATCCGCGAAGCACTTCGTCGCGAAGAAGCTGCACAGGCTGTCGAAGTACCGCGTGAACAGCTCCTGCCCGCTGCGGGTGTCACCGCCCCGCCAGCTGTCCAGCAGCTCGAAGTCGCTGGCCGACATCGCGGCACAGTACAGGGCTTCCATCAGAGCGATTGAGTATCGGTCGCCCCGATCGTTACCAAGAATTTTCGCGAGCGATTTCCGGAGGCTCCGATCGCCGTAACGAAATGCGGGACGGCCACTCCACCAGGGGGATGACGAAACTTGTAGTGCTCGGTCTGCTGCTCGCCTCCTGCGGTTCTGTCAACAGCACACCCGATAACCCCACCGACGCAGGGGCCGACGCGGACCCCGATCCCAGCACGCTGTCGATCGTCTCCGTCGACCCCGACAACGCCGCGACGGGCGTCGCCGCCACTGCGACGATCGTCATTCGGTTCGACACGCCGATGGACCAACCTAGCGTCGAGGCGGCGTGGCAATCGACCGATCTACCTCCCGACCAGCTCGCGTTCGCGTGGGATGCAGCTGGCACGACCTTGACGGTGACGCCTCCGCCACTCGAGCTCGCGTCGGGCACCGGCCTCGACCCGAGTGTCGTCGCGGCCCGCGCCTACGCTTACACGATCGCCACGACGGCGAAGGGACTCGATGGTCGCTCGCTCGACCAGGCGCGCAGCGTGTCGTTCACGACGTTGCGCAGGCTCGAGGTCGAGCTCGAGGCGGTCGACGTGCTGACGCGTTCGATGCGCGCGGACGGGGTCGTGTTCGCCGAGGGTGCGGCGACGCTGACCGTCGGAGACTCGTCGGGGAACTTGCAGACCAAGAGCTTCGCCACGTTCGCGTTGCCGACGCTGCCGGCCAACTCGACCGTGGACGCCGCGACGTTGCGCGCGAACCAGAACTCGATCAATGGCGCGCCCTATGCGTTCGGAGATCTCGCCGCCCTACACACCAGCAACTCCCCGATCGACAACGCCGCGTTCGTCGCGACGCCGCTCGCCGTGATCGGGGCGATCTCCGTCGACGGTGCCGCCGGCGCGAAGACGCTCTCGGTCACTGCTCAGCTCGTCGACGATCTCGCGAATCGCGCAGCCCGCGGTGATCGCACGCAGTATCGGCTCGAGTTCGCGACACCGAACAACGCGAACGGCATCGCCGACGAGGCGCGGTTCTCCCGCTCGGGATTCGCCCTCACCGTCGCGTACGTGATCCCGTGAGTTAGCGGCGGTGGTTTCCTCGTCGGTCATGTCGATGCGGTCGTGGTGCCCACTAACCTTAGCCCGCAATTCCGGACGCTCCGTTCCCAATCATCCGCAGCCGCGTTAGCGTCCGCGCATGCTGAAGGACAAGGTCGTCGTCATCACCGGGGCGAGTCGCGGAATCGGTGAAGCGATCGCGCGTGCGTGTCTCGAGCAAGGTGCGAACGTCGTGCTCGCATCGCGCAAGCAAGCCGATCTCGATCGCGTGGTGGCGAGCCTGCCCGCAGATCGCGCGATCGCCGTCGCCTGCCACACCGGCAAGGCCGAAGAGGTCGACGCGCTGATCGCGAAGGCGGTCGACAAGTTCGGTCGCGTCGATGGCGTGGTCAACAACGCCGCGACCAACCCGTACTTCGGTCCGTTGATCGATATCCCCGATGGCGCGATGGAGAAGACGCTGGAGGTCAACGTGCGCGGCTATCTCTACGTCGCGCGCGCGTTCGTCAAGCACGCGCAGAAGCGCGGCGGGGGTGGTTCGATCGTCAACGTCGCGAGTGTCGCCGGTCTGCGCGCGGCGCCGATGCAGGGCTTCTACGGCGCGACCAAGGCGGCCGTGATCTCGATGACCCAGACACTCGCCTTCGAGCTCGGTGCGCAGAACATCCGCGTGAATGCGATCGCACCCGGTCTCGTCGACACCAAGTTCGCCGCCGCGATCGTCGCCAATCCGATGCTGCGCGATCACGTGATCAAGCGGACGCCGCTCGCGCGCCACGCGCAGCCCGCCGAGATCGCAGGGACCGCGGTGTACTTGCTGTCCGATGCGTCGTCGTTCACGACTGGCTCCGTCGTCGTCGTCGACGGGGGCATGACTTCGACGTAGCTAAAGCAGAGCCCGTTTGAGGTGAACCTCAGCTCGTGAAACAGAAAAC
Source organism: Haliangiales bacterium (assembly GCA_038325805.1). GTDB lineage: Bacteria > Myxococcota_A > Polyangia > Haliangiales > Haliangiaceae > JABFXX01. The sequence continues at coordinate 7,592 of JBBQJJ010000112.1, forward strand.
GAGCGTTATCGCCCACTCCGGACGAATCGTTCGCCATAAGGACCGGATACGGCCGAGTTAGTCGCAGACCACGGCCGTCGAGGTGGTACGACAGCGTCATGGGCGCGGATCCAACCGATGGCAGCGATCCGCCGAGCGGATCGCCTGTAGCGCCCGAAGCCGACGAATCCGGGTTCTTCGTCGTCGGGATCGGAGCGTCGGCTGGAGGGCTCGAAGCCGTCAGTGCGTTGCTACGTCGGGTGACGTACGACGGCGCTGGGTTCATCGTGGTTCAACACCTCGCACCGAACCAGACCAGCATGCTGACCGAGCTGCTCGGCCGCGCGAGCAAGCTCGCGGTCGAAACCATCGAAGATGGCGTCCTGATCCAGCGGAATCATGTCTACGTGTGCCCACCGAATGCCGTGCTCTGCCTCGAGGGCAACACCATTCGCTTGCTCGCACCGGGCGGCAGTCGTCCAGAAATGCCCATCGACGCGTTCTTTCGCTCGTTGGCCGACAACCGCGGCATCAAGGCGATGGGCGTCGTGATGTCGGGCACCGGGACCGATGGCACGTTCGGCCTGGCAGCGATCAAGGCGGCCGGCGGGATCACGTTCGTGCAAGAGCCTACCAGCGCGAAGTTCGACGGCATGCCCCGCAGCGCGCGCGACAGTGGTGCGGCAGATTTCTGCCTCGCACCCGATGCGATCGCCGACGAGATCTTGCGAATCTCGAGCCATCCTTATCTCCAACCGGCGATCGAGCCTCCGCCCATGCAGGAGCACATGGGTAGCCTCGGCGTGCTGCTCAAGGGCAAATTCGGGATCGATCTGGCGCACTACAAGCCCAATACGATCGAACGGCGAATTCAGCGACGGATGGCCGTCCATCGGATCGAACGGTTCGAGCAGTACGTTCGGCTCTGTCAGACCAACGCGAACGAGCTCGCCAATCTTCACAAGGACTTGCTGATCAACGTCACGAGCTTCTTCCGTGACAAGGATCCGTTCGAGGTGCTCAAGCGCGACATCCTCCCGCGGCTGCTCGAAGGCAAGCAGGATGCCGACGTGATCCGGATCTGGGTGCCTGGGTGCTCGTCTGGCGAAGAGGCGTACTCGATCGCGATGTGCCTGCTCGAGCTGCTCGACGAGAGGAGCCTCGGTGTTTGTGTCCAGATCTTTGGCACCGACCTCGATGCGGACGCGGTGCAACAAGCCCGACGAGGTGTGTATCCGCACAACATCGTGGCGGACGTGTCGGACGAGCGCTTGCGCCGATTCTTCGTGAAGAACGAGGACGGCCACTATCAGATCATTCGTCGCGTTCGCGACATGGTGGTGTTCTCGATCCAGAACATCAGCCGCGATCCACCGTTCTCCAAGCTCGATCTGATCTCGTGTCGCAACTTGCTCATGTACTTGCAGTCGGGAATCCAGAAGAAGGTGCTGCGAATCCTGCACTACGCGCTGAACCCCGCCGGATTCCTCATGCTCGGACATTCCGAGAGCGTGGGGGATGCGGCCGAGCTGTTTGCGTTGATCGATCGCACCAACAAGATCTACACCGCGAAGCACGTCAGCCTGCCGACGGCGATCGATTTCGGTCCGCGCGTGAAGAGCGCTGCGGCTGCGCCCCAAGAGCGGACGACGTTCGCCGCAGTTCGTCCGGTGCTCAGCCTCGCCCATCTGGCAGACCGCAAGATCCTCGATCACTACGCGCCCCCGGGCGTCGTCATCAACGACGCCATGGACATCGTGTACTACCGCGGCCGGAGCGACCGCTATCTGCAACAGCCATCCGGTGTTGCAACGAACAACATCTTGAGGCTCGCGCGTCCCGAGCTCCATGCCACCCTGAAATCGTCGCTCGAACGCGTAGCCGCGACGAACGAGGTCGTCACGGTGGTGGCACAGGTCAAGATCGATGGCCTTGGCCTGCAGTACTTCACCCTGATCGTAACGCCGATCGTCGAGCCCGAAGCCAAAGCGCGGTGCGTGCTAGTCCTGTTCAAGGGCGGCGTCGATGACCAGCTCCTGCCAACGCCGGCGAGGTCGCCAGCTGCGATCTCGGATGGGTCCAACGAGTCAACCGAGGCACTCAGTCAAGAGCTGGCACTCACCAAGGAGTACTTGCAGAGCACGATCGAAGAGGTCGAACGCGCCAACGAAGATCTGCAGTCGGCCAATGAAGAGCTGCAATCCTCCAACGAAGAGCTTCAGAGCTCGAACGAAGAGCTCGAAACCTCGCAAGAGGAACTGCAATCGACGAACGAAGAGCTGGTCACGCTCAACGACGAGCTGCAGAGCCGGATGCTGGACCTCAGCACCTCGAACGACGATCTGCATAACCTGCTCCTCGGCGTCGACCGCGCGATCGTGATTGTCGGGCTCGATCTGCGGATCCGCCGGTTCACCCATGCGGCGGAGAAGCTGTTGAACCTGTTGCCTTCGGACATCGGTCGGTCGGCTTCGCAGCTCAACTCGTTCCTCGGCGGTTTCGGAGTCGAGGCGGTCATCGAAGATGCGGTCAAGAACCTCGCCACGGTCGAGCGCGACCTGCAAGCCACCGACGGACGCTGGTATTCGCTGCGGATCATGCCGTATCGCACCCTCGACTTGACGATCCGCGGCGCGGTGATCTCGATCATCGACATCGACCTGTCGAAGCGGCGGACGGATCTCTCCGCCGCCGTGGTTGAATACGCCGCCGAAGGACTCGCGGCCATCCAGCATCCGCTGATGATCCTCGACGGCAATCGTGCCGTGATCTGGGTCAACGATCTCTATTTCGAGGCGTTTCAGCTGACGGCGCAGGAGATCATCGGCACGCGACTCGGAAATCTCGGCAAGGGCTCGTGGGCCGATCCTGCGCTCGAGAAGCGGATCGACGACACGATCCAGACGGGCAAGCCGTTTCGCGGCTACACCTTGACCGTCGAGCTCGACGGTTCTGGCGAGACCGACGTATCCGTCAGTGGAAGCCGGCTGCGCAACCTCGCCGGCGAGGCGAAGCTCGTGCTCCTCTCGTTCGAAGGCATCACGCTGGAACGCTCCGCGGTGGATCGACATGACAACTGACGATCAGGAGCCAAGCCCCACCGTGCAACCACGCGTCGTTGAAGTCGAGCGTTTGCTCGGCGAGCGCGACCACCTCATTCACGAGCTGGAAGTTCACCAGGCCGAGCTCGAAGCGCAGAATCAACAGTTGCGCGAGGCACAAGGGCTGCTCGAAGAATCTCGCGCTCGCTACGCAGATCTGTACGACTTCGCGCCGGTCGGATACTGCACGTTAGACCTCACCGGCCGGGTGTCGGAGATCAACCTGACCGGCGCCGAGATGCTCGGCAAGCGCCGGGCGCACGTGATCGGCAAGCCGTTCGCGCTGTACCTGCTGGAATCGGACCGCACGGCGTTTCGAACCCACCTGAGTCGCCGCCTGACCTCGCCGCAAGGAGCGGCAGTCGTCGAGCTAACGCTCGTGAGTCCCAGCAGACAACCGATCGTCATCCAGATGGTGAGCACCGTCGCCGTCGATCAGGCCGGAACCGCCGTCGGCTGTCGATCGGCATTCACGGACATCACCGAACAGAAGCGGGCCGAACAAGCGCTGCAGCTCGCAGTGCACATGCGCGAGGAGTTTCTGGCGATCGTGTCGCACGACTTGCGAAATCCGCTCAACACGATCGTGCTCGGCTCCGAGATCTTGAAATGGAGCCCGACGCTCGATGCCCAGAGCCTCCGCCAGGTCGACAGCATCTGCCACGCCACCACGCGGATGACCCGCATGCTGAGCGATTTGCTCGACCTATCCAGCATGGACGCCGGTCACCTGTCGATGGAGCGCAAGCTCGAGCGCGTCGACTCGTTATTGTCGGCAGCCGTCGAAAGCGCGCGTCCGGCCGCCGCCGCGAAATCCATACGGCTCGAGACTGGCCTCGAAGCACCGAGCTTGGTCGCGTACTGCGATCGGGATCGAATCCTCCAAGTGCTGATGAACCTCGTCGGAAACGCGATCAAGTTTTCGAGGGCCGACAGCGAGGTGCGCATCGAGACGAGGCGAACGGGCGAGCATGCCGAGTTTGCCGTGCGCGATTCCGGTACGGGGATGTCGAAGTCACAGCTCGATCACATCTTCGATCCATACTGGCAAGCGCCCAAGACTGCGAATCAAGGCACGGGCCTCGGCCTTTCGATCGCCAGGGGAATCGTCGAATTTCACGGTGGCAGAATCTGGGCGGATAGCGCCCTTGACCGTGGGAGCTGTTTCTTCTTCACGTTGCCGTGCGCGCCCGACGAGGAGCCGGCCGCGGCGTCCAGGACGTTGCGCACGCGAACGAGCACGGGCCCGCTCTCGGGTTCGCAACCGATCGTAGAAGACCAGGTCGAAGTGCCTCGGCTGGCGGGTGGGTCGATCTTGATCGTTGACGACGAGCTCGACACGCGGACGCTGTTGGCCGAGTTGCTGGAAGCGGAGGGCTACGAGGTCGTGACAGCTGCCGATGGTGTCAAGGCGCTGGAGTATCTGCGTGCAGCGACGACGTTACCCTGCGTGATCTTGCTCGATCTCGTGATGCCGAACATGGATGGATCGCAGTTCATCGAAGCGCGAAGCCATGAACGGCGCCTCGCCAGCATTCCGGTGGTGCTGATTTCCGGCCAAGTCGCTGCCCGCGAAACCGCCCGGTCGCTCGGCATCGCAAGCTACATCGAAAAGCCCATCGCCATGGCGCGCCTTCGCGAAGTGCTTGCGCGCGTGCGCGACCGCGCGGCGAGCGACCCAACATCGCCTGCACCGAACGAGGGCCCGCATCACGTCGTGGATCGATAGTGCCATTGACCACTCGCGTAGCTGACCTCCAATCCGGGAACGATCGCGTCGAGTGATGGGGAACGGCGACTTCAACTTCCTGCTCCCGATTGCATCTCGTCCCGTCGGAGACAGCTAGCGTTTCGCGAGCCCCGCGGCGATCTCGGCGGCGAGCGCAGGGTCGGCAGCGAGCGCGGCCCCCCACGACTTGCCGACTTCGAGGTAGCCGTCGTCGTCGAGATCGAACTGCTGCAGAGCCTCGCGGGTCGACAGCGACGCGAGGTCGCGCAGCAGCGAGACGTAGTCGGAGATCCGCGCGATCTTGGAGTTCGGGACGACCACGCGATCTGTGAACTTGGCCTTCGGCGGAGGCGCGAGCTGGTCGGCGAGACGAGGCAACGGATCGCGCGCGAACATCGACTGCTCGCGGATCCCGAGCGCCGTCATCCGGCACAGCATCGCATCGCGATCCATCAGGCCGACCGACAGCACGAGTACGGACGACGCGGCCGCGCGCGCTCGGGAAGTCACGGTCAACGATCGCTCGGCCGGCGTGCGGTGCCGAGCTGCGGCCAGGGCAGCGCGGCGAACGCTCCAGTCGCGCTCCGTCAACGCCGCGGCGGCGGTCGTGAAGTCCCCCTTGTCGAGCGCGACGAACGCAGGCACGCGCAGCTTCACCGGCAGGGGCGAGTCGACGAACGTCGTCGGGTGGCGCTCCTTTGCTTGCTCGAGCGTGGAGCGATAGAGCGCCGCGACCGCCGAGTGCTTGTTGCGCTCGAGCGCCTGCTGCGCCAGCGCGACGCCTTCGTCGTGCTTGCCGAGACCGCTGCACGCGCGCGAATAGACCTCGAGCTGCGCGGGATCGAACGCGCTGGGATCGAGCTCGTAGGCGCGACGATACGCGCGCTCGGTACGCACGCGATCGGCGGTGGCATCGGCGATCCCTCCGAAGCCGAGCCACTGTTCGGCGCTCGTGTACCAGCGCGAGGCGTGATCGAGGACGGCGAGCGCCTCGGCGAGCTTGCTGTGCTGGAACAGCACGCCGGCAAGGATCTGCGTGGCCTGCTCTCGGGTGCCACGCGTCAGGTGATGGAGTGCGTCGACGAGCTTGCCCTGCTGCGCGAGCGCGAGACCGAGGTTGCGGTTGATCTCGACGTTGTCGGGCTCGCACGCGACCGCCCAGCGTCCGAGCTTTTCGGCTCGCACCGGGTCACGCTTCTGCAGGGCCTCGAACAGCTCGCTCGCGGCGCGCTCGGGCTGCAACGGGATGTCGATCGCGGATTGCCAGGCCTCGGCGACGGCCGCGAGCGCGGCGGTGCGCTGCGCCTTCGTCGCCGCGGGCAAGCCGGCGACGAGCACCGCTTGCGCGGCGGTGACCCGACCAGCGTCGGCGAGCACCTTCGCGAGCACTGTGGAGGGCACGGCCGTGGAGCCCTCGGCGAGATAGCACGCGCTGTGCAGCGCATCGATCGCGTCGTCGAGCTCGATCGCCTTCGCGGCGAGCTGCGCGACGGTGGCCTCGGCCCACTCGACGGGACCGGTGTGACCGGTGTGAAGCGCGAGCCGAGCGGCTTGCGCGGCGACCGCGGAGTCCCAGCCGGCGGGCTTGTCGTGCGACAGGCTCGCGACCGACGCGGCGAGCACCGCCGTCTCCTCGGGACCCAGGACGCGCGCAGCGACCGTCGCGGATCTCGCGGAGAACCCGGCGACGTCGCCCAGGGATCGCTCGTCGAGCCCGCAGCTGCGCTCGACGGCGGCGAGCCAGCGAGAGCCGACCCAGCGATCGGCCTTGCGCAGCAGTGGATCGACGACGACGAGCAGCGCCTGGATGTCTGCATCGAGCAGCGTCGCGCGATGGACACGAACCAACGCGAGCGCCTCGGCCGCGACCACCCGCAGCGCGCCGCTATTGACCGTCGGCACCGCGGTCGTCGACGCGAGGTACCGCGCGAGCGCCTGCGCGGCGACATACAGTGCGGCGGCACCGAGACCTGCTTCGCCGTCGAGGAACACCGGCTCGATCCAGCGATTGACCAGGCGGTCCGCCGCGACCATCGGATCGATCACGACGGTGATCGGGCGATCGACCTTGGTGCCACGACGGGCTGCGCGGCGGCCGGCAGCCGCGCTGCGGTGCTCGCTGGTGTCGGGCTCCAGCTCGAAGAACAGGACGTCGATCGCGGCGCGGGTCTTCGCCGGGCACGAGAATCCGACGAGCGAGTCGGGGTCGACCTCGAGGTTGAGAGGCTTGCCGAGCGCGCGCATCATCACGGTGCTCTTCGCAGCGCCCGGGACGAAGTCGCCGATGTCGCGCGCCATTCGCCGTGCGAGCGACGCTGCGCCGGCGCCGAGTCGCTCGGCGAGTGCCGCCTCGGCGATCTCGAGCGGCATGATCGAGAGCAGCAGACCGAGATGTGCGATCGCGACGTGATCGTCACGCCCCGGCTCGCCGAGCTCGACGCGCCACATCTCCTCGAGGCCGCGCCGCCACTCCCCCGCCGCCAGCAACGCGCGCGCTGCAGCGAGCCGCGCCACGGCGCCCGGCTTGTGCGCGAGCCGCGCCCAGGCCAGAGGTGCTTCCTCCTCGCGCCCCGCCGCGACGAGCGAGTCGAGGAACAACGCGATGTCGACATCGCTGGCTGGCTCGGCGCGACCATACGTCTCGAGAGCGCGCGCGATGTCGCCACGAAACCACGCCGCGCGAGCCTCCGCGGTCGCCACTGCGTGCACGTCCTCGGGCAAGGGGTTCGCACCGCGGCTCCGCCGGATCACGACGGCTTCGGCGCGGCGACCGACGGCGACGAGCGCGTCCGAGAGCGCGACATCGACGGCAAGCTGATCCGGATAGCGAGGCAGCGCCGGATCCGGCGAGCACCCGTGCTCCCGCGCCGAGCCCTCCGCCGTGGCACTCCACGCGCCGAGCCGATCGCCGCGCCGGTAGAGTGCGAGCAGCGCGACGTGGGCACGTGGGTCATGGGGGTAGAGCTCCAGCGCGCGCTCCATCAACCGCACCGCCTCGTCGGGGCTGAACCGCGATGCGGCCGCCTCGATCACCTCGAGCTGTCCGGGCCGGCACAGCGCGGCGATGCCGGCGGCGGCGAGCTTCTCGAGGGCCGTTAGCTCGGCCGTCTGGGCACGATCGAGCAGCAGCGCGGTGTAGGGCTTTGCCCATCCGGGGGCGGCGGCGATCACGCGCCGGATCGTCGCGGCATCCTGCTTGGTCGCGAGCAGCGCCTGTGGATGTACGGCATCGGCCGCGAGGATGTGCTCGCTGAAGTCTTCGCCGAACACGAGCTCGAGCAGGCGCAGACCGGGCACGCGCCACGGCTGCGGCAACCGGTTCGCGATGATCCGCGCGGGCTTCGGTCGGAGGAGAGGAGCGAGCACCGGCGTCACGAGCTTCGGGCGCTCCGCCGTCGGCACGAGTGCATCGAGCACGGCATCGATCTCTTCGCTCTCCTCGTGGACCCGTGGTGTGGCTTGCACCGCGGTCCACTTGCGCGCGTGCTCGACGAGCCCCGGTCCGATCACGCGAATGGTCGCGACCGTATCGTCGGCGGTGATCGCGTCGAGCTTCGTCGCCAACGGCGGCAACCCGCGTGCGCCGAGCCAGCTCGCGAACGCTTGCGTCAGCTGCGCACCGAACGTGCGGCCACCGCCCTCGAACGTTTGCTGCAGCCCGCTGCGTGCGAGTGCATGCAACGCGACCTTGCCCTTCGGCAACCCGACCTCCAGCCACACCAGCTCGTCGCGCCGGGTCGGTCCGAAGAAGTCATCGGTGGGAGTGGCGCCGCGAAGCGCGTACTGCGGTGCGAAGTGGCCGTCGCGCGGAAACAGCGGCGTCGACTCGGCGTCGTACACGGCGAGGCCGGGATGCCGGCGCAAGACCTCGATGCACGCGGTCCACAACAGCAGTGCTCCCTCCGCCGCATACGCCGCTTCACCACCCTCGATCGAGAGCTGCGGCAGCAGCGCCGCGATCCGATATGGCTTGCGCAACGCCGGCACTACCCGAGCTCCGTCGAAGAAGAGGATCGGACGTGTCCGGCAACCGGACGGACCTGCCCCCGAGAGAGGAGTGCTGCGGGCATCAGGCGAGCTCCGCCGGGTCGAGGCGACGGGCCCCCATGCGCTCGAGCTGCGCGATCAGCTGTGCGGCGTGCTCGCCGGCGATGTAGAAGTCGGTGCCTGGAACGGGACCGACGACGACGCGCGCACCGGTCCGCTCGATGGCCGCCAAGAGTGCTGCACGCTCTGCGGCTTTGAGCTCGCCGGCGACGCACACGAGCTTGCCGCGCAGCGAACGATCGAGACGGTGCTCGAGGGCGAGCAAGGGCGCCAGCGACGGCCGATCGACTTCTGCTTCGGGATCCGCGGCATGTGCGAGTGCGAGGATCGCGTCGCGGCCACCGACCAGCGCCGTGATCGCGGGGCGATGTTGCGGTGCGTGCTCGGCGAGCCAACGTTCGTCTGCTCCGGGAAAGCTGGACGTTTCGTCGTCGGAGATCTCGCGAGGCGGGGGATCCTCGGCGAGGAGCTTGACCGCGAGATCCGGGCGACCGGCGCGATGGCATGCGAGGACGCGCGCACAGGACAGCTCGGGCGTGTGGACCGGAGCGATCGCAGCGAGCTCGAGTGCGGCGAGCGGGCGGCCCCAGATCGCGAGCGCGAGTGCACCGACATCGGGCGCTTGCTGGGACATGCGGATCGCCTCGCTGACTCGTCCTCGGCGCGCGAGATCGGGGATCACCAGCTCGCGAACGATCGGCAGCGACGAGGGATGTGCCGACACCAGCGCGCGTGCCCGCACCGGATCCGCCGCGCCACGCACCATCCAGGCCCACAGCTCGTAGGTCTCGGCGTCGGGATGACGCGCGGCGTGGACGAGTGCGCCGAGATCGTCGGCGGCGAGCCCGCACTTGCTCTCGCGATCGTCGAGCGTCGCCGTCGTCCGCGCGATCTTGAGCCCGCGCACCGTGGGCACCACACCGCGATTCGCGAGGTGCCAGCGCGCCCGCTTGCGAACGAGATCGGCCTGGGCCGGCGCGAGATCGCGTAGCGCCTCTTCGAACCGCGGCAGCTGTGCCTCGCCATCGAGCGCGATCGCGAGGAGCAGGCTCTCGATCCGCTCGTCGAGCGTGGCCGAGTGCGCGCCCGCGCGAGCCGTCATCAACGCCAAGGCATCGTCGCCGAGCGTGGCCGCGATCAAGCGCAGCACGCGGATCCGGTGCGCCGGTTGGATGTCGTCGATCGAGACAGCCAGCACGCGTGCGAGCGGTGCCGTCGCCGAGCACTCGAGCGCCGCCCCCCATAGCGACGGCGCGCGCGCGAACACCGCCGAGATGCCCTCGGAGTGGACATGTCGCAGCGCGTGCGCGAGCAGTGGATTCGCGCGGCCCGCCGTGGTCGCAGCGTCGGCGAGACGGAACAGCGCGTCGTCGGCGAGCTGGATCGCGGCCGGGCTCCAGCGCGTGCTCGGGTGCTTGTCGCGGAGCTGGCGGTCCGTCAGCGCGCGGATCGCGGCATCTCGCACCGGCAGCTCGGTTGCGAGCACGGCGAGCCGGTCGACCGAGCGCTCCGACGGGAACAACGAGAGCCATGCGCAGCCGAGCTGCCGGATCGCGACATCGCGCCCGCCATCGGTCATCCACAGGCCGACTTCGACGAGCGACGGATCGGCACCGAGCCACGGCGTACCCACCTGGAGCAACTCCGCGAACGCACTCGCCGCGTTCTCGCGCGCGGCGATCCGCCCCATCACGTCGAGCACGCGATATCGGAGTGCCGGCGGGATGGCCGACATCGTGCCGATGGTCACCGGGAGGCCCACGGACCGAGCATAAGTTGTTTCGGCGTGTCATGTTCGCGAGCGTATGAAGTACGCCCTCCTCGCCGTGCTCATCTCGTCCACCGCTCACGCCGGCCCGAAGCCCCCTGGCAAGGTCACCGGCACCGTGATCTTCGAGGGCACGGATCCGGTCCGCAAGGACCAGGTCCGCGACACCGATCCGTACTGCGCGAAGAAGCCCGCCCTCGCCGACGACGTGATCGTCACCAAGGGCAAGCTCAAGGACGTCTTCGTCCGCCTCAAGAACCCGCCCAAAGGCTCGCCACCCCCCGGTCCAGCGATCCTCGACCAGAGGGACTGCAGCTACTCGCCGCGCATGGTCGCCGTCGCGCCTGGCTCGAAGATCGCCGTGCGCAACAGCGACGGGACCTTCCACAACGTCAACGGCTCGATCGCTGGCAAGCTGTTGTGGAACAAGCCGATGGCCGCGAAGGACCCCGACCTCGCCGTCGACGCCACCTCCAAGGCGGGTGATGTCATCGACCTGGTCTGCAATATCCATCCGTGGATGAAGGCCTACGCGGTCGCGATCGACCACTCGTTCTACGCCATTACCGGCGAGGACGGGTCGTTCACGATCAGCGGCTTGCCCGTGGGCACCTACACGCTCGAGGCGTGGCACCCGAAGCTCGGCACCAAGACGCTCGACATCAAGATCGGAACCGGCACCAAGGCCACGGTCCCGGCCCGGATCGGGTATAAAGCCGAGTAACCCATGGGCATGGACGCACTGCTTTGTTCGATGTCGCCCAAGCGGCTCGCGATGATCGAGGAGGACCCCGAGGTCCTCACCGAGCTGATCGAAGCCCGCCACGAGGGCGAGATTCCTGGTCTCCTCGATCTCGGCAACACCTGGCACGCCCTCGACATCATGTTCGGTGATGGCAAGGACGACGTGCTCACCGACGCGCTGGTGGCCCGCAACGGCAAGAAGCTCAAGGCCGAAGCCGCACACGGCAAGGCGCGCATGATCGGCGCCGGCCGGGTCGCCGAGATCGCAAAGGCGCTCAACGAGCTCCCCGAGAGCCTGGTCACCGACCGGTACGCCTCGCTGTATGGCAAGACGGTCCACGGCGGGTACGGCCAGGAGATGATCGCGCCCGACGACAAGCAGTGGCTGCGCGACAAGATCATGAAGAATCAGGCAGCCGAGATCGAGAAGCTGCAAGACGCGTTCGATGCCGTGGTCGACCTCTACACCGAGGCTGCTGAAAAGAAGCACTCGATGATGAGCGTCATCGTCTAACGCTCGAGCTGGGTGCCGATTCGATCGAGCTGGAGGTCTTCCGGCGATGGCACCTCCGGGAAGCTGGCGAGCAAGTGCCGGCGCAGCGCCTTCAGGCTGAACTGGCGGATCTTCTCGTGCGCCTCGCGGCGCTCCTCGGGAACCGGCACCGCCATCTTGGTCTTCAAGTCGTCGAGCACGATGATCAGCGCCTCGGCATCGCTCATCGGTGCCGCCTTCCGGCGAATCACCCGACCGCGCAACCACAAGATCAACCGGCGCATCACGAAGCCGAAGCCCAGGATCATCCCCGTGATCGCGGGCCGCGCGTACTCGGTCGGCGCGATCGCGAGCTGATAGATCAGCATGGCCGGCGGCATGCCGAGTAGGAGTCCGCTGACCCGCGCGAACATCCACTCGTCCTCGGCATCGAGCAGGTCGAGCTTCGCGTAGACCAGCTCGCGCGGCGTGACCACCGGCCACAGGATCTTGCGGAAGGTGACGAACCGCCCGGCGGGCTTGGAGTACAACAGGCCGCGATACAGCGCTTCGACGTGATCCGAGGAGGCGCTGTAGGCGAGGCGGACCAGCCAGTCGTAGCGTTCGCAGTTGGAGATCGCCAGGCGCACCGCGAATCGATCGAACCGGGTGCGTGCCTCGTCGACGAGCTGTGGATCCTCGCCATCTGCGCGCGGCGCCCGCGATAACGGGATGGTGACCGGGGCGGTGGTGATCGCGCGATCACCGTCGAGGAGCTGGAACGCGAAGCGGCAACTCTGCTGTTCGCGGTCGTAGCTCTCGAACGTAGCTCTCCAGTGGAGCGTGTCGACGAGGGGCTGCGCGAAGACGGGCCATGCGAGCTCCTTCTCGACATCGAATCGCCACTCCACCCGAACAGCCTACTCCGTCGCGAAGTTGAACGAGACGATCAACCACGAGCGGATCGAGTACTCGAGCTCGACCGTGACCTTCGCGTTCTTGGTGCCGCGCAGGTTGTACTGCAAGCAGCGGTTGTCCTCGGAGTCACACGACATCACGTTCTGCTTGAGTGGCAGCTTGAGCTTGCTCTTGCCCATGTCCTTGCGGGTGGCCTCGAGCTTGGCCTCGACATCGTCGCCGAGGTTGGCGACCACGCGCGGGTCGAGCACGCTGCGGTCGAGCGTACCGGCGAGCAGCGCATCGACGAACGTGGCCGCGATCTGATCTGCATCGTCGGTCTTGCCGTCGCGCTGCAGTGGCTTCGGGATATCGAACTTGAACCCGATCAGCTTCGCCGTGTCGCCGACCACCGCGAAGCTGAGCCGCAGCGCCAGCTCGCCCTGCTCGAACACCGCCGGTGCAGTGACGACGAACTGCGCGTCCTCGTACTTGTGCGTCCGCGTGCCGAGCTTGGTCAGCGTGCCGAAGCCCTTGTCGAACAACACGTGCAGGCGCTGCATGTCGGCGAGCTTGAACGCCGAGCGCAGCTTGGGGTGCGCATCGCGATAGATCTCGTCGACCTTGCCGGCGGTCCACCGCTCCGCGAACAGCTGCGTCGGCTTGTCGACGTCGACCGCGGGAAGCTCGTGCTCCGTTGGCGCGGTGGTGGTGGTGGTGGTGAACGTGGTCGACGACGACGACGCGGCACCACTGGCCATCACGCCGAAGCCGCGCGCGAGATGAAAGCCACCCACCACGAGCAGGCCGACCGCGATCGCGATGCGCGCCGGCTTGTTGGTCGTGCGACGGCGCAGCAGCAGCAGCGAGATCACGCCGCAGACCATCGCCACCACACCACCACCGACCGCGGTCCAGTCGCGATAGACGAAGGCGACGACCTCGCCGTTGACCGTGCTGCTCGACGAGCTGGCAGTGCTCAGCAAGAACGGCAGGCCAGCGGCAAAAAAGCCCACGATCTCGCTCGGCCCCGGGACGCGAACAGTCTGGGTCAGATCATCGGACATACCCACTCCAGTCGACAGCGACGTCGGCTTCGTCACAC
>JBBQJJ010000113.1:0-21382 GCA_038325805.1 Haliangiales bacterium
ACAGCGACGTGGCACTCAGCACTTCCGCGAACGCGACGCTCGCTCATAATCTGGGTGCTCGCCACCGCCACGATCACCGCCACCGCCACGATCACCGTTAACCGCCACGATCACCGCCACGATCACCACCACCATCACCACCGCGATCACAACCACCATCACCGCCACCGTCACCGCCACCATCACCGCCACCGTCACCGCCACCATCACCTCCACCATCACCTCACCGCCAACCTCACCGCCACCGTCACCGATCACTCCACCGCCAACCTCAGCCTCAGCCTCCGCCGATCAGGAAGGAGCCCTCTTTTGGACTTCGTCTAGACGGTCCGGACGGTCTAGACGAGCTTCGAAAAGAGAGCTCCGATGGGGCTCCCACTTGCGATCGTCGTCGACTCGCAACCCGACCTCCTCCAACTCTTCAGCGAGACCGGTTGTCCGGGGTCCGGCTGCAGATCGGATGCGTCGAGCCACCGCACCGCGAACGTCTCCTCGACGCGGTGGTGCGCGACCAAGCACGTGCGCGATCGAGCTCGATCGTCACGCGACCCACGCGGCCGGGTCTTCGATTCGCCTCGCCAGCACCTGCAGCGACGTCGCGCAGTACAGCCCATCCTCGACCCGCTCGTCGAACGTGTAGCGGATCGTGAGCTGATCGTCGCGCACTTGCCCGATGGTGACGAACAACGGGCAGTTCCCGTGCTCGTAGAGATGGTGATACGCGGCGTCGATCCCGATCGACCCGAGGTTCGCCACGAACGCGGACGTGTAGAGCGGATCGGTGTCGATCAAGCTCCGCGGCGCGAGCCCGATCGCGTAGAGCCGCTTGAGTAGCCCGAGGCCGAACGCGAGCAGGAAGCCCGGCAGCGCCAACAGGATCCCGAGCTCCTTGTCCATCGCGGAGCGTGCCTCGGACTTCGCGCCGCCGAGCTCGGAGGTCATCTTGGTGACCAGCTCCGGAAACGTCTCCTCGCGATCGAAGCGACGCTTGATCGTGGCGAGCGGCGCCTCGTCGGACATCTGCTTCTTCGCCGCGAACGACAGCGCGACATGCGTGCGCTGGAACGTGCGACGTCCGACCGTGAAGCGGTTGAGCCGCTCGCGCTCGTGCAGGACGGACGAGATGCCGTGGAGGATGACGTGGAACAGCGTCGCTCTTGTGCCGTGCGTCGCGTTCCACGCCGCGAGCCACGGGAGCGTCTTCGACAGATCGAGGCGTTGTTCGAAGTACACGGCCGATTCGTTCCGGCCGCGCATCAGGAACAGCATCATTCGGCGGTAGGGGTGCGGGCGGACACGAGTGCCGTCATGCGGGCCGAACATGCGCGACCGTAACGCGATGCGTGCACCTACATCGGACGAGGTTCGGGAGTTACGGACGTAGATCGGGATCGCTTCCCTGGCGGTTGGTCGAATCCACCTACGAATGGTGGCAACAGCCGCTTCCATCGGGAGTGTCGCCAATAGTTTTAACTGGTTAGGCGTGGCACCACGGTTGCTCTATGGGTTTCTCACATTTTCCAAGGGGGACACCGAATGGCACTTCTCGCGACTCGCATCTCTAAGAACTCCGTTGATTGGACCGACCGCGAGTTGCTCAAGTTCGTGCTGCGAAGTGACGCACGCGGCTGGGCGGAGCTGATCCGCCGGTTTCGCCCGTTGATCTATCGCTGCATCACCAAGGTCACCCTGAAGTACGCGCCAACGCTGTCGAGCGCAGACCTCGACGAGATCTACGCTGACGTCATGATGCAGCTCGTGCGCGACGACATGAAGAAGCTCCGCATCTACAACCCGGCCCGCGGCACCAAGCTCGGCTCGTGGATCGGCATGATCTCGGTCAACGCGGCGTATGACTTCCTTCGTGGCGCAGGTCGCCGCCCGCTGCTCGACAAGGTCGACGGCAACCTCGACCCGCACGAAGAGTGCGATCGCACCCCGCTCGACGAGTTGATCGAGAAGGAGCGTTGGGAACACCTCAACGAGCTGCTCTCGGACTTCACCGACAAGGATCGCCAGTTCGTCCAGCTCTACTACCAGAAGGGCCTCGAGGCCGACGAGATCGCCGTCGAGATGCAGATCAGCCTGAAGACGGTCTACTCGAAGAAGCACAAGATTCGCGCGCACCTCGTGCGCTGCCTGCAGAACATCGCTGGCGACTCGCCGATCGCGGACCTCGCCGCGGCCGCCGCGTAATCGATCTTCGTTTCTCCCCGCGCCGCTCGTTCACCCCGACGAGCGGCGTTTTCTATTCCGGACGCGAGCGATCGAAGATCGCGATCGCGCGAAGCTCGATCGTGCCGTCGGGCTTGTGCGCTGGCGCCGTGAGCAGGACATTCTTCGCGTAGCCGTGGAGCCCCCGCGGCCCTTCGAGGTCGGCGATGGTTTGGGCGAGATCACCTTCGGTCCCGGTGATGGTCAGCCGACACTTTGTCTTGCGACACTCGGTCTGCTCGAGCTTCGCGCCACGCACCTGCGCGAAGCGTTCCTTGATCCCACTCTCGACACCGGGCGCCCACGCGGTATCGCGGAGCTCGGCCTCGAAATCGTCATGCGATGCGCGGCTGGGCTTCTCCTCCTGAAGAGCTGGGCGCTCGCGCACGGAGGCTTTTGGCGATTCCGCAACTCCGGATGATCCTGAGCTGTTGGTGGATGTCGGCTCGGGGGTAGCCGCAGGCTTCGGGTCGCCTTTGCAAGCCACCAGGAACGTGAACAACAGCCAACGCTTCATCAGGAGCCGTCAGCCTAGCACTTGCTGGCCGGCGCTGAGTTGGCTCGCCCACCAACTCACCGCCGGCTCCATTGGTTCGGACTCGGCCCGTCGGCTGGTCTATAAGATGCCGGCGTGCCGAGCAGTCCCCCACCCCCGAGCGACGACGACCTGACGGTCCCGTTTGATCGGGAGGCACACGCACTCGATGCGCCGACGAGACGCCCGCGTGTGGCTGTCGCGAACCCCGCTGATGGGGGCGTCCTGTACTGGACCGGCAAGCTGTTCGGCTTCGCGGTGCTGTGCCTGATCGCGGTGGTGCTGCTCGGCGTCACCTCGATCTACGCCTACATCTCGGTGAGCGCACCGCCGATCCCCGACTTCACGCAGTACTCGACCACGGCCTCTGGCGTGACGCGGATGTACGCCGCCGACGGCACCCTGCTCGGCGAGTTCGCGACAGAGCGCCGCGAGATCGTGCCGTACGAGAGGATCCCGAAGAAGCTGATCGACGCGTTCCTCGCCGTCGAGGATCACGAGTTCTTCGAGCACCGCGGCATCTACTTCAAGGGCATCGTGCGTGCCGCGTGGGCGAACCTCGCGAGCGGCGACTTCGCGCAGGGCGGCTCGACGATCACGCAGCAGGTCTGCAAGCAGTTCCTCGGCGCCGAGAAATCGCTGTGGCGCAAGGGTGTCGAGGCGGTGTGTGCGCGACGCGTCGAGGCCAAGTACAGCAAGCGCGCGATCCTCGCCGTCTATCTCAACCACATCTATCTCGGAGGTGGCGCGTGGGGCGTCGGCTCGGCATCGCAGACGTACTTCGGCAAGCAACTCGAAGACCTCACGCTCGCCGAGGCCGCGCTGATCGCCGGGCTCGCGAAGGCGCCCACGAAGTACTCGCCGGTGGGTCAACCGAAGCTCGCCGTCGAGCGCCGCAACGTCGTGCTCGACAAGATGCTCGGCTACGAATACGTCACCGCAGCCGAGGTCGCACAGGCGAAGCAGGAGGCGATCACGCTCCACGTCGAGCAGGAGGAGTTCCCGAAGCGGGACCCTTACTACGCCGACTACGTGAAGAGCATGCTCAGCAAGAAGTACGGCGAGGACAACTTCCGCAGCGGAGGGTGGCGCGTCGAGACCGCGGCCGAGCCCGCGTGGGAAGCCGCGGCGTACGACGGCGCCGATTACAGCGCGCACCATCAGGATCGCCGGCAGGGTTGGCGGGGTCCCGAGTGGCGCGTCGAGGGTGTGGCTCGCGAGCGCGTGATCGCGCGACAGAAGGAGATCTACGGCAGCGGGCCGCTGCTTCCGGACAAGCGGTACCTCGCGATCGTTGACAAGATCACCGGCGAAGGAGCAGAGGTCCTCGTCGGAGATCGCCGCCTGAAGCTGCCGCTGCGCAACATGCGATGGGCGGCGCCATGGCAGCCCGGCAACGCGGAGAACGATCAGGAGATCGGGAGCGTCAGCCAGGCGCTCAAGCCCGGCTACGTGATCTGGGTGTCGCGCGAGGTGCGCACCGTGCAGCGCTGGAAGCAGTGGCAACTCGACAAGAACAAGAACCCGGGCTGGACGCCCGCCGAGGATCAGCGCGAGTGGGACGCGAAGAACACCGACCAGGTGAAGCTCGAGCAGGTGCCACATCCGCAGGTCGCGTTGCTCACCGGCGACTACAAGACCGGGCACGTCGTCGCGATGGTGGGCGGCTACGACTACGACCGCTCGCAGTTCAATCGCGTGACCAATGCGCGCGCGTGCCGGCAGCCGGCGAGCTCGTACAAGCCGATCTACTACTCGCTCGGCTTTCAAGAAGGCTACGGCTTCGACACGGTGCTCAAGGACGTCCCGATCACGATCGTCGATCCCACCACCGGCGAGGAGTGGTCACCCAACAACCTCGGCGCGACGATGGACTTCGCGGTGTCGCTCGAATACGCGCTGGTGTTCTCGAAGAACATTCCGTCGGTAGACCTGTTCCAGCGGCTCGGCGCGAAGAACGTCGAGGCGTGGGCACGCCGGCTCGGCATCACCACCAAGATCTACGCCGACGATGCCCTCGCGCTCGGCGCGTCGTGCACGTACCTCCACGAGATGGCGCGCGCGTACAGCCTGTTCGCGCGCAACGGTCAGTGGTGGCCGCGCGAGAAGGCGCTCGAGAAAGACTGGGTCTACGTGCGGCGGATCGTCGATCGCAGCGGCGGCACCGTCGAGGACCACACGCTGCCAATCGATCCTCAGCTCCCGGCGGCGGATCGCTTCGATCGGTTCGCGGCGCTGTCGGGCATCGAGCCCACGCAGGCGATTCCAGCGCGCGTCGGCTTCCTGATGAGCAAGCTGCTCAACCTCGAGGTCCAGCACGGCTTCACGATGATGATCCGCGCGCTCGGCCTCAACGCCGGCGGCAAGACGGGCACGTCGAGCGACACCCACGACACCGTGTTCATCGCGTTCACATCGCAGTTCACGACGATCGCGTGGATGGGTGACGACAAGCGCGAGCGCGCGATCGGCCGCACCGACGCGGCATACATCACGATGGTCCCCCTCTGGGCCCGCTACATGAACGACGCCGCGAAGGGGTATCCGAATCCGCCGTTCCCGTGGAACGTGCCGCCAGGCGTGAGCAAGGACGATCGCGGAGATCACAGCAAGGGCTCCAAGGGCCCGCGCATGGATCTGATCTACAAGTCTGCTCCGCCGAAGGGAGCGGACGACGACGTGACGGACAAGCCGCCCGTCTAACTAACCCCAGCATTCGCCTGGTCGAAGGATCGACACAGACGAACTCTGGGATTAGGGACCCAACAGCCGCGCGCGTGCCGTCGGCAGCTGTCGCAACTCGCGCACCGTCTGCAGATGCCGCGTCGCGCGACCAGCCTGCACCAAGCCGCGACCGGTGATGGTGATGCCACTGATCGTCACGACGCTGCCCGCGAGCACGGTGATCACGACACCGCCGGCGATGCCGTCCACCAACAGCCACGCCGGTACCAGCAGTGCGAGGAGCGTTCCGCCGAACAACGCCTGAAGGAATCCTCGTCGACGGCGCAGCTCGAGCTGCGTGACGAACATGTCGATCGAATCCGGCGCGAAGCCGCACGGGCAGCACGCGAGCGGCTGCGGCCATCCGATGTTGCAGACCGGGCAGCGCAGCTCAGAGATGAGTCACCAGGCCGCTTGTGATCACCGCGCGACCGGCATGCCGCTGCTCGAGCTCGGTCAACCCGGCGCACAGCGCACGCCGGCTCGCCTCGGCGGCATGCCCCTTGTCGACCAGCACGAGCGTGCCTTCGTCGCGGACCGTGCGGGTCCACGCCCGCAGCGTCTCGACCCAGCCATCCTCCTCGGTGACATTCAGCCCGACCACGGCAGCGAGCGATGCAGGATCGATCGAGGTGACGCTGTCGACGGCCGTCTCGGCGAGTGGTTGCGGCAGCTTCTTCGCCGCGCGCCCGGAGATGCCGACGGCGATCACGGTGTGCTTGGCAGCGAGCGCTTGCGCGATCTTCGCGTCGCCGATCACGGCGATCGTTCCCTTGATCTCACCCAACGCTTCCGTGATCGCGGCGACCGCGGGAGCGACGAACAGCCCGTCGAGCATGCGGACTACATATCACGCAAGTATTCGCAGCGCGGCGACTCGATGTGCGGCGTGATCCACGAGACCCCGAGCAACTGATCGAGCAGGAACCGGAAGTTGCCGTAGGTGACGACGAAGAAGTCCATCTTGCGCTTCTTGATGCCGCCCCCGGTGTCGTCGGCGCGAACGCAGCCATCGTGGATCGAGCCATCGGGGAGCTGCAGCCCATCGAACTCGGGGATGTAGAGCGGCTCGCCGATCTTGATCACGCGTGGATCGACGGCGACGCTCTTGAACGGGATCAGCGGTCGCTGCCCCGCGCCACGTCCGAAGGGGTGCTGCTTGACGTCGAGCGTCTCGAAGCAGGTGCCGTAGCCGTACTTGCACGGGCCCGTGTAGTTGATGACGCGGTCATCCATCATCAGGCCGGAGCCCTCGAGGCGAAGCGAGCACGCGAAGCGCTCCTGCACGCGAGCGAGGAAGAAGCCCTCGCGCGTGTACATCTCCACCCAGCGATTCGCCGGCAGCGCGCACGCCCCGCCCTTCGGGATGTTCTGGCCCTGGGTCTCCTGGTAGTCGACCTCGCGGGTCAGCCAGTAAAACCGCAGGGCCCAGCCGAGCTCGTCGACGAGCGGATAGCCGCAGCACAGCTTGTTCTTGCCGCGGAGGATCGCCTTCGGCTGGATCGGGACGTCTTCCTTCGCGAGCTTGCTGTCGTCGGCGTAGGCGCTGGCGGTCAACGCGACCACGAGGAGGACGGCACAGCGCACGAGGCCGATCGTAACCGCGTGGGCGGTCAGAGCAACAGAAAGCGCCGCACTCTTGTGGAGCGTGGTCGGGTCAGACCAGCGACTTCAGCGCTACAACCGGCGGCATGTGGACGCGCGACCTGGCGACTGCCGATGCCTCGTGTGGCGGGAAGGCGCACGGGCTCGCGAAGTTGATCGCCGCCGGGCTCCGCGTCCCCGCCGGGTTCGTGATCGATCACCGCGCGTTCCGGGTCGCGACCGGCGATGTGGTGCGCAACACCGCGGATCCCGCACAGGCCGTGCTCGAGCCCGATCCCGGCATCTCGCTGCGTCTCGGGCCGGAGGCGATCGGTCAGACGCTCGACGAGCTCGCTCGCAACGTCGAGACGGTCGAGTTACCGGAGGATCTCGTCGAGGAAGTCACCAAACGAGCCCGCGAGCTCGGCGGCCCGTTCGCGGTGCGGTCGTCGGCGACGATCGAGGATTCGTCGGCGGGCGCTGCGGCCGGCGTGTTCTCGTCGCGCACCGCGGTCTCGCTCGACGAGCTGTGGCCCGCGATCCGCGCCGTCTGGATCAGCGCGTTGACGCCGCTCGCTGCGACCTACGCAAGGCGACGCGGTGGCGAGATCGCGATCGCGGTGATCGTGCAGAAGTTCGTCGCGGGCGAACAGATGACGTTCTACTCGCGACCGCCCGGTGCACCCGAGGTCGACGAGGTCTGGCGGCAGTACGGTCGCGAGCTGCAGCAGACGAGCCGTCGTCCAGGCTCGCGGTTCGACAAGGTGGAGGCGGCGCTCGAGGCCCCTCGCGGCGTCGACGTCGAGATGGTCGTCGACAGGTACGAGGTCGAGGTTGTTCCGGGGGATTTGAGCGTCGATGATCGGGTGCGCTTCGATTTCGACAACGCGTGGTACGTCCAGGCGCGACCGATCATCCACCCCGTGATCAAGCCGCGGATGACTCCACCACCCGTGGTGCTCGCGGCGCTCCAGGACGGTCGGGTGTGGAAGCTCGACGTCACGCACAACCCCGATCCGCTCTCGATCGCGCAGACCGATCTCGTCCATCGGGTCGAAGTTGCTGGCCGGGTCCCGTGGGAAGCGCGCGTGATCGCGGGCTTCCTCTACACGACGTCGCGCGACGTCCCGCCGATCGAGAAGACCGCCGCGCTGTGGCCGAGCTACACGCAGATCGCGATCCGGCTCGCCGAGTGTCTCGACCCGCCGCCCGCGTCGCTCGAGGACGCCATCGATCGCTACGTCGAGTTTCTCCGACACTGGGCGGAGCTGTCGGCGACGATCGCCGCGCACCGTCCTGCCGAGCCCACCGCCACCCATCGCCCTTCGTCGCTCGAGGTCATGCTGCTCCAGGCCGCGCGATCAGGGCACGCCGAGTCCGAGCTCGCCTCGACCATCGGCGTGTTCGCGCCGAGCTGGGACGTCGCCACTCCGACGTTCGCCGAGCGACCCGGGTTGCTTCGCGATGCCCTCGCTCGCGCACATCAAGCGCTGCCTCACGCGACGCCACCCGAGGTCGATCTCGATGACCGGGCGGCCACGCTCAATCAGCTGGTCGCCAACCTGGCAGAGCTCGACGACCATTGGTTCGCACGCGCGCAGTGGATGGTCCGAAAAGCGATCCTCGATCGCGCCGACGCGCTTGGAATCGTACGCGAAGATGCGTTCTGGATCCCGCTCGACGAGCTCGTGACCGGGCTCGATCCCGAGGATGCTCGCCGACGTGCCTCCGGAGCGCAGGCCGCCGCCGCTCGAGCAAGTAGCTGGAACATGCCGATTGTCGTCGGCGAACGCGAATCCTCGACGAGAGATCCAGGGGTTGCGCTACGCGGGATCGGAAGCGGCCATCAGATCACCGGACGGGTGCGCCGATTCGAATCACTGGCTTCCGCGATCGTTGTCGGGCACGGCGACATCGTGGTGACACGCGCCGTGACGCCCGCTCTTGCCGTGATCGTCATCGGTTGCGCTGCGATCATCAGCGAGACCGGACGCTTACTCGATCACGGAGCCGCGATGGCACGCGAGCTTGGCATCCCGTGTGTCGTCAGCTGCCGCGACGCGTGGTCGCAGTTAGCGGACGGCATGATCGTGTCGATCGACAACGATCAGGTGATAACCCGTTGATTCTCGACGAGAGAGTTTAGTCTTCGTCGTCGAGATCGGGCTCGTTCGGATCGGTATCATCAGCCTCGTCGGGCTTGTCGGCCGGCAGCGGCGTCCCGAGGCCAGCGTTCACACGTTCCCGCAAGTCTTTGCCGACCTTGAAGAAAGGCAGCCGCTTCTCGGCGACATGCACAGTCTCGCCGGTTCGCGGGTTGCGCCCTTCATAGGCCTTGTACTTGCGCACGGTGAAGCTACCAAAGCCGCGAATCTCGATGCCTTCGCCGCGCTCGAGTGCCTTCACCATGCTGTCGAAGATCGTGTTTACGATCGCCTCCGCCTTACCGGCCGGCAGCTTCAAGGTCTCTGAGATTTTCTCGATGAGCTCAGATTTAGTCACCGGTAACTCCTCGTAACTTATAGATAGGCTACGTAGGTGCGTAGGGTGATGGCAAGCATAACGTCGCGAAATCTCGATCGAGCTCCACTTACATAGCTGGGATTCGACGCTGGCCATCTGACGTAAGTGCTCGATATGAAGCGGGAAACGGGTACGTTTGGCACCGATGACGGGAGTAGAAGTCGACGAGATCTCTCCAGCGGATTTCTCCGTTTTCGAGGCCCGATCGAACCACTTGAGAGGACAAGGCGATGCACCGCTCGGCTCCTTTGGGAATCCGATGACCTCGAGCGACTCGGTCATCGATGCCGACTTGCGAGGGTGGGATCTGGTTCAAGTACCACGCAGATAGCGGCATCACCTCGGCGGTCTCGACGAGCGTCACGGCGATCGCCATCCCCGCATGCCACGAGCACTCGACGCGCGTTTGCTTCTCGTCCTTCGCGATCATGATCGCGTTGTGCTCGAGCGGCGTGACCGAATTGCAGCCGGCGATCTTCGGCGTCGGCTCGGTGACCACGTGATACGCGAGATCAGATTTCGTCGTGTTCTCGATCTCGAGCACGATCGTGTTGTCACTCCTGCGCGCAGTGAGCTTGAGCCCTGCCGTGGTGATCGCATCTTGTCCTACCTCGAGGACCTGCCGACTCTCGTCGATGCGGAACAACAGCTTGCGCTGCATGTCGTCGAACGACGGGACGCGAAGTGCAGCAGACGACGCATCCTTCGCGAGATAGTCCTGGTAGACGACGGGCGATGCGTTCGTCTGATTCGCGAGCTCTTGCGATGTTCCGCGAGGCTGTTCTTTGAGTGCGGGCTTCTCGGGCAATGACACGCTCCCGCAGAACCTGAGGAGAGTGATGCCCAGGACAAGCACACCTGCTACGCCGAAGACGCCGGCCTTGAACTGCGTGTCAGAGAGTCCGGAGAATGCCACCTGGCACAGGATACATCGCGTGGCGGAAAACGTTGACTCCTTGGCAGTCGACGAGCCTAATCACCGCACGTGCGACGAGGGATCCTTGCTCCGCTGCTCGTGGTGATCGCGCTCGCGATCGCACCCGGCCGCGCGGCGGCAAAGGATCGGCTCACGGAGCTGACGGAGCAGGTCTCGTCGAGCAGTAACGAGAAGGCGCGGCTCTCCGCGGTGGCCGCACTCGCTCGGCTCGAAGACAGGCGCGCGATGAAGCCGCTCGTCACCGCGCTGTCGGATCCGAGCGCGAAGATTCGCGTGGTCGCTGCCGTCGCACTCGGCCGCCTCGCTCATAAGGCTGCCCTGCCATCGCTGCGGGCTGCCGCCAACGATGATTCGGACGATGACGTTCGCGTGAAGGCGCGTGCCGCTGCAATCGCCGTCGCGAAGGCAAACCAGCTGCCGGATCCGTTCGCTTCTACCGATGCGCCGGTCGCGGTCGCGGCTCCCGTCCGTCGCGTCAAGGCCGGCTTCGGCACCGCACCGCGTGCCCTCGAAGGCCGCCCCGATCTGTACATCCAGATCAAGACCTCGATGGATGACTCGCCCGGCAAGGCCGACAAGAAGGCGCGCCTCGCCCACGCCGACATCATCCGTGCCGCGCTCGCCGACCAGTGCAAGCACGCCGACAAGGTGACCTCGCAGGCCGCCGTCGCGCAGCGCTTCGGGCTGGATCTCCGCAACATCGACCTCTCCGTCGTCAAGCTCGAGGTCACGACCTCGGGCTCGTACATGGAGATCGAGGCCTCGCTCCGCCTCGCGATCTCCGACGACAAAGGCAAGATGCTGTCGTTCCTGTCGGGCGGCGCGAAGGTCCAGGTTCCGAAGAAGACCTTCGATCCAAAGTACCTCCCCACCCTGCGCCGCGAAGCCCTCGAGAACGCGATGCGCGGGATGTTCGGCAAGCTCGTCAATCACCTCCGCACGCAGCCGAAGAGCTGACCATCTCGGAGTGTGATCGGCGCCTGATCGCGGTTTTCACAACCGTGTCGCCGCCGATGATCCGAGCTACGCTCGCGCTTCATGCGGCTTGTTGTCCTGCTCGCGCTGCTCGTCGTAGCGCGACCTGCACTCGCCGATGATCCGCCCACGAAGGCTGTCACCAAGCCACCGGCGCTGATCCAGGCGGTCGCGCCCGAGTATCCGCCTGCCGCGCTCGCCGCCGGCAAGACGGCGAAGGTGAAGGTGAAGATCTTCATCGACGCGACCGGTGTGGTGACGAAGGTCGACGTGCTCGACAAGGTCGGTGACGGCTTCGACGAAGCGGCGGTCGCAGCGGCGATGCAGTACGTGTTCGATCCGGCGGAGATCGATGGCAAGGTCGCGGCGATCGCCGTCGAGACCGCGATCAACTTCGTGATCGAGCAGAAGCCCGAGGAGCCCACCCCACGGCCGCTGCCTC
The DNA here is from genome assembly GCA_038325805.1 of Haliangiales bacterium. Classification (GTDB taxonomy): domain Bacteria; phylum Myxococcota_A; class Polyangia; order Haliangiales; family Haliangiaceae; genus JABFXX01. The sequence goes on from JBBQJJ010000113.1 coordinate 11,935, forward strand.
CGAAGACGAAGACCGGCCCGCCGAATCACGCGGGCAACATGGATCTCCCGGTGACGCTGCAAGGCGAGGTGGTCGAGCGCGGCACGCGCAGCAAGCTCGGCGGTGTGATCGTCTCGATCAGCGAGCTCGGGCTCGATGTGGTGACCGGTACCGACGGCACGTTCTACTTCCACGGTGTCGCGCCTGGTTCGTACACGGTGCTCGCGATCGATCAGAAATACGATCGCTTGAAGCGGCCGCTGATCCTCTCCAAGCGCGAGGCCGTCGACGTCCGATTGTGGATGCGGCCGCGGGGTGGCAACCCCTACGAGACCGTCGTCGAGGGCGAACGCGAGACGCTCGAGGTCACGAAGCGAACCCTCCAGCGGCAACAGCTGACCAGCGTGCCCGGCACGTTCGGCGATCCGATCCGCGTGATCCAGACGCTGCCCGGCGTCAATCGCGCGCCGTTCGGGCTGGGCATCATCCTGGTGCGCGGCTCGAACCCCGACGACACGGGCATCTACGTCGACGGTCACGAGATCCCGTCGGTGTTCCACTTCCTCGGCGGGCCCTCGATCTTCAACGTGGAGATGCTCGAAGGGCTGGAGCTGTATCCCGGTGGCTATCCGGCTCGGTTCGGCCGCAAGCACGGCGGCGTGGTGGCGCTGGAGCTGCGGCCGACGAAGAGCGATGGGATCCACGGCTCGGCCAAGGTCGACTTCCTCGATGCGGGCGCCTATCTGCGCGCACCGATCACGAAGGATCTGACGTTCGCCTTCGCAGGGCGACGCTCGTACATCGACGCGTTCCTCGGCTTCGTGTTGCCCGAGCCCGCGCCCGGTGCGCAGCGGATCGTGACGCCGATCTACTACGACTACTCCGGGCGGCTCGATTACAACCTCAAGGAGAACGGGCGGCTCGGCGTGTTCGCGATCGGCTCGTCGGACACGCTGCGTGTACTCGATCAGGATCCCGATGCCCAGGTGTCGACGGATCTATCGACGGCGGTGAAGTTCTTCCGGATCATCGGCAACTACACGCGCCCGCTCGGCGGCGACATGCAGCTGACGCTGTCACCGGCGTGGGGTCGCGACACCCTGACGTTCACGGGCGCGCAAGCCGAGGCCGCGGGTCCGTTCACGAGCGTCAAGATCATCAACAGCACGCTGTCGTATCGGCTGCGCATCCACGGGCGCATGGATAAGCGGTTGACGCTCGATACCGGCCTCGACGTGCTGTCGCGCGTGACGAAGTACGACGCCTTGGTGCCGACCGACGACAACCTGATCAACTCGTCGGGCATCGACGTCGATCCGTCGCAGGTGTTTCGCGGCGTGGCGACGCTCGGGTTCGGCGCCTACGCGGATGTCGGCATCGACGTCACGGATCGCTTGAAGCTGATCACGAGCCTGCGCCTCGATACCTATCTGATCGAGGGCAAGGATCGCGGCTCCGTCGATCCTCGATTGGTCGCGCGCTACAAGCTCGACAAGCAGTGGACCGCGAAGGCATACGTCGGCGAGTTCAGTCAGCCGCCGCAGCCCGAGAGCGTGGACGCGCGGTTCGGCAACCCGAACGTCGGCGTCGAGCACGCGACGCATTTCGGGCTCGGCTACGAGTGGAAGCCGACGCGCGAGTGGTCGATCGACAACGAGATCTACTACGCGCGCCGCCGCGATCTCGTGGCGTTCACCGACGAGGTGCAGGCCAACGACGACGGCACGTTCACGTACATCAACTTCGCGAACACCGGGCGCCGCAACTCGCTGGGCTACGAGATCCTGATCAAGCGCGAGATCACGGAGAAGGCGTTCGGCTGGGTGTCGTACACGTACAGCAAGGCGAGCCAGAAGAACCGGCCGACCAACGACAAGTTCATCCCGACGGCGTTCGATCAGTCACATATCATGAACGCGGTGGCGAGCTACAAGCCGGGTCGGGGGGTCGAGCTCGGTGCGCGCTTCCAGCTCGCGACCGGCAGGCCGGATACGCCGGTCGTCGGCGCGACGTACGATGCGGATACCGGCGGCTACACGGCGATCCGTGGAGCGGCGCGCTCGGAGCGTACGCCGACGTTTCGACAGATCGACGTGCGTGTCGAGAAGGTGTGGCTCTACAACACGTGGAGCCTCGGGCTGTATCTCGACGTCATCAACGTCGCGAACCTCGAGAACGTCGAGGCGTTCGAGTACGACTACCGATTCAAGAACAAGGCGCCGATCACGAGCTATCCGATCCTCCCCACCCTCGGTCTGCGAGGAACCTGGTGAAGGCGCTACTGCTCCTAGCGTTGACCGCGTGTGCCTCGTTCGAGAGCGAGGACATCGTGCTCGATCTGCGCGTGCTCGCGATGGCGGCGGACGTGCCGGATCAGGTGATCGATATCGACTTGTCGGCGGGTGAACCGAAGCCGCAGGAGCTGCTCGATCAGCTGGTGCCATCGACGATGTGCGCGCTGATAGGCGACCCGAACGAGGATCGGCGACTGCGCTACTCGATGACGCTGTGTCGGCGCTGCGACGAGGGGTGTTGCGGAGGTGTGCAAGTGCCGCTCGCGAGTGGCGTGATGGAGGATCCCGAGCTCGCACAGCCCGCACCGCAGATGTGCGCGACCGTCGAGCCGAACAGCAGCTTGCTCGGCATTCTGCTCGAGGTCTTCGAGGACGACATCTTCCAAGGCGTCGCCGGACTCGACTACGGCGTGGTGATCACCGTCGGTGGTGAGAACGAAGATCCCACGCAGGATCAGATCGCGGGCAAGACCCTGCGCGTGAGTGCGCGCATCCCGGCCGAGGTGACCGCGAATACCAACCCCACCCTCAGCGGGTTCGATGCCGAGCCGTACCTCCCCGATGGAACGCGCGCGGAAGCGACGCCGTTCCCGCTCGGGCGCTGCGTGGATCAGCCCGCGCCGGTGACGCTGGTCCCGACGCAGAAGATCCGGATCACGCCGATCGAGCCCGACGGTGTCCGCGAGACCTACGTGGTGCCGACGATCGATGGTGCCGGCGCGACGTTCACCGAGAGCCTGACATACCAGTGGCTCGCCGGTGCCGGCGGGTTCTCGTCGGGGTCGACGGGCGGTGGTCGCGATATCTCGGGCAATCCGTCGCCGCTGTTCACCGAGTACCGCGCGCCGCGTGCGGAGGATCTCGACGGGCCGACGGACATCCCGCTGTGGATCGTGCAGCGCGACGAGCGGCTCGGAGCGACGTGGTTCGAGGGCTGTATTCGCGTCGTGCCATAGTACGAGCCATGCGCAGCCTGTTGCTCGTGTGTCTGCTCGGATCGATCGCATCCGCGGAGACGCTTCCGGTGGACGTGGTAACGAAGGGGAGCGCCGGCGACTGGACGATCTTCGACGGGGTTCGGCGCAAGGACGACAAGCTGATCGTCGAGCGCGCCGTGGCGATGCTGTCGGCTGCCAAGATCGACAGCGTGTACGGCAGCCGCGTGGTCATCGGCACGATGCGCGTCGAATGGCATCGCGGTGAGCAGACCAAGGTTGCGTGGTGGCAGGAGGAGAAGTTCACCGGCTCGATCGAGCCGCGGATGTTCGGCGTCACGACCACCGTGAAGAACTTCAAGACGGCGCCGGCCACCTGCAAGCTCGACAACAGCTTCCCGTGCACCAAGGTGACATTCAGCGGCCAGTCACCCGACGACCCGAGCAAGGAGCTGACGGTGATGGCGACGATGGCCGAGCAGGTCATCGGCATCGGGCTCGTCGAGATCGAAGTGACGGACAAGGACCGGGTGATGCTGCGCTACAAGGTCTCGGGCTACGGCCACTGGACGGGCCCGAAGTGGGGAGTGTCGCTGCAAGGCATCAAGATCGAGAAGCAAGGCAAGCCAAACCCGCCCGTCGCGCAACCCACCGACGTTCCTCCACCGATGCCCGACGGACCTCCGCCGTCGACGTCGTTGAGCATCGGCCTGCCGACGGCGACCGGAGATCTCGACAAGGCGATCATCCGCCGCTACATCAAGCGCAACAGCCAGAAGCTCGCGTACTGCTACGACAAGGAGTTGCTCGCGAAGCCGACGCTCCAGGGGACGATCGTCGCGTCGTTCGAGATCGCGGAAGACGGCAAGGTGGCCGCGGCGAGGGCGAAGGGCTTCGACACCACGGTCGCGGAGTGCGTCACGACCGTGATCAAGGCGATCGAATTTCCGAAACCGAAGGGCGGCAAGGTCACCGTCACGTACCCGCTGGGGTTTGCTCCCCCCGCGGGCAAGAAGAGCTAGACGACGAAGTCGAAGCTCGCGCGCCGCACGTTGTCGCGCATTCGGTGCGGCATGATCAGCGACGACACGACGAACGGATCGCCCTCGATGTACGGATCGCCTTCGAAGTAGAGCTGCGTGGTGAGCTCCTCGCGACCCCTCGCGCGGATCTTGACGTGGATGTGCGAGGGTCGGAGGCGCTTGCCGTTGAGGTAGCGACCGGGCACGAGCGTGCGGATCGAGTAGCGGCCCTGCGCATCGGTGACGAGCGTGCCGCGCAGGCCCCAGCCGTCGTTGTCGTAACCGCCGCGCGCATCGGCGTGCCAGATGTCGAGCGTCGCGTTCGCGAGTGGCTTGCACGCGGTGCCGATCACCGTGCCGGTGAGCAGCAAGCGCTCGCCGCGATCGCGATCACCGACGAGCGTCGCGCGCGACGGTGCGCCGGCCTTGTAGAACGGGCCTTCGATGTTCTCGGCGGTCGCGGCACACGACGCACCGGGGCGATCGATCGGCATCGGGCCGGTGGGACCGTCCTCGTCGGGGACGAACGGCGTGCGGAGGACGTCCGCGCGCGAGGTGGTGCCGCAGGCTGCGAGGAAGGCGCCGGCGCCGAACAGGAAGTTGCGTCGAGAGATCTGCATTGATCTCCCAACGGGCGCCGGGACCGACCGGCGCATTGCATAGATATCGCGGGCTTACGTGGCGGGAAGCGTCAGCGTGAGGGTGTCGGAGGCGACATCGATCGCCAGATCGGGCGTCCGCTTGATCAGCTCGATCACGTGCTCCTGATCGAGCCGCAGCTCGCCGCCGAGCGCGTTCCACACGCGCGACCAGCTGGTGCCGAGCGTGTTCGCGCCACACCACATGCCGGTGCGGCTCAAGTAGTCGGCGATCGTCTGGATGATGTGTAGGTGGTTGTTGATCGTGCTCTGCGCGCGCTGCCGCGACTCGAGATCGCGATAGCGCGCTGCGAGTGCACGCACGAACGAACCCATCCACGAATCGAGCGCGAGCTCCTCGTGCAAGCTCTCGCGGGAGACCACGATCACGGTGACGTCATCGACGGCAGCGACGCTCGCGTTGCGCGTACCCGACGCGAACATCGCACCCTCGCCGAACACGTCGCCCGGGTTGAGCGTGCGCAGCGTGACGCGGCGGCCGCGCTCCTTGCGGAACACCTCGCAGGTGCCGGCCGTGATCACGTAGGCGATGTCGGCGACGTCGCCCTCCTTGACGATCACGGCGCCGGCGGAGAACGTCCGCGAGTCGAAGTACGAGCCTCCGCGCAGGAACGCCTCGACCTCGGCACGCAGGTACTCGACGGAGGGAAACCGCTCGCGCTTCTCCGTCGCGATCGCGCGCATCGCGATCCGGCACAGCCCCGGTGGCAGCTTGATCTCGCTGAGCTCCTGCGGAGGGCGCGGTTCGGTGACGCGCGCGTGGCCGATCGTCGCCGACGGGCTGTCACCGGGATGGGGTGAGGTACCGGTCAAGATCTGGTAGAGGATCGCGCCGAGCCCGAACACGTCGGTGCGCTCGTCGATCTCGGCGGTCTTGCCCCACGCCTGCTCGGGTGCCATGTACCCCGGCGTGCCGATCACGGTGCCCGGTGCATCGGAGAGCGTGCGCCGTGGTCGACCCTCGGGCTCGCCGAGGCGGCGCGGCTTGGGGATCACGTGCGCGCAGCCCCAGTCCATCACGTAGACCTGGCCGAACGCGCCGAGCATGATGTTGTCGGGCTTGAGGTCGCGATGGATCACCCCGCGGCTGTGCGCGAACGCGACGGCATCGCAGATCTTGAGGAAGATCTCGAGGAGCTGCGTCAGCTCGCGCTCGCGGCGCGGTGCACGCGAGATCCGTGCGGTGAGGGTCTCGCCGTCGACGAGCTTCATCATCATCGCGGTCGGCTGGCCGCTGTCGTCGACGATCACGTCGTGGACGGGGACGATGTTCGGGTGATCGAGCTGGCCGGTGATGCGGGCCTCGTCGAAGAACCGCGTGGTCATCTCGGGATGCGACGCGTACTGCGGATCGATCACCTTGAGGGCGGTGGTGCGCTCCATCCGCGTGTCGAACACGCGATGTACGACGCCCATGCCGCCGCGTGCGATCTCGCCGCGAGGCTGGAGGCGTGGGCCGCCGGGGACCGGGCGCTGTACGGGCGCGACCTTCTGCGGTTGCACCGTCGGGCGATTCGCGGCGCGTTTCGGAGTGCCGGCGGCAGTCACGCGCATGCTCTTCGCAGGGAGGCTCTTCACGCGCGGTGAAGTACGCGGTGGCTTCTTCGACGGCACGCGTGACGACTTTACTTCAGTCGCTTCGCAGTCAGGTTCGACCAGCTCGTTTTCCCGTCCTCGACGATGCGGTCGACTGTGAACGCACACCGCCAGCCGGTGAAGTCGCTCGCAGAGGATCGAAACAGCTGCGCAGGGCTGTGGAACAGGAACGAGACGCGCTCGCTGATGCTCGGAGCGGTGGAGCTCTCGACCTCGACGGTTACGACCCATCGCGGATCGAAGTCGACGAGCTTCGCGGTCTTGATCTTGGTCTCGAACCGCGTCTCGCACGACACCACGGTGCCGGTGAACGCGATGGTGATGGGCTCGGCCACGATCGGCGTCTACGGTCTGCCGGGGTTGGAGCCGTAGGTACCGACGTCGCGCTTCGGCAGCGGATCGGGCGGTTGGGGTGGTTGGGGTGGCAGCGTCGGGGTGCCGATCGCCGGGGCCACGGGTAACGACGGACGCAAAGGCATCGTGTCGGTGCCGGGGCGCGCGGGGCGGACGTCGAGGAGTGAGAGCAGCTTCTTCGCGTCGTCGACGATCCAGGGGATGTTGGCGAGCACCGCGGCATCGAGTGCCTTCGTCGACGAGGCACGCGCTTGGTCGCGGCGACCGAGGGCGGCGAGTGACCGTGCGCGATCGAGGTGGACGCGGATCGAGGCTGCCGCGGTGTCGCCGATCGTCGCCGCGTAGATCGCGGAGGCGCGGTCGTAGTGAACCAACGCCGCGGTGTGCTGGTTGGTCGCCGCGTCGACGAGCCCGAGGTTGCCCTCGGCGAACGCACGGTCGCCGTGATTGCTCGCCGTCAGGATGTCCAGCGCGAGCGTGAATTCGGCGCGTGCACCGGCGAGGTCGCGGCGCTCGAGCTTCACGAGCCCCAGGGAGTTGTGGGTGAGCCCGGCCTGCACGCTGCGCTCGCCGCGCTTCGCGGTCTCGATCGCGAGCGCTTGTTGATAGGTCGCGTAGGCGCCGTCGAGATCCTTGGTCAAGCGCAGCACGCCGGCGAGGTTGTGGAGATCGCGGGATAGATCGAAGTGCTCTGGACCGCGGAGCTCCCGATCGATCGCGAGCGCAGCGCGATGGTGGCGCTCGGCGGTGGCGAGATCGCCCGAGGCGCGGGCGGTGGCCCCGAGCATCGTCTCGATCCCGGCGACGTCGACGGAGCGTTCACCCGACAGCGCCACGTAGCGCTCGCGCGCCTTGGCGAGCAGTGCACGCGCCTCGGCGAACCGGTTTCGGTAGTAGGCGACGGTGCCGCGCAGGCGAAGCAACTGCGCCGCAAGTCGAGGCGGCGTACCCGCGCGATCGACGGTGGCATCGGCGAGTGCCGCGAGATCATCGGCGGCGGGAAGGTCTCGGCGATCGATCGCGATCCCCACGCGCAACAGCCACGCGCGGGCTGCGGTCTGATCGTCGTGACCACGCTCGGCGGCGGCGACGGCATCGCGTGCGGCGATCGCGGCGTCATCGAACTTGTCGACAGCGCGCAGCGCCTCGCCACGCACGAGCAGCGCTTCGGCAAGTGAGGGAGCGTGCGTGCTCGCCTTCGCGCGTTCGACCGTCGACGCCGAGAGCTCGAGCACTGGCCCTGGATCACCGAGCGCGACCGCGGCGCGGATCTTCGGCAGCTCGTGAAGTGCGGTCTGCGCTTCGTTTGCACGGTCGGGATTCGCCGGTAACGGATCCGCCGTGCCCGCCTCGGCGACGCGACACTCCGCGGGTGACAGCGCGGAGAGCACGTCGAGCAAGCGATCGCCGGCGTCGGGCGCGCGCAGCTTCGCGTCGAGGCCGCCGACCAGTGATCGCGAGCGATCGAGGAGCGCGGCGAGCTCGTCGCGTTGTCGAGTCAGGCAGCGCTCGCGGGCGGTGGTCTTTGCGATCGTCGCGGTCTTCGCGGCCACGCAGGTCGCGTCGTGCTCGGTCGCCCACGCCGTCGTCCAGCCGTCGAGGGCAGCGAGTGCAGGCGCGCCGAGTGCTGCCACGTCGCCACGCACACCGGGGTTCCACACCGCCGCGATCTCGTTCGCCCCGAGTGCGCAGCTCGGACCTGCGATCGGGGCGTGCTCACCGCCACGCGTGGCCGCCAAGGTCACACCGCTCGCGACGATCGCTGCCGCAGCAGCACCCGCAATCCACAGCGGCTTGCGGCGTTGGGCATGCTTCTCGAGATGCGATGCCACGGCGCCCATCGACGGGAACCGGGCATTCGCGTCGGTGGCGAAGCAGCGACGGATCGCCGCGTCGAGCCAGCGAGGGACCTCGCGCAGCGTCGCCGGCGTGGCGGTCTCGACGGAGCGCTGGAGCTCAGCCCACGTGCTGCCGTGAAACGGTCGCGTGCCCGCGATCAGCTCGTACGCGGTGACGCCGAACGCGAACTGATCGCTCCCGGGAGTCGCGGGCTTGCCCTGCAGCAGCTCGAGCGCCATGTACACCGGCGTGCCGGCGACGGCCGTGCCTGTGGCCGCCACCGGGCTGCCGACGGGGACGGCGCGATCGCCTGCGAGGACCGTGTCCTCGAACGAGGCCGAATCGACGAGCCACCCCGGCCGCACCTTCCCGCCCTCGCCACGTGCGAGACCGAAGTCGCCGAGTCGAACACGACCCTCGGTCCCGACGATGATGTTGTCGGGCTTGATGTCGCGATGGATCACGCCGGCCGCGTGCACGGCCGCGAGTCCGCGCGCGATGTCGACGAGGACCCGCGTGATCTCGCGCCAGTCTCGTCGCGCCGAGGCCCACGCACGCAGCGTGTCGCCTGCCACGAGGTCCATCACCGCGTAGACCCCGCCGTCGTCGAGCGTGCCTACTTCGTACACGCCGACGACGTTCGGATGATCGAGGCGCGCCATCGCCTGCGCCTCTTTCAACAGCCGATCACTCGAAGCCTCGTGCAGCACCTTGATCGCGACCTTGCGCTCGAGCTCGACCTGGTGCGCCGAATACACGCGGCCCATCGC
>JBBQJJ010000114.1:0-21303 GCA_038325805.1 Haliangiales bacterium
GCGAGCACCTTCGCCACCGCGTTGGTGCCGGCGGCGAACGCGGGCTTCTCGAACACACCCATCGGGCCGTTCCAGAACACCGTGCGTGCCGCGGTCAGCACCTTCTTGTAGTTCTCGATCGTGACGGGGCCGATATCGAGCGCCATTTGCTCGCTGGTGATCCCTTCGATCGCGACCACCTGTCCCGCGGTGTCGTCGATCCCCGTCGCGACCATGGCATCGACCGGCAGGTAGACCTGGACGTTCTTTTCGACGGCGCGGCGGAGGAAGTCGCGCGCGTTCGGCAGCTTCTCCTTCTCGACCTTGCTCTTGCCCAGGTTCTTGCCCTGCGCCGCGAGGAACGTGTTGGCCATCGCGCCGCCGATCACGATCTGGTTGACGCGCTCGAGGAGTGCGTCGAGCACTTCGATCTTGTCGGACACCTTCGCGCCGCCGAGCACCGCCGTGTACGGCCGATCGACGTTGCCGAGTAGCCGGGTCAGAAAATCGATCTCCTTCGCCATCACGAAGCCGGCGCCCTTTTCGGAGACGAACTTCGCCATGCCGGCGGTCGAGGCGTGTGCGCGGTGCGCGGTGCCGAACGCGTCGTTGATGTAGATGTCGCAATACGACGCGAGGGTCTTCGCGAGCTGCTCGTCGTTGGCCTCTTCACCCGGATCGAACCGCAGATTCTCGAGCAGCGCGATCTGACCGTCGCGCAGATCGTTGACCACCTTGCGTGCACCGTCACCGACGACCTCGTCGGCGAGCACGACATCGATCCCGAGCAGCTCGGCGAGCCGTGCTCCCACGGGCTCGAGCGAGAGCTCCGGCTTGACCCTGCTTGCCAGATCAAGCCCAGCGGGGCGGCCGAGGTGCGAGCCGAGCACGATGCGCGCGCCCTTCTCGATCAGGTGCTTGATGGTCGGCAGCGTCGCCGTGATGCGCGCATCGTCGGAGATCTCCTTGGTGCCTTTCTTGAAAGGCACGTTGAAGTCGACGCGCACGAACACGCGCTTGCCACCTGTCGCGATGTCCTCGACGTGCTTGATGCCGCCGGGCAAGCCGCCCACTAGAGCCTCTCCGCGACGAACTTCGCGAGATCGAACAGGCGCTGCGAGTAGCCCATCTCGTTGTCGTACCAGGCGAGCACCTTGGTGATGTCACCGAGCGAGGTGGTGAGCGCCGCATCGACGGTCGCGCTGTGGCGATCCCCGTTGAAGTCGCACGACACCAGCGGCTCGTCCGACACCGTCAGGATGCCCTTGAGCGGACCCGCGGCGGCCTTGCGGAACGCCTCGTTGACCGTCTTCGCATCGGCGGCCTTCTCGAGCCGCACGGTGAGATCGACGAGCGAGACGTTCGGCGTCGGGACGCGGATCGCCTGACCGTCGAGCTTGCCCGCCATCGCCGGCAGCACTTCCTTGAGCGCCTTCGCGGCACCCGTGGTGGTCGGGATCATGGACAGCCCGGCAGCGCGTGCACGGCGGAGATCCTTGTGCGGCAGATCGAGGACGCTCTGGTCGTTGGTGTACGAATGGATCGTCGTCATCAGGCCGTTGATGACGCCGAACGACTCGTGGAGGACCTTGGCGACCGGCGCCAGGCAGTTCGTCGTGCACGACGCATTCGAGATCACGTGGTGCTCGGCCGGCTTGTAGGCCTCGGTGTTGATGCCCATGCAGATCGTGGCATCGACGGCGCCCTTCGAAGGTGCGCTGAGGATCACCTTCTTGGCACCACCGGTGATGTGCTTGCCGGCGCCCGCCTTGTCGAGGAACACACCGGTGCACTCGATCACGATGTCGACGCCGAGCTCTTTCCACTTGATCGACGCCGGATCCTTTTCCGCGCTGATCTTGATCTCGTCGCCGTTGACGATGAGAGAGCCGTCCTTGATCTCCACCGTGCCCGGATACTTGCCGTGCACGGAGTCGTACTTCAGCAAGTGACCGAGGGTTGCGACGTCGGTGAGGTCATTGACCAGGACGACATCGAAGCTGTCGCGCTGATCCGCGAGACAGCGAACGAAGCCGCGGCCGATGCGGCCAAAACCGTTGATCCCGATACGAGTCTTCGCCATGCGGCGGACCCTAGATCGGATCTGGAGTCGTCGCTACTCGGCCACGAGACGTTTCCGATTCTTTGGACCCGGCAACGCGAACGCGCGACGGCGCACGCTCGAGCGTTGCGATCGAAACGAGCTACGCGACCTGCTGCTTGTCGGCGATGGCGATCTGCGGGGACGAGCCGCGCGAGATCTTGGTGGTCACTTCACTGATCAGCTCGGTGGCGAGCGCGACGATCTGGCGCTCGTCGAAGCCCTGTGCCTCGAGGTCGCGGTAGATCGACTTGGCGAGAATCTTTACCGCCCGGGACTTGGCTTCACGATCAGTCATGGTTTCGAGATCGAAGGGACAGCACTCGCTATGCCATGCGACAGGATCGAGTAAGCAGCTGAAATATCAGCCGGGATCTGCTCCGGACTGCTGACTGACGGGTCAGTTCGGTGCGGCGTTACGCGGTTGGTGCGTAGGTCCTTATGCAGTTCTCGGTCGGACCACTGGCTACTCCGCAGGCATGCCAAAGAACCCGCGGATGCGGCCCAGCAGATCCTGCTTCGCGGTCTCGACGCGCTTGCGCTGGACGTCCTCGCGGTCCGTCTGGACGGCGGAGAGCGCGTTCCGGCGACTCACCAGGATCTCGGCGATCTGATCCGCGAGCGTGGGCATGTCGCGCAGCACGCGCTGGAATGCCGACTTCTCGAGCCGGAAGCACACGAGGTCCGTGGCAGCGACGACGCTCGCGGTGCGCGCCTCGCCGGTCATCAGCGACATCTCGCCGAAGAACTGCCCGGGAGCCAGCCGCGCCACTTCGCGCTCGTCCGCACCGTTGGTCCGGATCCGCACCGAGGCCTCACCCTTGACGAGCATGAACAGCCCGTCGTCGCTCTCGCCCTCGCGCGTCACCGCTTCGCCGCGTGCGAACGGCGCGAACACCAGGTCGTGGGCGAGCTCCTTCCGGCGCTCCTCGGGTAGCCCGCGGAACAGATCGACGGACGCGAGTGCCGTCATCCGCTGATCCCGCTCCTCGGCCTCCTTGCGTGCCTCGCGGTCCGGCGTGTCGAACGTCAAGAACTGCGCGCTCGCGGGGATCGACATCGGGATGTTGGCGCGGCGGAGCGCGAACCACACGCGGACGCGCGTCGCGCTGTCGGGCGGATCATCGGAGGCAAGGTCGGTGAGCCAGTAGCGAACACAGTAGTGCGCGAAGCTGTCCTTGACGCCGATGAACAGCACGTGCGCCAACGGCTCGAGCGCCATCGACTTCACGGGATCGCGGCGCAGCGAGCCCTCGACCGCCTCGATCACGTCGGTCGGCGGCGTGCGGAAATCGACGAAGAAATCGATCTGGCGGCGCAGTTGCGTCGGCTCGCCGGCGCGCTTGCCGAGGATCGTGAGCTGGCTCTTCACCAGCACGCCGTTCGGGATCAGGATCGTCTCCCACGCGCGGGTCTCGATCGCGGTGTAGCGCCAGCGGATCTCGGTGATCTTGCCTTGTGGCTGATTTGGTCCGAGCGAGATCCAATCGCCGACGTGGAGCGACTTGTCGAGCTGCACGGACAGCCCGCCCATCACGTTGCCGAGCGTGTCCTGGAGCGAGAAGCCGATCACGGCGGTGAGCACGGTGCTCGTGGTGATCAGGCCCGCGATCGAGAACCCCGCGCGTTGCCCGACGACGATCAACGCGAACAGCACGCCGAGGAACGTCAGCAGGTCGACCAAGATCCGCGGCAACACCACGCCGACCCGCGGCAACATCACGCGGAACGCGATCGTGATTCCGCACGACACCAACGCGAGCAGCGCGAACGAGAAGCCGATCAGATCTGCGACCGTCGGGTCGTAGCCTTGGAACGCCTGGAGCACGGCGATCCCCGCGGCTACCAGGTGCCCGAACACGAGCACCTTCGCACCCTTCATGTGATAGCGCTCGACGGTCGGGGCGCGCCCCACCAACACGCTCGTCACGAAGTACGCGACGAGCACCACCGGCGTGAACCAGAGGTTCTCGGCGAGTGTGGAGATCGACACGGCGCGACTGTATACGATCGGTCGCAATGGACGGCGACGGTGACTCCACGGATGACGTTGCGGCTCCCGACCTGGATCGCGTGAAGACGCAGGAGGCCGACCGCACCGTCGAGTACGTCCCGCCCCACGCCCCCGCGGCGCCGCAGCCGTTCGCAGCCACCCGAACCACGGCAGATCCGGCGATCGCTACCGGCTCGGGATGTCGATCGGGCAGGGTGGAATGGGGGAGATCCTCGCCGCCACCGACGATCAGTTCGATCGTCAGGTAGCGGTCAAGCGGATGCGCGATCCGAGCCCGTCGGAGCACGCGATGGGGCGGTTCTTTCGCGAGGCCCGGATCCAGGGCCAGCTCGATCACCCGGCGATCGTTCCGGTGCACGAGCTCGGTGTCGATCTCGACGGCCGCGAGTGCTTGCATCTTCAGGCGTGGCAGCGTGGCAGCTGCGGCAACTGGTGGGCTGACGTGGGCTAATGCAGCCCCACTCGAGGTGTCTCGCATTGAATGCCGAGCCGTGATCCATGGTCAGATGCGACCATGAAGACCCTCGCGATCGCGTGTTTGCTCGCCTTTCCAGCCCTTGCCTCCGCCGACAAGAACTTCATGAGCGATGGCTCCCACGACTGCGGCAGCGACCCGATCGTCAACATCAACGCCAGCGCCGGCACGTTCACGATCACCGGCGCGTGCAAGACGGTCAACGTCAACGGCGCCGACAACAAGCTGACGATCGCGACCGTGGGTCAGCTCAACATCAACGGCAGCACCAACACCGTCGACACCTCGGAGCTCGGCGGCGCGAACGCGACCGGCAGCGGCAACAAGGTGACGTACCAGAAGGCGCAGAAGGGCACGAAGCCGACGTGGCGCGCCGTCGGCACCGGTCACTCGCTGACGAAGAAGGCGGCCGACAAGCCGACCGACAAGCCGGCCGAAAAGGGCGGCAAGAAGTCCTAGGGGCTGCTCCTGTTGCCGTGCTCTTGCCCTTGCCCGGCTGCTCGTGGTTGGAGGACTTGTCGTCCAACAACGACGCGTAGCGCTAGGCAGCCAGTCTTCGTCGCAGATTGGTGATTCGGAGGAGATTGTAGGCGGTGCCCACGAGGTACGTAGCGAACTGGGTCCGTTGCTCGCCTCGGTAGCGCGAGCGGCGCAAGCCACCGATCGTCTTGCCCCAACCGAAGACCTGTTCGATTCCACGTGTCGTGTGGTGCGCTGATCGATGGCGGATCTAGCGCAACACGCTGAGATCGAGGATCCGCACCAGGATGTTGGATCCTGCGTGCGTCACCGTCGACGCCAGGATCGAGCCGGTCGCCGAGCGCATCCAGCCGAACAGCAGGCCGGGGAAGAACGTCGCCAGCGCACGCGGATCGCCGTCCTTCGGGAGGTGGATGATCGCGAACGCGACGGCGCTGAGCACCAGCGCGAGCCCGACGCCACCGCCGAGGATCTTCCGCTTCGGTGGGAAGCGCTGCTCGAGCAGGTGCAGCAGGAAGCCGCGGAAGAACAGCTCCTCGGGGAGTGCGACCACGATCAGCTGAACCGCGCAGAACTCGAGCGACAGCATCTGCGACGTCGGCGCGCCCATCAGGCTGATCGCCGGCGCGTGCACCGCATCGATCCCGCCGTAGCGCGTGCACATGCCGCGCGGGACGAGGTTCGACAGCAGGTCGCTCTTGCACGCGATCTCGTAGAACGCGAAGTAGCCGACGACGAACAGCGGAAAGATGACCGCGATCGCGATCGCCGCCGTGACGAGCCCGCGCTTCAGCGGCGCGGTGTGGAAGCCGTAGCGGTCGAGGTCTTCCTTGCGGCGCCACGCGAAGAACACGGGCACGTAGAGGAACAGCACGGCGACAAGCGCCGAGCCGAGATGCCCGACCGCCGGCAGCGTGATCTTGATCTGGACGAGTCCCGTGACCAGCACACCGACGGCGCAGAACGCGAGGAGCGCGTCCCGGCCAGCGATCTCACCTGGGCTGCGTTCCGTCACGCAGCTCGGATCCTACGCGAATCAGTTGCGGATCGGCTCGTACGAACCGGTGATCACCACGTCGGACTTCGACTCCGTCTCGAGCTCGCCGATCAGGGTGAGCTTGTCCGCCGCGAGATCGGTGTCGTTCAGGTAGCCCCAGATCTGGACGAACACCGTGGGGGCCACCGACAGCTCGACGACCATGAACAGGCCGTCTTCCGACGACGCCGCCTTCTGCGTGTGGCGGACAGGCAGGCCGACCGACGACGAGAAGAAGTAGGTGTCCGTGCCCGGCACGAGGATCGCGAGGTTCTGCGCCTCGATCTCGGCGTGGTTGCCCGTGGCCGCGCCTTGTGCGCTGACGACGGTGGCCACGAAGTTCGAGACTTCGCGGTCCTGGCAGTCGCGCATGGCGCCCGCGAGCACGCCGGTGCCCGGGGTGCGAGAGATGCCGATCAGCGCGGGCATCGTCGCGGCAGTCGCTTTCGAGACCGTCTTGATCGAGCCCTCGGTCTGCGTCGCCATGTCCGGCTTGACCTTCTGGTTGAGCAGCAGCGTCTCGAGCGACTCCGGGTCGTTCATCCGGTAACCGAAGCGCTTGACGCCGGTCGGGATGTCGATCACGACCGCGGCGTCCTCGCCGGCGGTCTTGGTGTCGAACACCGCGAGCGTGTCCGCGTTGAACACCTCGATCTCGGCGTTGGGGACCAGGTTGTCGCTCTGGAAGTCGCGCACGATCGTCGACAGGGCGACGGCGACGGTGGTTGCCTGGTCGGCGCTCGCCGTGCCGAGGCAGCTGAAATCGGCGGGCCCGATCGTTTCCCACTGGTCGGTATCGATCTCCTGGTTCGCCTTCAACGAGCCCGTGGGCTTCTTGAAGCCAATGTCCTCGGACGCCGCCGGCGTATCCGGCGTCGTCGAGTCACCACCACCACCACACGCTGCGAGCAGAACGACAGGCAAAATTGAACGAAGGCGCATTGGTCTACTCCCGTTGGAACCGAGGGGTTGTAGGTCAGCCGCAGATCGCGATCAACAGTTTCTCGTCGTCGCCGCCACCGCGCTGTGACCAATACGCCTGGCCTTGCGTGGCGGCGCCAAAGGTCGGTACAACGGCGCCATGAACATCGGGAAGATTCGGGAGATCCTAGGGAACGATGCTTCGCTGCTCGACTACGTGTCGAAGGCGATCCCGTCGAGCAGCCTCACGCTGCCGACGCCGGACTACGTGGACAAGATCTACACGTACAGCGATCGCACCCCGCGGGTGATGGTGGCGTTGCAGAACATGTTCTCGGCCGGTCGCCTCGGCAACACCGGCTACCTGTCGATCCTGCCGGTCGATCAGGGGATCGAGCACTCGGCCGGCGCCTCGTTCGCGCCGAACCCGGCGTACTTCGATCCCGAGACGATCGTGAAGCTCGCGATCGAGGGCGGTTGCAACGCCGTCGCGTCGACGTTCGGCGTGCTCGGTCTCGTCGCGCGCAAGTACGCGCACAAGATTCCGTTCATGGTCAAGATCAACCACAACGAGCTGCTGTCGTACCCGAACACCCACGATCAGACCCTGTGGGGCACCGTCCGTCAGGCGATCGACATGGGCGCGCAGGGCATCGGCGCGACCGTCTACTGGGGCGCCCCCGAGTCGCGCCGCCAGCTGCTCGAGATCTCGCAGGCGTTCGCCGAGGCCCACCAGCATGGCTTGTTCACCGTGCTGTGGTGCTATGTCCGCAACGGGTCGTTCAAGACGGCGCTCGGCGATCAATCGCTCACCGCGGATCTGACCGGCCAGGCGAACCACCTCGGCGTCACGATCCAGGCCGACATCATCAAGCAGAAGCTCCCCGAGCTGAACGGCGGCTACAACGACCCCGCGCTCAAGGGCCTCGGCAAGACCCACAAGAAGGTCTACACCGAGCTCACCACCGACAACCCGATCGACCTCTGCCGCTACCAGGTGGCGAACTGCTACATGGGCCGCGTCGGCCTGATCAACTCGGGTGGCGCATCGGGTGACAACGATCTCCGCGACGCCGTCCGTACCGCCGTGATCAACAAGCGCGCGGGTGGCATGGGCTTGATCCTCGGACGCAAGGCGTTCCAGAAGCCGTTCAAGGAGGGCGTCGAGCTGCTCCAAGCGATTCAAGACGTCTACCTCTCGAAGGACGTCACCATCGCGTGATCCCAGCGGGCTAACAAATTTCGCCCGCGCGATTTCTCGCGTCGACGATTCGGATAGAGTGACTCATGGCTCGGTTGGGGGAGATGCTGGTTGCGGCCAAGCTGCTCACCCCCGAGCAGCTGGAGCAGGCGCTGCGTGCGCAGGTGATGTGGGGTGGCCGGCTCGGCACCAACATCATCGAGCTCGGCTTTCTCGATCTCGATCAGCTGTCCGACGCGCTGGCGCGGCAGCACGGCATGCCGGCGGCGCTGGCACGGCACTTCGAGATGATCAATCCGGCGCTGCAGCGCAAGCTGTCGCCGGAGTTCGCGGACAAGTTCATCGCGGTGCCGCTGATGCGAGTCGCGAGTGGCAGGGTCGTCGTCGCGTCGATCGGCAAGGTCGAGCCGCGCGGGATCTCGATCCTCGCAGACGAGCTCGAGGCGACGCCCGCGGACATCGTGATCTCGGTCGCCGCCGAGCTCCGCATTCGCTATCACCTCGAGCGCGCGTTCGGGATCCCGCGTGGTGCCCGCTTCCTGCGCTCGCGCGGCAAGACGATCCCGCCGTTCCCGGCGTTCGTCACCGAGGAGCTCGCGTTCGAAGACTCGCAGGTCTCGAGCCCGATCCCGCTCGAACAGCGCCAGGAGCTCGCCGAGCTGCACGCACAGACGATCGCCGAGGAAGCGATCCTGCCGATCGTGCTCGAGCCCGATCCAGGGCAGATCGAGCAGCTCGAGGAGATCGAAGAGATCGAAGAGATCGAAGAGATCGAAGCGATCGAAGCGATCGAAGCGATCGAAGAGATCGAAACGATCGAGCAGATCGAGCAGATCGAGCAGATCGAGCAGATCGAGGACGCGGTTCCGGAGATCACTGACGACAGCGCCACGCAGAAGAATCCGGACAATCAGACGCTCGAAGCGCTCGGGGCGGTCGCGGACGATCTCTCGATCCCGGCTGAGAAGACAGAGGAGGACGAGAAGGCGGCGCGGGATCGCCGCAAGTACGTCCGCATGCTGTCCGACGTTCCGTCGACCGAATCGGAGCGCCGGAAGCTCGGTCGGATCGCGATCCGGCGCGTCCCGATCGTGCATTCCACGTCGCACGTCGCGAAGACCCTCGGCGAAGCGACGCGCGCGATCCGCCGCAGCTCCGATCGAGACAAGGTCGCCGAGCTCGTGCTGCTGACGCTCGAGAAGTTCGTCCCCTCCCTCGAGGCGGCCGTGATGCTGGTGCTGCGCGGCGATGTCGCGATCGGCTGGAAGGGGTATGCCTGCGGTGGGCAGGCCCTGCCCGAGGTGGCGGTGCCTCTCGGCGAGCCCGGGCTGATCCCGAAAGCGATCGGCGACCAGCTGACGATGCGTGCGCGGTCGAGTGAGCTCGGTGCGATCGATCAGCTGCTGCTGACGTCGCTCGGGGTGACCGGGGACAAGGAGCTGGCGGTAGTGCCGGTGATGATCGCCGGTCAAGTGATGCTGGTGATGGTCCTGGTCGCGGCGCATGACTGCGAGATCCAGAGCGCCGAGTCGATCGCGGTGGCCACCGGCGCGGCGTTCGCACGCCAGATGCGCGACGCGAGTCGGTGAGATGCGCGGTGAGATGCGCGGTGAGATGCTATAAGGGCCACGATGTCAGCCGCCGTCGACCACGATGATGACGAGAAGCCCTACGACGGGCCGATCAAGAAGCATCGCCACGATCTCGGTCACGAGGACCACGGCGCGAAGCTCGCCCAGGGAACCACGCGAGCGATCCAGGGGATGCTCGGGCTCTGGATCGCACTGACCTTGGTGTTCGTCGTGTACGCGATGGTCGACGCTGTGCGCTCGCGTGCTCCAGACACCACGGCGCCGGCCGCGACCTCGAAGTAGCAGCGTTTCCCCCGGAGATCCGTCATGGTGACGTGCTACGCCCCGGCGTAGCGCTGCTATGCCGATTCCCGATGACACGATCAGCCAGATTCGCGATGCCGCGAACATCGTCGAGGTGATCGGCCAGTACGTCCAGCTCAAGAAGGCCGGGAAGAACTGGAAGGGGCTGTGCCCGTTCCACGGCGAGAAGACGCCGTCGTTCAACGTCCAGCCCGACAAGGGCTTCTTCATGTGCTTCGGGTGCCAGAAGAAGGGGGACATCTTCAACTTCGTGATGGAGCTCGAGGGCAAGAGCTTCGTCGAGGCGGTCGAGCAACTCGGGGCTCGCTACAACATCGAGATCCCGAAGTTCGAGGAGAACCCTGATCAGCGGCGGATGCGCGGCGAGAAGGTCGCGATGCTCGACCTCAACAAGGTCGCGACCAACTTCTATCGCGAGATGCTCGCGGATCCGACCCGCGGCGAACCGGGGCGCGCGTACTTGAACAAGCGCGGCGTCGGCCAGGAGGTCACCGACAAGTTCCTGCTCGGCTACGCGCCGAGTGATTGGGGGCTGCTCGCCGAATACCTGACGAGCAAGCGCGCGGATCTCGAGCTCGCGGTGCGGGTCGGGCTGATCGCGCACCGGCCTCGCGGCGGGTACTACGATCGCAATCGCGATCGGCTGGTGTGTCCCGTCGTCGTGCCGGGTGGGGATGTCGTCGGGTTCTCGTCGCGCGTCGTCGGCGAGCCCCAACCCGACCAGGATCCGCCACCCAAGTACATCAACAGCCCCGAGAGCGCGGTCTACAAGAAGAGCAAGCTGCTGTTCGGGCTCGCGCAGGCGCGCGAAGCGATGGCCTCGCAAAAACGCGCGGTGCTCGTCGAGGGCAACTTCGACGTCATCACGCTCCATCAGGCCGGCTTCAACGAGGTGATCGCGCCGCTCGGGACGGCGCTGACCCCCGAGCAGGTGAATTACCTCAAGCGGCTGACCGAGAAGGTCGTGCTGCTCTACGACGGTGACAAGGCCGACTACAAGGCCACGCTGCACGCGCTCCAGCTCTGCATCGAGAGCGATGTCGAGGTGCTGATCGCGCAGCGACCGGGGCACGGCAAGTCGGGCGGGGCCGGGATCCTCGGTGACGGCGTCGATCCCGACAGCTTGGTGGCCGGCGGTGGAGCCGAGCTGTTGCGCGAGGCGGTCGACCGCGCGAAGGGCGGCATCGAGTTCTTCATCGAGGAGATCTGGACCAAGGGCATCAAGCAGAACGTCGATGCTCGCAGCCGCGCGATCGAGGACGCGGCCAAGCTCGCCGCGAAAGTTGCGAACCCGGCGAAACATGATCTAATCGTCGGCGCGCTCGCGACCTCGATGCAGGTGGATCCGAGGGTGATCCAGAACGCGATCGCACGAGCGCAAGGCCGAGGTGACCAGCACCGTTCCGGTCCGTCCGGCCATCACGCTCAGCACGCTCAGTACGCTCCACACGCTCAACACCCCCATGCACCCTCGTCCCCACAGGGAAATTCGCCCCAATCCGAGACTCGGCCCACAGCGCCGCCCTCGGCGGACGAAATAGAAGTCATGACGTTGCTGGCCGACTACCCCGAGCTGATCGGAAGTACCGAGGGTGACAAGGCTTTTTGGCTATTGACGGATGACCGCCTTCGGGCCATGTATTCCGGCGCTCGAGCTGGCAAGTCGGTCGCCGACCTCGCCTTCGAGCAGTTGCCCCCGGAGTTGGTCCCACACGTGTTGTCTCGCCGTTACGCCGATCACAAGGACCCAGCTGGAGAGCTCGCGAAGAAGGTCGCGAACCTCGGGTCGCGGAAAGCCGAGATCGAGCGCACCAAGCTGATGCGCGGCATCAGCGACGCGACCCGTGGCGGGAACCGTGATAAGGCACGCCTTCTGTCGCAACTCGGCATCGCCGAGCGGCAGGGCGACCACGAGCTCGCTGCACGTTTACGAGAAACCCTCGCGCAATCGGAAGCCGAAGCCGAAACCGGAAAGCAGGTCGATTGAACATGGCCAAGACCCCGCAGAAGTCGAAAGAAATGAAGAAGGCAAAACCGGCTCCGGCCCCCAAGAAAGCAGTCGTTCCCGCCGCGAAGGCAGAGAAGGCTGAGAAGTCCGAGAAGGACAAGACCAAGGGCAAGCCGATCGCCGCGAGCGTCAAGGCCGACACCGCGAAGGTGCTCAAGGCGCTGACCAAGCCCGGCAAGCCGATGCGCGCGCCGCGCGACCCCGATGGCGATGGCGACTCGGGCAGCGATGACGACGAAGAGGACGACGACTTCGCGCCGAAGACGAAGGCCGCGGGCAAGCCGGGTCCGGCGGGTAAGGCGGGCAAGGGTGGCAAGTCCGTCGAGATCGATCTGGGCGACGACGACGATGCAGTGTTCGAAGCGGTGGTCGTGGAGGATGACGACGAGGACGAGCTCGCTGCCGAGGCGAAGCGCAGCACCGCCGCGGATGCGGATGCCGCGGCACTCGCGGAGGAGACGCGCGCGACGAAGAAGAAGGGTGGTCGCGGCGGGGGCGCCGAGAACCCGAACAGCATGCGCGACAAGCTGATCGAGCTCGGCAAGCAAAAGGGCTTCGTCACCTATGACGAGGTCAACGATCACATGCCCGAAGACGTCGTGTCGACCGAGCAGATCGATGGCTGGCTGTCGGCGCTCGGCGAGCACGGCATCGAGGTCGTCGACGGCTCCGGTAGCCGTCGTGGCGATGGCTCGATCGTCGATTCGCCGCCCAAGGAAGGCGAAGAGAAGGAGGTCGACGAGGACGAGGAGTACGCGTACTCGCGCACGTCCGACCCGGTCCGCATGTACCTCCGCAAGATGGGCAGCGTCTCGCTGCTCACGCGTGAAGGCGAAGTCGAGATCGCGAAGCGGATCGAGGACGGCGAGCGCAAGATGCTCCAGGCCGTGCTCAACAGCAGCGTCGCGGTCGAGGAGCTCCTCGAGATCGGCGAGCGCCTGCGCCGTGGCAAGGTCCGCGTCAAGGATGTCGTCAAGGACATCGACGAGGACGAGGCCGAGTTCAACGAGCAGTTCTACGTCGATCGCGTCTGCAAGATCATCGACAAGGTCCGCAAGCTCCAGCGCGACACCGAGAAGCTCGACGAGAAGCTCGCCGAGCCCGGCTCGTCCGAGAGCAAGAAGAAGAAGATCAAAGAGGGCCAGAAGGCGAACCGCGCCCAGATGTTCGAGGACCTCTCGGACCTCCGCCTCAACAAGCCGACGGTCGATCGCATCGTCGCGCAGCTGAAGAACATCATCGTCAAGCTCGACAAGGCGGAGCTCGAGGTCCGCGACTGCGAGCGCAAGGCCGGGACCTCCGCATCGGAGATCCGCAAGACGCTGCGCGAGATGCGTGCGTCACCGCAGCGTGCGCGTGCGGTTGGCAAGAAGACGATGATGACCATCGCCGACTTCGAGGAGATGGAAGAGCAGATCAAGACGGCGATGCGCAAGGTCGCCGTGATCGAAGAAGAGGCGCGCTCCAGCGCCCCCGACCTCCGCTCCACGTACCGCGACCTCCACGAGGGCGAGCGGATGGCGGACCGCGCGAAGAGCGAGCTCGTCGAGGCGAACCTTCGCCTCGTGGTCTCGATCGCGAAGAAGTACACGAACCGCGGTCTCCAGTTCCTGGATCTCATCCAGGAGGGAAACATCGGCCTGATGAAGGCCGTCGATAAGTTCGAGTACAAGCGCGGCTACAAGTTCTCGACCTACGCGACGTGGTGGATCCGCCAGGCGATCACGCGTGCGATCGCCGACCAGGCGCGCACGATCCGCATCCCGGTCCACATGATCGAGACGATCAACAAGCTCGTCCGCACCACGCGGTACCTCGTGCAGGAGCTCGGTCGCGAGCCGACGCCCGAGGAGATCGCCGAGCGCATGGAGCTGCCGCTCGACAAGGTCCGCAAGGTCCTCAAGATCGCGAAGGAGCCGATCTCGCTCGAGACGCCGATCGGTGAAGAGGAAGACTCTCACCTCGGTGACTTCATCGAGGACAAGTCGATCATCTCGCCGTCCGAGTCGGTGATCAGCGTCAACCTCGCGGATCAGACCCGCAAGGTGCTGGCGACGCTGACGCCGCGCGAGGAGAAGGTCCTCCGCATGCGCTTCGGCATCGGCGAGAAGTCCGACCACACGCTCGAGGAAGTTGGCCAGGACTTCGAGGTCACGCGCGAGCGCATCCGCCAGATCGAGGCGAAGGCGCTCCGCAAGCTGCGGCACCCGTCGCGCAGCAAGCGGCTCAAGGCGTTCGTCGAGAACTAGCCTCCGGCTTGATCGAGTCGAGAGCGGCCCGGATCCTTCGATCCGCGGCCGCTTTTTCGCGTGCATGCGGCCACTTCGGATACTTGACCTTCGCGTGGGAGCCTCGAGCTACGCGAGGGACTGGTCCGGGAGCCGGAGATTTGCGCGAGAGCACTCTCGATGGACGCGCTGCCTCGATTTGGGGTGTCGAGGCATGAGGGCACGCCCTCCAGCCCTCGAAAGGCTCCAGCACCTGGGGCCTAGTTTGTTGCAGTTGCGGTTGGCACCAGAGTCGCAACCTCTCGGTGAATGCCTCATTCCCCGTGGTCGTGGGTATTCGCAGCGATGGTCTCGGGCTGCGTCTACACACCCCCGAGCGACACCCTCGATCCCGACGCCGTGGACTGCGACTTGGCGTGCGATCCGCACGCAGCCTGCGTGTCACCGGAGCGCTGCGAGTGCGACGCTGGATTCACCGGCGATGGTCTGACGTGTGTCGACCTCGACGAGTGTCTGACGTCGAACGGTGGCTGCGCCGCAACGTGCGCGAACACCAGTGGCAGCTTCGAGTGCTACGCGCCCCAGCACTGCAGCGACGTCACTGCGATGGAGCCGAGCTTCTCGACCGGAGAGGTCACGCTCTATGTCGATGGCGATCCAGAGAAACCATGGACCGCGTTCTGCGATGCCAGCGGCTCCGAGTACCTGTCGCTGACGTCGCCCAACTTCTCGCAGTACTCGCGCGGCGGAACGGATGTGCGGACCACGTTCACCAAGATTCGCGTCCTCGTGTCGACGGGCTCGTTCGTGGTCGATATCGACGACAAGACGTTCACGACCTCGACTGGATCGTTGATGCACAGCGGAACGCTGGTGACGTCGATGCCCTATGCGGTTGCGATGGACTGCGAGGGCAGCAACAACCAGTCGGGTGTGGCCGCGATCGACCTCACCGGAACACCGTTCGTGGTAACCGATCCGTTCGAGAATCGTGGTTCGGCGGCGGCAGGGGGCTCGACGGTAGCGGAGGGTGGTCGTCGGGTCACACTGACGGGCGGCGGCAACTGCGGGTGGCGAGCGCCCGCGCCGGCGCCGTTCAACCCGTTCAACACGATCGGGAGCTCGCCGATCCTCGACCTCGGCTACGCGCCCTAGCGAACCACCCTCCGCGACGCGTGCTAGAAGTCCTACCGATGCGGGCCGCCTTCTTCGACATGGACAACACGTTGCTGCGGATCGAGACCGGCATGTCGTGGGTTCGGTTCCTGCGGTCGCGCGGCGAGATGCCGGCGAAGACGTTCGCGAAGGCGGTCTACTGGAGCGCGCTGTACAAGCTCGCGGTCCTCGACATGGACGCAGTGTTCACCAAGCTGATCGAGGATCTCGAGGGCGATCCGGAATCCGAGATGCTCGCGAAGTGCGAGGTCTGGCATCGCGACCACGTCTCCAAGGAAGTCGCGCCCGGCGCGCTCGTCGCGATCGAGCAGCATCGCCAGGCCGGCGACATCATCGTGCTCGCCACCGGTTCCACCCAGTACGCGGCGCGGCCCGTCGCCCGCGGCGTCGGCATCGAGCATGTGCTGAGCTCCGAGTTGCAGGTCCGCGACGGCGCGTTCACCGGCAAGCCCCAGGCGCTGTGCTTCGGGTCGCACAAGGTGAAGCTCGCCGAAGCGTGGGCGGCACGCCACGACGTCGATCTCCGCGCGAGCACGTTCTACTCCGACAGCTACAACGATCTGCCGATGCTCGAGCGTGTCGGCCGTGCGATCGCGATCAACCCGGATGGTCGACTGCGTCGCCACGCCCGCAAGCAGGGCTGGCCAGTGATCAACTGGGCCTGACCGCAGACGGTCGAGCGCTACCTCGATTCAAGCCTACTCGGTCCCGCGCAGCCCGTAGGTCTCGAGCCAGCGATAGATCTGGCGGCGGTCGCGATCGAAGTGACGCGATAGCGCGCGCACGTTGCCCGCGTGCTCGGTGTACGCACGCTCGAACTCCTCGCGCGTCGGGGCAGGGCGCCGCGCCTTGCGAGGCTCGTCTTCCTCCTCCTTCACCTCCTCGACCGCCACCGCCATCGCGAGCCACGGCGGTAGCTCGGCGAGCGTGATCTGCTGGCGCGTCGGATCCGAGCGCAGCGCGTGGACCAGGCGATCGATGCCGCGCAGATTGTCGGGCCACGGATACAGCAGGAGCGTCTCGATCGCGTCGGGCATCAGCACGATCCGGCGCGCCGGCTGCGAGCGCGTCAGGCTCCACGCGTCGCCGAGCCGCGCGATCCACGCGAGCAGATCGACGCGCCGCGCGCGCAGCGGAGGAATGGCGAGCTCCCACATCGCGAGCCGCGAGTAGAGGTCGAGGCGGAACGCGCCCTGAGCGATCGCGGCCTGCAGGTCCTTGTTGGTCGCCGCGATCACGCGGACGTCGGTCTGCGTCGCGCGCGTGCCACCGACCGGCGTGATCAAGCCGTCCTGCAGCGCGCGCAGCAGCTTGGGCTGGAGGTCGATCGGTAGCTCGCCGAGCTCGTCGAGGAAGAGCGTGCCGCCATCCGCCGCGCGAAACATGCCGAGCTGATCGGTGGCAGCGCCGGTGAACGCGCCCTTGACGTGTCCGAACAGCTGGCTCTCGACGATCTGCGAGCCGAGCGCCGCGCAGTTGAGCGCGATCAGCGGACCCTTGCGACCGCTCAGCCGGTGCAGCTCGCGGGCGATCCACTCCTTGCCGGTCCCGGTCTCACCGAGCAGCAGCACGGGCGACGGATCGACGGCGGCGCGCGCGATCTGGATGCGGAGCGCGCGGATCGAGAGCGCCTGACCGGGGATCGAGCCCTTCGAGACGGTGGAGGTGTCGTCGGGATCGCCGCTCTCGTAGACCAGGAAGACATCGCCGAGCCGCAGCACCGTGCCGTTCTCGAGTCGACTCGGGCGCGTCAGCGGTCGCCCGTCGAGCCGACAGCCATGGCTCGAACCGAGGTCGGCGACGACATGCCCGTCCGCCCAGCTGATCCCGACATGGCGACGCGACACCGTCTGGTCATCGATCGCATTCGCGCCTTCGCGTCCGATCGTCACCGCGCCGTTGTCGAGGACCAACCTCCACCTCAACTCGGGCGGATGGACGGCCGTCAGCGTGGCTCTCGCCTGGGCCGTGCCCGCCTGGGGCGAGCCGGTCGGCGGCAACGTGGTGTCCACGCCGCACTGTCTCACGCCGGGTCGAGTGCGAGCACGTAGTTGAACGAGATGACGCGGAAGGTTCC
The DNA here is from genome assembly GCA_038325805.1 of Haliangiales bacterium. Lineage (GTDB taxonomy): Bacteria > Myxococcota_A > Polyangia > Haliangiales > Haliangiaceae > JABFXX01. The sequence continues at coordinate 17,592 of JBBQJJ010000114.1, forward strand.
GTCGTTCGCCATCACCTGCGCCGTGACCTCGCCGTTCACCATGTTCGGCGCGAAGCCGCCGTCACCCTCGACCACGGTGTTGGTGATCACCGCCGCGGCACCCGACCACACCTGCGACCGACCGGTGGTGTCGAAGTCGCCGTAGAACACGCCCGTCACCGTGGGGGTGTTGGTGATCGGGTTGATGAACACGTGCGCCGCGACGAACGTGCGATGCGGTTGTTGCGCGGTGCCTTCCTGCATCAGGAAGCCGACGATCATGTTCGCGCGCACGGTGCCGAGCTGCGCGAAGCGATTGCCGACCGTCGACGCCGCGCTGGGACCCGATGGGAACCGCGGGAACGTTCCCGCACCGGCCGCCTGGCCATTGACGACGCCGTCGTTGTTGTCGTCGAGGAACGCGAACGTCTCCACCACGGGTGGCGTGATGGTCTGGTTGCCGGGCTGGATGCCGACGCGGACGCTCGCACCCGGCATCACGCCGGCTAGCTGCGTGGTCGAGGTCGAGCGCGAGACGCCCGTGGCGCTCATCGTGAACAGGCTCACGGTATAGCGGTGGCCGGCGATCAGCGGCTGGTTGCTGAGGCCCTGGATCCAGAACGCGCGCTGCTGCGCGGGCACCACGAACACGACGGGAGCGGGACCGCCCGGCACGCCCGGGACCTCGTCCCACACCGTCAGGCGCTGCTCGACGATCCGTGGATCACTCACCGTCCACCGCACGATGATCGACTCCTGCGTGATGTTGCCGGTCATCACCGGCACCACGAGGTTCGGGTCGACCGCCCACGAGCCCGCGGTCGCGGTGGTCGTCGGCGACGGCGTGACCGAAGGCAGCGAGGCCGCGACACCGGGCTGGATCTCGAACAGCTGGCTCGGGTACGACGTGCTGCACGTGTACTGGCGGAGCGCGCCGCTGTAGTAGTCGGCGCACTTGCCGCTCGCGGCGTTCTGCAGCTTGTACGAGCTCGCGGTCTGCGGGAGCAGCCTCCACCTCTGACTGGTCGCCGTGCTGCACGGCTGCTGTTCGACGACGGCGCCGTCGGTCAGCGCACCGGCGCGCAGGTCGAGACACTTGCCACCGTTCTGCGAGCGCAACCGGAACGTCCCCGCGGAGACCGGCTCGAGGTTCCACTCCTGGTTCGTCGCCTGCGTCGTCTTGCACCCGAACAGCTGCGGCGACACGCCGTTCGCCGTCGAGAAGCTCGGTAGGTCGAGACACTGCGCGCCCTGGCGAAAGCTCGCGTACGTGCGCGTGGTGCCGAGCGTGAAGTTGCGCGCGGCCGAGGTCAGGCTGCTACAGCGCGACAGGCGCAGCGTGTTCGCGGCGTCGAGGAACATGCACTTCGCCGCATCCATCGCCGTCGTGATCGACACCGTGCCACTCCCCGCATCGGGGAGGTTCCACACCTGGTTGGTGCCGCTGTGGCACTGCGACTGCTGGACGATGGTGCCGTCGGCCGTGCTCCCATTCGGCAGGTCGAGGCAGAGCTGACTGTCGTACGCGCGGATCCGATAGCCGCCGGTGACACTCTCGAGCGTGAACTGCTGGTTGCCGAGATATCCGGTCGACTTGCACGCGAAACCTTGCATCGCTTGGCCCGGGTTGCGCGAGAAGCCGGCCACGTCGAGGCAGCGACCCGTCGCGTGAACCATCGAGTACGTGGCTCCGGGGATGGCTGCGACGTGCGACTCGATGTCGCCGAGCTCGGCCTCTTCGAGCGGTTGATCGACACACGCGGACAGCAGCGTGGAGAGCGCGAGAGCCTTCATGATCTTCATCGCGACAGCCTCTTCGCAACTGTGATGCCGAAGAGAATCGACGAAAGTTCGAGGACTTGCGCGATCGCAGCGGTTGGATGTCCCATGGGACAAGCGGTCAGATCAGCGTGTCGGTGCGGCTATCTCGGCCAAACCACATCACAGGATCCTGGCCCGGAACCTGGATACTAGACGGGCATGCTTCGAACCACGCTCGTCGCGCTCGTGCTCGCCACCAGTTCCATCGCTGCTCCGGTCGCCTCGGCCGACGCACCGACCGCGGCAGCGCCGCACGCTCGCAAACTTAGTTTCAACGGCCGCGTGGCGACCGCGAAGGATCTCGAGACGGTCGCGCAACTCGAGAAGCTCTACGGTGCCGCAGCACCGGCCGGCGACTACTGGTACGACGCGAAGAGCGGCGCGGCCGGCAAGCTGGGTGGACCGACGTTCGGCTTCTTGCCACCGGGACTCGCGCTCGGTGGTCCGCTGCCCGCGAACGCGTCGGGCGGTGGCAACGGCAAGTTGTCTGGCGTGTTCATCAACGGTCGCGAGCTCCATCCGGTCGACATCCAGGTGTTGATCTCGATCTACGGCAAGGCGCTCCCGGGCCGCTGGTGGGTGGACGGCCAAGGCAACGCGGGTCCGGAAGGCGGCCCGATGCAGATCAACTTGATCCAGCTCGCGCAGCAGCTCAACCCGAAGAAGGCGAACAGCTACTACCGCCGCGACGGCAAGGGCGGCAACGCGTGGGGTGCCGGTGGTTGCCGCGGCGGTCGCATCGTCACGGGAAGTGGCTACGACAAGAAGACCATCGATTACGACGTGGGCACGTGTGACTGAGCCGGTCGAGATCGCCACCTGGTTTCGTAAGAAACTCGTGCTCGATCGTCCGGGGCTTCGGGTATGGTCCGCCCGCGATGGGTGATGCATCAGTCCGTGGTCTTGCCGCCATCCCCGCCGTTCGCCGCTTGATCGAGCTGGCGCTCGACGAGGATCTCGGTCGCGGTGACGTGACCTCGCAAGTCACGCTCGGTCCAGATGGGCCGGACGTCGTCGCCGAGATGAACGTGCGCGAGCCGATCGTCGTGTTCGGCATCGATGTCGCCACCGCGGTGTTTCACCTCGTCGATCCGCGGATCACCGTCGAGCTCCACGCCCACGATGGCGCGCGGCTCGACAAGGGCAGCTTGATCCTCACCGCGCGAGGCCCCGCGCATACCGTGCTGTCCGCCGAGCGCACCGCGCTCAACTTCGCGCAGCGGCTGTCGGGTGTCGCCACGCTCGCAAAGCGTTACGCGGATGCCGTCGCCGGCACCAAGGCGCGCGTCGTCGATACCCGCAAGACCACGCCGGGCTTTCGCGTCCTCGAAAAGGCCGCCGTGCTCGCCGGTGGTTGCGGCAACCATCGCTTCGATCTCGGGTCGGGCGTGTTGATCAAGGACAACCACATCGCCGCGTGTGGCTCGGTGCGCGCGGCGGTCGAAGCGGCCAAGGCGAAGGCGCCGCACCCGCTGCGGATCGAGGTCGAGGTCACCAACCTCCGCGAGCTCGATGAAGCCCTCGCCGCCGGCGCGGAGATCGTGCTGCTCGATAACATGACCGTGTCCCAGGTCGAGGCCGCGGCCGCGCGCGCCCATGGCAAGAACGTGATGGTCGAGGTCTCCGGTGGGATCACGCTCGCCACGATCGCTGACTACGCGCGTGCCGGTGCGGATCTGATCTCCGTCGGTGCGCTCACGCACTCGGCACCCGCCGTCGACATCGGACTGGACGTGCGGTCATGATCAAGACCACCTGGCTCGGCTCGCACCGGATCGATCTCGAGTCGTGCAGCTCCACCAACGATGAAGCGGCACGCCTCGCACGCGCGGGCGCGAATCACGGCACGGTGGTGATCTCCGAGAGTCAGACCGCCGGTCGCGGCCGCGACGGGCACACCTGGAAATCGCCG
>JBBQJJ010000115.1:0-21282 GCA_038325805.1 Haliangiales bacterium
CTCCCGACCCGCAGCGACCTCGATTCCCAGCTCGTGCTCGGCGCGGCGCTGTTCGGGATCGGCTGGGGGCTCGGTGGGTACTGCCCCGGTCCAGGGCTCGTCGCCGCGTCGGCGGGAAGCGGAGGCGCGATCGTCTTCATCATCGCGATGCTCGCAGGAATGGCGCTCCACGACCGCACCGCTCGTCGATGACGGTCGGGCAACGCTTGCGCGACGCGGGCACGGTGACTGCAATGCGTAGATGCATGCAGTCCTTTGCTCCCGATTTCTTCACGTTCCTGCATGGCAGCCACCGCCACCTCGAGGAGGCCGGCAAACGACTGATCGACGCGGTGACCGCTGATGACCGCCGAGACACGCTGAGCTTGTGGCGCGAGCTCGAGAAGCAACTCCTCGCACATCTCGAGGCCGAGGAGCGGTACATGCTACCGGCGTTCGCGCGAGTCGATCAGGGAGAGGCCGTGGCGCTGGTGAGACAGCACGGCGAGATCCGCGAGCGACTGCTCGAGCTCGGCATCGCGGTCGAGCTCCATCACCTGCGCGTCCCGATGCTCGCCGACTTCGTCGAGCTACTGCGGGACCATGCAGATCGCGAGGAGCGGTTGATGTACGTGTGGGCCAAGGCCCTGCTCGACGACAAGATCTCGGAGCCGGTTCGGCGACACATCGCCTCGGTGACCTAAATTGCATTCGGGGTCCCCAGCTCGTGCGTGAACGCTCACGAGATCGGGCAACGTGTGCGCGGTGTGGATATTTTGCGCAGTGATTCCTAATATTTAAACTTCCAAACCCAGCGGCATCGGCGTAACGAACGAAGCATGAAATTCCTCCTTTGTTCGGTGCTCGCGGTTGTCGCGTGCGGCACCACGCCGGATGAACGACCCGCCACCGTCGAGGTGGTCGTGCTGTCGGTCCTCGCGCCTAGCTGCGGCCAGGTGCAGTGCCACTCGACGACCACCAACCTCCAGGGCTATGCGTTCGACACGCTCGATGCCGCGAAGGATTCGCTGCGCGGGCTCGTCGCGACGACGGCTGCGGACAGCGAGCTCGTCGAGGTGATGCGCTCCGACAGCGGCCGCATGCCGCCCGACTCGCCGCTCGCGGAAGAAGACATCGTGCTGATCGAGACCTGGATCGACTCGGGAGCGCAGGGACTATGAAGGCCCTCCTCGCCATCCTCGTCGTCGCCGCGCTCGGCGGCATCTCCTACGCCTATCCCCAGTACCAACTGTCGCGCGATGCGACGTGCACCGGCTGTCACACCTCGCCCGATGGCGGCGGCATGTTGAACGAGAACGGGCTCGCGGTGGCCGGAGGGACCGCGTGGAAGGAGGGCTCCGACGAGTTCATGTACGGCATGAGCTTGCCCGGCTGGCTCATGCTCGATGGTCACGTTCGCGCGGCGGCGGGCTACGTCCAACCGGGGACCCCGAGCGCGGCTGCGTATCCGATGCAGGTCGAGCTCGGCGCACGCGCCGCATTCCGCGGCTTCTCGCTCAATGCGGTCGGTGGGCTGCGTCGACCCCAGGAGGGCGGCAGCGTCGCTCACGTGTTGTGGTCGCGCGAGCACTACCTGATGTGGCAGCAGAAGCCCGACGAGAACACCGGGTTCTACGTTCGCGCCGGCAGGTTGATGCCCACCTTCGGGCTCCGACTCGCCGAGCACGTCGTCTACACCCAGCGCTTCGGTGGTCGGCCCCTCTACGGCGAGACCTATGCGCTCGCGGCGAGTTACATCGATCCGAAGTTCGAGGTCCACGCGAGCGGCTTCGTCCACGACCCGATCGCGTCGGCGGTCGAGAAGGGCGACGGTGGAGCGATCTACGCGGAGGCGAGGCTCGGCGATCACGCGGCGGTGGGCGTCGAGGGCAAGTACTCGAAGGGTGATGATGTGACCGCGCTGTATGGCGGCTTGACCGGCAAGGTCTACCTGCCAGGCCCGGGGTTGTTGCTGCTCGCCGAGGCACAGATGGTGCGAAGAGAGATCACCGCCGGCGATGGCGACAAGGCGACGCAGCTGGTCGGCTACGCGATGGGCTCACACGAGCTTGGCTCGGGGCTTCTCCTCGATATCGGCGTCGGTCACTTCACGCAGGACACACGGGTCAAGGGTCTCTATCGCGACTGCGTCGACGCGAATCTGCACTGGTTCATGACGTCGCACGTCGAGTGGTTACTGACCACGCGTATCGAGTTGCTCGACGCCAGCAACGGACCGACGGGAGCGTACGCGCTCGCGCAGATCCACTACCGCATCTGATTCACGCACCTGAACAACGGTAGATCTGCGCCACCAAGCGACCCGAGCTCGAGCACGAGCACCTCGGGGCGGTCTTCTTCGTTCCGCTGGTCGGTGCGCAAGGCTGGCAGAGCGACGCGTGCGTGTTCGCCGGCTAGCTGGTGCGGGGCTCGAACAGCTCGGGTGCCGCCAGATACGCTCGAAATGCGCGCATCAGCTTCGCGACCTGCCAGCCGTCGACATAGCGGTGATCGATCGTCGCCGTGATCGGCAGGACCTCGCGGGCCACGACCTGACCGTCGACCACGACCGCCTGTGGTGCGATCTCTCCGACGAGCACCAGCACGGGTACGTCGTACATCCAGGCGAGCGGAGCGAAGCCGCGCGGTAAGCCGAGCATCCCGACGCTGCTCACCATCGCACTGCCGAACGGCGACGCATGGAGCCCGAGCCTCGGGAGCTCGAGACGAAGGGTCTCGGTGAGGAACGCCGACAGGCGAAGGGCCGGACGCAACAGCCACACCGGCAGTTGGTCGGTCAGCTGCTTGGTTCGCGCGAACTCGGCATCGTCGCCGCGCTTGAGTGCAGAGCTCCGGCGTTCGAGCTCGTCGGCGACGGCCACCGCAGACTTGTCATCTGCGTGCGCGATCTTGACGCCTGACAGATCGCGACCACCGGAGACCGCGGTGATGAAGAACACGTCGACGGACTCGCGAGGGCGTGCGAAGCCACCGCGGATCTGGACGTTGACCTCGGGAACCTCGACCAGGGCGTGCGCGAGTGCGCGGCCCACCAGATGCGTGGGCGTGATGCGGTGTCCCGCGGTGCGAGCGTGATCGATCGCCGCGAGGATCGGGCCGGCATCGAGGTCGAGCGCTCCGAAGATCTGCGGATCGTCGGGGCTATGCCACATCGCGCCGGCGACCCGGCGCCAGCCTCGAAGCGCGATCGGTTGCGTGTGCGTGCGTTCCATGGGTGGAGGCTCTTCATGAACCAGGCCAGCATCTCGTGCAGCTACTCAGCGGTCGACGCAGATGCTGCGCGTATGTGTTGTCCCCGGCACGTCCACTGCACGACCATCACGTCATGCGCACGCTGCTCCTCGCTCTCGCTCTCGCTGGCTGCTCGAGCTCCGAACCGCCGTCCCAGCCTGCTCCGGTCACGCGAGTCAGCAAGGACCCTACCGCTGCGCGCGCGCTGATCGATGCCGGCGCGACGGTGATCGACGTCCGTTCGCCCGAGGAGTTCGCCGAGGGGCATCTCGCGAAGGCCGTCAATCTGCCGGTCGCGCAGGTCGACTCACGGATCTCCGAGGTCGTGACGCTCGTCGGTGGGAATCGCAACCAACCGGTCGTCGTCTACTGCGCCGCCGGAGGTCGCGCCGCGAAGGCCAAGCGCGCGCTCGAGACCGCAGGGTTCACGAACGTCGTCAACGGTGGTGGGTTCGACGACCTGCGATGACGTGGCACGACCCTGGCTAGACATGGCGTCATGCTGATCCGAAACGTGATGACCTCGGGGGCCGTGACCTGCTGCGCGGGCGACAACCTCGAACAGGTGGCGCAGTTGATGTGGGAGCACGACATCGGGTTCCTGCCGGTCGTCGATCGCGAAGGTCGCGTGATCGGAGCGATCACCGACCGCGATGCTCTGATGGCGTCGTACACGCGCGGCACGACGCTCACCGGCATCCTCGTCGAGACAGTGATGGCGCACCCGCCGATCACCTGCACGATCAACGACGACGCTCGTCAGCTCGAGCACGTGATGGCCCAGCGCCAGATCCGCCGGGTGCCGGTGATCGACCAGGTCGGCAAGGCGATCGGCATCGTCACGCTCGGAGATCTGGCGCGCGCCTCGCTGGTCGGCCACGACCTGTCGCCTCGTGGACCGACGTCCACGCTCGCGGCGATCACGCAACCGCGGCGTAGCAGCGGGAACTGATCGCAAGAATTGCGGCTACCCGGCCGCCGGATAGATCCCCTGAACGAGACTCTGGAACGTCAACAATCTACTCGACGAACCTCGGATCGATCTCGCGACGAGGTTGGTGATCTCGGGCGGTGTTGCAGGCGTCATTCACCGTCGAGTTGCAAGCGTTGCGCCGCGGCCTGGGTCTTGCTCGATCACCCTGCATGCACCCATTCCCCCATCGTTACATGGTCACGCTCGCGAATCGCCGGCTGGTGTCGCCCACGCGGGCGCCGATCGAGCTCGGACCTCCTCCGCAGTTCGGCGGCAGCGACACGGTGTGGAGCCCCGAGGAGCTCCTCGTCGGGGCGGTCCTCGAGTGCTTGTGGACCACCTTCGAGGCGATCGCTGGTCGCGACAAGCTCGCGATCCTCGCCTGGTCGGGCACAGGCACGGCGGTGCTCGATCGAGGTCCCGGCGTTCCGGTGTTCACGTCGATCGAGCTGGACGTCGTGATCGACGTCGACATCCAGGATCAGGAGCTCGCGCGCGCCGTGCTGGAGAAGGCCCAGAAGCACTGCATCATCAGCAACGCCCTGAAGGTGCCGATCACCGTTCGCGCGACGATCGGCGAGCACAGGCTCGCGTCATGAGCTTGCAACCACACCTGTCCCCGACCACTGCCCGCGCGGTCGGCCAGCTTTGTATCGCCGGAGACTGGGCGTGCATGCGCGGTGATCTCGCGACGCTGGGATCGATCGCGGAACAGCTGGCCGAGTACGCCTCGGAGCCGACCCATTGCGACCTCGCGAGGCTCCGCGAGCTGTGCGCGAGCGATCTCACGCAAGCCACCGAGGAATGGACGCGTCTCAAGGACCGGGTCTACTGCTCGGTGTCCTGATCACGTTCGCTCGCGCGCGATCATCACCGGGCAGGGCGCATGGCGAACGACCTTCTCCGCGACCGACCCGAGGAGCGCGCGCTTGATGCCGGTCCGGCCATGGCTGCCCATCACGACGAGGTCGAACACCGGATCGTCCGCGAGGACCGTCAGGATCTGACCGCCCGCATAGCCGATCCGGAGCCGCGTAGTCACCGGCGCGTCGACCCGTTTCTTGAGCCTCGCAGCGCACTCGTCGAGCGCTGCGGTCGATGCCTGATCGACCTCACGCATGAAGGCGAGATCGAACACCTCGCCGTTGATCGCGACCGGCGCCTCGATGACATGCAGGAGGGTGATTCCAGCCCCACCGGGCCGGATCAAGCGCACGGCTTGATCGATGGCGACCTGCGCGCTCGTCGAGAAATCGATCGGCACCAGGATGTTCGTGAACGGTGCCGGTTCGCCATCGCCACGCGTGATGAGGACCGAGCACGGCGCGTGACGGACCACCTTCTCCGCCACAGAGCCGAGCAGGACGCGCTTGAGTCCCGTCCTGCCGTGGGTGCCCATGACGATCAGCTCGATCTCGGGATCGCCTTCGGCGACTTCCACGAGGCGCGACCACGGGATGCCGTTGAGCATGATCCCGCTCGCGTCAGCGCCCTGTAGCTTCGCTTCTTCGACGGCGCCGTCGAGCCCACGCTTGGCATCGTCAGACATCGTCTGGAGCAGCTCCGGAGCCATCGAGAACGGCTCCGAGCCGAACGCGAGCGCGGGAACTTGCCACGCGTGGACCACGCCGAGCTTGGCGCCGATGTCGCGCGCCATCCGCACCGCGACGCGAATCGCGCCGGCCGATCCGGGAGAGAAGTCGGTGGGGACAAGGATCTTCTTCATGCCCCTCCCTGATGCAACCGGACTGCCAGGAGCAGCGCGCCAGTCTTCGCAGATCCTGCGCACTCACCCGTGTTGCGCATGTCGCATGCAGACGGACTACGCATGCGCCTCTGTCTTGTCTCGCTCGTCGTCGCGTGTGCCTCCTCACGTCCTCCACCAGCGTCCTCCTCCGGGACCGGCGGTCTCGAGCGTCAGATGTCGAATTGTCCGTCATCCTTGGCGTCGGCAGTGACGCGGGTCTCCGACATCCCCGAGGGTGTCGCCGTCGCGGTCACGGTCTCGGATCCCGAGAGCTATCGCCAACTCCTCGGCCTCGCCGATCGCCATGCTCGAATCGGCGACGCGGAAGGCATGCTCCAGCACTCGGGTTTGCATGGCGGTCCCGGAGACATCGGGCACTGCCCGATCATTCACTATGGAACGCAGGTGACCTTCTCTCAGATCCCCCACGGCGTTCGATTCTACGTGCGCGCGCTGGGGACCGTCGACGTCGTGGCACTGCGGGGCGAGACGCGCCTCCGCGTCGCGAATCTCCCGAGGTGGGTCGTCAACTGATGGCAGCGAGCTTGCACTACCGCGATCCATGTACCGCACATGCATTGCCGTGGTGGATGCTTCGCGTGCTCGCTTGTTCACCCACGAACGAGCCGTCGAACCAGACGGCCTCCACGACGAGTTGCTCGAACGGCAGGACCTGATCAATCCGGCGCGGCGGCTCCGATCGTCGGAGCTGTTCTCGTCGAGGCCGGGCTCCGGTCGATCCGGAGGCTTGCATTTCGGGCTCGACGATCATCAGAGCGACCATCTCGAGAAGCTCGACGCGGACTTCGCACGCGACATCACGACCGCGATCGCCTCGCAGCTCGCGGCGAATCCCGCGCAGCGTCTGATCATCTGCGCCAGCCCGCACATGCTTGGCGAGCTGCGCCAGACGCTCGACGAGATCCGTCGTCCTGCGCTGACGGTCGAAGAGATTCCCCGCGATCTCGTGAAGAGCACGCCGAGCAAGCTGCGGGAACAGCTCGAGTACTACGGCCTGTTGCTGCCCCGTCGCGCCGCGTGACCACGCATTCCGTGCACCGCCGCTCGCGGTCGCGCAACGTTTGCGGGCGAATCCTGGTTTCGGATCGCACGTGTCTTGCTTCCCTCTCGATCGATGCCGCCGTCGTTGAAACTGTCGTTCTTGGGTGCCGTCGATACCGTGACGGGATCGAGCTACCTGCTCGACACTGGCGCGTCGCGGGTCCTCGTCGATTGCGGTCTGTTCCAGGGGCCGAAGAAGCTGCGCGAACGTAACTGGCGCCCGTTCCCATTCGAGCCCGCATCGCTCGACGCCGTCGTGTTGACTCACGCGCACATCGACCATTCCGGGTTGCTCCCCCGGCTGTGCAAGGCGGGCTTCGCGGGTCCGATCTATTGCACGGACGGCACGCGCGATCTCCTCCAGCTCTTGCTCCCCGATTCCGGGCATCTCCAAGAGGAGGAGGCTCGTCGCGCGAACCGGTATGGCTATGCCCACCACCATCCAGCACTACCGCTGTACACACGCGCCGAAGCCGTGCGCTGTCTGGACCAGCTGGTGCCGACAGAGTTCCACGCCCAGTTCTCTCCCGCCGACGGAGTGGCGGCTGCGTTCTCGCGCGCCGGCCATATCATCGGCTCCGCGTGGGTGTCGATCGTGGCTGCAGCCATGACGATCACGTTCTCGGGCGATGTCGGTCGCCCAGTCGATCCGATCATGCGACCACCCGAGCCGCTGGGTTCGACCGACTATTTGGTCGTCGAGTCCACGTACGGCGACCGCAAGCACCCGGCGGTGAATCTCCTCGATGCGCTGGCCGAGATCATCATGGAGACGTTCGAGAAGCGGGGCGTGGTCGTGGTGCCGTCGTTCGCCGTCGGACGCACCCAGCACCTCCTCCACTTGCTCGGCAAGCTGCGAGCCGCGAACCGCATCCCCGACTGTTCAGTCTTCCTCGATAGTCCGATGGCGATCGATGCGACCAACCTGATGTCGCGCCACGTCGGCGATCACACACTCTCGCAATCGGAGTGCGGGGAGCTGTGTCGCGTCGCCCGCTACTCGCAGACTGCAGACGACTCGAAGGCGATCGACCGGCTGACCGGGCCGATGATCGTGATTGCCGCGAGTGGCATGTGCACCGGCGGCAGGATCCTGCATCACCTTCAACGGTTCGTCCCCGACGAGCGGTCGACGATCCTGTTCATCGGGTATCAGGGATCGGGAACTCGCGGCCGCTCGCTCATCGACGGAGTCTCGGAGCTCAAGCTGCTCGGTCAGTACGTCCCGGTGCGCGCACGGATCGCTCACCTCGACGGGTTGTCTGCACATGCCGACTCCGGCGAGCTTCTCGATTGGTTGCGCACCGGCGACCTGCATCCTCGCCAGGTGTTCGTGACCCATGGCGAGCCCGCCGCGGCCGATGCGTTCCGGCGTCGACTGGGCGAGACGTTCGGCTGGAGTGCCCGGGTCCCCGATACCGGTGAGACGGTCACGTTAGGGTTGCCGTGACACCTTGTCGTTGCTCCGCCATCCACGTCCCGCATCGGATCGTTCTGACTGGCGGTCCCGGAGCCGGTAAGACGGCGACGGTCGAGCTGATCCGCCAGGCGCTTTGCGCACACGTCCTCGTGCTCCCCGAGTCCGCCAGCATCGTCTACGGCGGTGGGTTCCCGCGGTCGAGCGCCCCGGCCATCTTGCGCGCTTCGCAACGCGCGATCTTCCATGTCCAGCGAGAGCTCGAGGCAACCACCGAAGACACCAACCACGCGATCGTGGTGTGCGACCGCGGCACCATCGACGGGCTCGCGTACTGGCCGGGCACCGACGACCTGCTGACCTCCGTGGGGACGTCGCTGCACGCCGAGCTCACGCGCTATCACGCCGTGATCCATCTTCGCACGCCGGTGGAAGGCTACGACTCGTCGAATCCATTGCGCATCGAGACGGTGGTGGAGGCAGCAACGGTCGATTCACGGATCGCTGTCGCGTGGTCCGGTCATCCCCGGCGCTTCGAAATTCCGGCGACCCGCGACTTCCTCGCGAAGGTCGCGCGCGCGATCGCGATCGTGAGAGACGAGCTCCCGGCGTGCTGCCGTGCCGAGCCGCAATAGTTGCGGCTCGACCGTACGAAGGCGCAGGACGTGCGGCCCCTCGCGAAGTGCCGAGTGCCATCCGCGCGAGGACGTCGGCGGATCGCGGCGGGCCACACCCGCTGTGACGCGCATGGAACTTGCTCGGCATTCGATCATGCTGCCCGAATGGAAGCGTGACCTCTTGTGGTCCAAGCAAGACGCGCGAGCACGCCGCCACCGGTCGAGGATGATGCTGGTGACGATCGGCTTGCTCGGCGTCGGTTTCGGCGTCGCGAGCCAAGCGTGCTACGAGCTTGCCGCACGCGCCAACCGACCGTCCGCGGAATTCGTGCGGACCATCTCGGTGCCCGTTTCTGGGAGTCGGTGAGCTGCGCGAGCAATTCGCACCACATCGCAGGTACGCGGCGGGAGAGCCGATCGAAGAAGTTCGCGCGATGGTCGCAGTGCTTCCGTTGCAGACATCGAGGTCGTGGTCGGTGTGGTCTTCAACCACACCGCCGAGGCTGACAGCGGCGGCCCGACCTACAGCTTCAAGGGGATCGACAACAGCGCCTACTACCTGATGCACGACGGCGCGGACGCAGACTACGGCGGTCTCGAAGTCCTGAGCTGGCACTCCGGCTGCACCAGCGTCCGGATATGCGGTTCCACAAGATCCTATGTCCGATCGATTTCTCGCCTGGCTCGGATGCAGCCCTGCGGACAGCGGTGCGAATCGCCAACGAACACGGGGCCGAGCTCGTGCTCGCACATGCCCTGTATCTCGTTCCCGCAAGCGCCAACATCAACCAGAGTCTCGTGCGGGAGATCGAGAAGGAGGCCGAGCACGCGCTGGAGGTCGCGCGAACCAGCGTCGCCGCGCTCACCGCGAAGGTGAGCTCCAGATTCCTCTCGGGGGTTCCGTGGAGCTCCGTCGTCGCCCTGGCGGAGCGCGACCTCGACATCGATCTGATCGTCGTCGGGACCCAAGGTCGCACGAGAGTCTCGAGGTTCCTGCTTGGCTCGGTGAGCGAGAAGCTGATCCGCCACGCGCCGTGCTCCGTGCTGGTCGTCCGGCCAGGCAGTCAGCCGACGCCCTTCGCACACGTGACGTGTCCGATCGACTTCTCGATCGACACCGAACAAGCGACTGCACTCGCGAGTGCGCTCGTCGCACCGGCCGGTGGGATCACACTCATCCACGTCACCGAGATCCCGGTCAGCTACGTCGGCGAACATCCGCTCTCCGATCTCGTGCGCGAGATCGAGGACCAGGCGAAGCGCCTACTCGATCACACCGCCGCCGAGCTTCGTCAACAGGTCGCCGTACCCGTGGTCACGAAGCTAGTCGACGGGAGGTTTCCCGGAGCTCGGTTGCTCGACCTGATCGAGAGCGATCCCACCATCGACCTCGTGATCATGGGAAGTCACGGCCGCACCGGCATCCGCCGCGCGTTGCTCGGCTCCGTTGCGGAGAAGATCGTCCGCCATGCTGCGATCCCCGTCCTGGTGGCGCGGTCTCGCGATCGAACGAACTGACCGACGGAGAGGCTCGGGCTGCCTGCTCGCGACTGACTGATCGAGGCAAGGAGGTGGCCCGCGTTCGCGGTCTACGTCGCTCGTGATCCACTCCGCGGTGCGATCACCTCGAAGTGTCGAAGCTCGACGAATTGCCGCTGCAACTCGCCGCGCACGTCGGGATGGGCGATCGAGATCAGCGCTTCCCCACGTTCCCGCAGCGTCATGCCGTGCAGGTTGCGAGCACCGTACTCGGTGACGACCCAGTGCACGTGACCGCGCGTCGTGACCACGCCTGCCCCGGGTTTGAGTTGTGCGGCGATCCGCGAGATTTTTCCACCGGCGGCGGTCGCCGGCAACGCGATGATCGGCTTGCCACCGGGCGATAGCGCCGCGCCACGCAGGAAGTCCATCTGGCCTCCGATCCCGGAGAAGATCGTATGACCGATCGAGTCAGCACAGACCTGCCCACTCAGATCGACCTCGATCGCGGAGTTGATCGCCGTCACCTTGGGATTCCTGCGGATCAGCGTGGTGTCGTTCGTCCGATCGCAGCCGTGAAACTCCACGATCGGGTTCTCGTCGATGAAGTCGAACAACTGCCTGCTGCCACTCACGAAGCTCGTCACCGACCGCCCCGGGTGGATCGCCTTGTGGCGATTGGTGACGACTCCGCTCTCGATCAGCGGGATCAGCCCGTCGGAGAACATCTCGGTGTGAACTCCGAGATCGTGGTGGTTCGTCAGCCGAGCGAGGACCGCATCCGGGATCGCACCGATCCCCATCTGCAGCGTCGCGCCGTTGTCGACCAGTTTGGCGACCAGCTCGCCGATCTGACTCTCGACGGCGCCGGTGAGAGCTTGTTCCGCGGCGATCAGCGGGCGATTCGAGTGAAGGAACGCGTGTACGCGTGACAGCGGCACGACCGTGTTTCCGTGGGTCCGTGGCATCTGCTCGTTGATCTCGGCGAGCACGATCTTGGCGTTGTCGACCGCACTTCGCGCGGCGTCGACGGACGTCCCGAGCGAGCAGAAGCCGTGCTGATCGGGCGGAGACAGTTGAACCAGCGCGACGTCGAGCGGGATCGTGCCACTGGCGAACAGCGCTGGAATGTCCGACAGGAACACCGGAAGAAAATCAGCCCTCCCTTCGGCAACGGCCTGCCGGACATTCGGTCCGACGAAGAACGAGATCGAGCGGAGTCGATCTTCGACTTCGCGCGCCACGAAGCTGGCGGTGCCCGCGGTGTGGAGATGGTAGAGGCGAACCTGCTCCAGATCGCGACGCCTCGCGAGCGCGTCCACGATCGAGATCGGCGTGGCCGCAGCCCCATGCACGAACACGCGGGCGTGGGAAGGAACGAGCGCGGCGACATCGTCGGCGCTAACAGCGCGGCTTACCCAGGCTGGATCCAGCTCACTCATCAGCGGCCCCTTGGTGCAGTGTCCATTCCACAAGCTCGCGCACGTCGCCGCGCCACTGTCTCCTGCACTCGCCCAATTAGCGACCCTTCCACTCGACCACTGACACGCTCGCAAACCTTGCGGTCGACGAACTTGTCCTCGACGTTCACTCGTCGTGTCGATCACCAGCGCGCTATAAAGAGGCGTGCGTCATCCCGAACGTCATCGCGCCGAGCGCATCGGCTGGCTGCGCGCAGCAGTCCTGGGTGCGAACGACGGCATCGTGTCGACCGCGAGCCTCCTGGTCGGAGTCGCCGCCGCCACGCCCACACATGATGCGGTCATCACCGCGGGTGTCGCGGGGCTGGTCGCGGGCGCGATGTCGATGGCGGCGGGCGAATACGTCTCGGTGCGATCGCAGGCCGACACCGAAGATGCTGACCTTGCCCGCGAGCGGCGCGAGCTCGCGACAGACGAGGATGGCGAGCATCTCGAGCTCACGAAGATCTACGTGGGGCGCGGGCTCGACGAGAACCTCGCGCGGCAGGTCGCGGTTCAACTCATGGCACACGACGCGCTCGGCGCACACGCCCGCGACGAGCTCGGCATCGTCGAGTCGCAACGCGCGCGTCCCGTGATCGCCGCTCTGACCTCCGCCGGGACCTTCGCGGTGGGCGCCGCCCTGCCCCTTGTCGTCGCGTGGATCGCTCCGATGCACCTACTCCCCATCCTCGTCGTCGGGATCTCCCTCGTCTCCCTCGGTGGTCTCGGCGGCACCGCCGCTGTCGTCGGCGGCGCGAGCCCGCTTCGCGGCATCGTGCGCGTCGGGCTCTGGGGCGCACTCGCGATGGGACTGACCTACGGCATCGGTCGGTTGTTCGGCGCCGCGGTCTAGCCGGATCTCAGTTCTTCGAGCGCACCCTCTGCGTCGCGTGGTTCGCGAGCGCACGTGGTGCGCGAACCGCCACTGCACATCGGGTCCGGTCGATGCACCTACGCAGGTCATGCACCCGAGCAGTCGCTATCGGATCGAGGACGGCGTGCCGTGCATCGACGTCCAGGCCCAGCAGATCGAACAGCTATTCGACAACCGCGACCCCGCGCCTTTTCGCGAGCGCGATCTCGATCCGGACCTCGCCGACTACCTGCTGGTCGGAGGCGAGGATCTCGCTTCACACGCCAGGATCTCGGTCGTGTTCTGGTTGGAGCACGAGACGGCAAACCACGAGCTGGAGCACGCGTTTCGCGCTCACTTCGAGGACATGGTTGCCCGGCTCGGGCGACAGCGCCGGCGCAGTCGTAGGACAGGGACCGTGATGCTGGTGCTCGGCGGCGCGCTCGTGGTCCTGCTGCTCGCGGCCGCACAGCTCGTCGGTTCCGTGGTGCCGGGTGCGCTCGGTACCGCTCTCGCAGAAGGCCTCGTGATCTCGAGTTGGGTCGTGTTGTGGCGCCCCGTCGAGATCCTGCTCTACGGCGGCATCCCGGTCCGCCAGGAGCGCCGTGTCGTCGAGAGACTC
Source organism: Haliangiales bacterium (assembly GCA_038325805.1). Classification (GTDB taxonomy): domain Bacteria; phylum Myxococcota_A; class Polyangia; order Haliangiales; family Haliangiaceae; genus JABFXX01. The sequence continues at coordinate 13,465 of JBBQJJ010000115.1, forward strand.
CTCCGGGCGAAGGTAGTCGTATGCACCGGCATCCCTCCACTCGTCGATGCGACGAAGTCAGGTGGCATGGTCACGTCGTGAGCGCATGCTCAGCGCGACGGACCCTCCCGCTTCCTGCGACGTGGTGTCCCACGAGCGATCCGGCGCTCGATCTCGCGGCTCCAGTTCAGCGTCGGGGTCTCTCGTGACAGCCGCTGCGTGATCCGTCCGGCACCGGTATCCGGCACGAGTGGCAACACCGCCGCGAGGGCTGCAGCAAACTCGTCGGTATCCGCGAAGCGCTTCGCACGGTCTCGCGCGATCGCCCGCAACGCGATTCGATCGAGCATGGCCGGCACCTCGAGCTCGCAGCGCAGGGAGGGGGGCACGACCTCGTCCTCGAGATGGCGCCGGACGATCTCGGCCGGGACACCACCGGCGAAGGGCGTGCTACCGGTGAGCAGCTCGTAGAGGATGATACCCACGGCATAGAGATCGGACGCCATCGACGAGCCTTCCCCGCGGATCACCTCGGGCGCCATGTATTCGGGAGTCCCCGACACCAGGTCTTCGCCGGGGACAGGACGGCGACCGGTCTCGCTGGAAGAGAACTGGACGTGCGCGAGCCCGAAGTCGATCAGGCGCGCGCGATCGGAACCGTCGTCGAGTCGCTCGACGAGGACGTTGTCGCTCTTGATGTCGCCGTGGACGATCCCGGCTGCGTGCATCGCGCCGAGTCCCGCGAGGATCTGCTGGACGAGCCCGATGCTACGGGGAAGCGAAGGACAGCCATCGCGCTGGATCCGGACACCCAGCGTCTCGCCGCACACGTGTTCCATCACCAAGAACGGCACGCCATCGACGGTACTGCCCTCCTCGAGCGTCGCCGTCACGTTCGGGTGGCGAACGATCCGGCCGACGAGGGCTTCGTCGTGAAATCTCCGGAGGGCGCGCTCGTCCGCGAGCCGTTGCTTCGAGAGCAGCTTGATCGCGACGTGGCGCCCGTCGCTCTCGGCGTCGAACACCACACCCATCCCACCTGTCCCGATGACGTCGAGAAGCTCGTAGGAGCCGACGAAGGAGCCGAGCTCGATCGGCGTGATTCCTTTGCCGACCTTCATGGCAGAATTCAGAGCACGCGGTGTGCCGTCGGTGGTATTCGGAATCGAAGGCATTCGCGAACCCTCTGCGGTCATCGACATCGTGCCCGCGCAAGTCGTGCGCGAATCAGTCCTCGCCCGGCTCGGCGTGCTTGGCCTCTTCGGCCTGCTTCGCGATCCGGCGCTGCAGCTCGAACACGACGGACGGCTCGCGCGACGTGATCACCAGCGTGATGCTGGTTTCGTCACCGCGTGCGTCGACCTGGAGATTGGGCAGATCGAGTGGGCAGTTGTCCATCCCGCCCGCAGGCGCGAGCATCATCCACGCGCGATGGCACTTGAGGTCGGCGACCAGCGCTTCGGGCGTCCCCGCAGTCGGGCTGAGATAGACGACGACGCCTGCGCTCGTGTTCCAGCCACCGAGGCGATGTCGCATCAGAGGCGAGTCCACGATCTTTTTGAGGTCGCGCGTGCCGCAGGCCTCGGCGTACGCGGCCTCGAGTGCCGCCGCCTCGCCGCGGTGTACACGCGCGAGACGCTCGTAGTCCGTCGTGGTGTTCCAGCTCCGATACCAGACCGGCGGCGCGTCCGGATCGCCAACCCTCAACGGCGCGGCGATCGGGAAGGAGTGCTCCTGTCGTGCACGCTCGTCGTAGTCGCGCGCGACATCGCGATGTTCGTTCGCATGAAGTCCTCGCGGACCGCCCTGCGGAGGGCGAGGTGCTGTCGTGGCGCAGGCTGCCAGGAGGACCAGAGGAAGCATCCGCATGCACGATGAAGGAGCATGTGGTGTGCCATTCCCCTCTCTCTGGGGCTTTACGGAGCGCGCGCAAACGCTGCGTCGATGTCGGGCGCGATGCTTGCTTCGAGCTCTGGTCATGATGTTTCGCGATCGCGCCGATGCCGGCCGTCAGCTCGCTTCCGTGCTCCGTTCGCCTGCCCGCGACGTCCCGGTCATCGTCGGCGTGGTTCGTGGCGGCGTTCCCGTCGCTGCCGAGATCGCGCGTGTGCTCTCGAGCCCCCTCGAGATCTGCGTGGTGCGAAGCCTGATCGCGCGCACCGAGCCCCGCGTCTCGATCGGTGCCGTCGCAGAGCGTGGCGCGATGTACCTCGATCCGGCGCGGGCCGCGCGGCTCTCCATCGCGGACGATGAGGTCGAGCGCTTGGTCGCTCATCAGGCTTCCGAGGTCGACCGGCTAGCGGCGGTGCTACGCGACAGGCCCCCGCTGGATCTGCGGGATCGCGACGTGATCCTCGTCGACGATGGCATCGTCACCGGCTCGACCATTCGCGCGGCGATCCGGTCGATTCGCCGGGTGGCGCGCTCGGTCGAGCTCGCGGTGCCGGTCGGTGCTACGGCCGTGATCGAGCGCATCCGCCCGTTCGTCGACCAGCTTCACTGCTTGGTCTCCGCACCGGGGTTGACCGCGGTCGGTGCCCGCTACGACTCGTTCGAAGCGGTGTCGGAAGCTGAAGTCGCGAGTCTACTTGCCTCGGCGGCGACGGCCGTCCGTCGCAGAGATGCGTCGAACCTCCGGCTGATCGCGAGCTGACGCGCAGCTTCAGCGGCGCAACCAGCCTCGCCGCAAAGCGTGCGTGGTTTCGGCGCGCTCCCGTTGGCACCGGAGCTGCTTTGTCTGTGGGCATGAAGATCAGCGAGGTCATGCGGCCCGGTGCGTACACGATCGCGGATTCCGAGACGCTCGGCGTGGCCCAGGCCGCGATGGCGCGCGCGCGGATCCGCCACCTTCCCGTCCTTCACGCAGAGCGACTGGTCGGCATGCTGTCGGAACGCGACGTGTTGAGGGTACGCGCACTCGCCAGCGAAGAGGATCGCTTGTGGTGGACGGTTCCAGTCGGCGAGGCGATGCACACCCCACCACAGACGGCAGGTCCAGATGACTCGTTGACCGAGGTCGCCGGACGCATGGCGGCGGCGAAGATCGGTGCGATGCCGATCGTGGAGCGTGGCCGACTGCTCGGGATCGCGACGATCACCGACGTGCTCGATGCCGAGGTCCGGATGGCGATGGGGCCCTCGTTTGCGGGAGCTCGCGTGTGCTCCGATGCGATGACCCCGTGGCCGCTCACGATCCTCCCCGACGCTCGTCTGTCGGAGGCCGTCAGACTCGTGATTCGTCATCGGATTCGTCACCTGCCCGTCGTCGATGCGGAGAGCACCCTTGTCGGGATGCTGTCGGAGCGGGACATCCGCGAGGCGATCGGCGATCCCGTCGACTACCTGGCGATCGAACCCACGTTGATCACCGAGGAGCCGCGGGTGCGCGACGTGATGAGCACACCGGTGTTGAGCGTCCGATTCGACACCTCGCTGACCGACCTCGCCGGCAAGTTCACGGATCGGCGAGTCGGTGCGATTCCAGTGACGGACGGGTTCGGCGCGTTGATCGGCATCGTGTCGTATGTCGACGCGCTCCGCGTGCTTGCCGCTTGAGGTTGGCGTACGCCCCGGAGCGGTCGGTGGCATGTCGAGTGCAACGTGTCGTTGCATGCTGATGCCACCGATCTCGCGGTACATGACCCGGCAGCCGTGGACCGTCAGTCACGACGCCTCGTTGTCGCAGGCGATGGAGCTGATGCGCCAGCACCACGTGCGACACCTTCCCGTGCTGAACGCCGGCAAGCTGGTCGGCGTGCTCAGCGAGCGCGATGTCTACAAGCTCGAGCGGCTCAGGTTTCTCGACGGACATTTCACCGTCGAAGACGCGATGAGCTGCGACGTCTACACGGCAGACCTCGACGAGCCGGTAGATGCCGTCGTGGAGACGATGGCCGTCAGCAAGTTTGGAGCGGTCGTCGTGGTCGACCGGGAGCTTGACGTCAAGGGCGTGTTCACGACCGTCGACGGCATGCAGGTGCTCGCCGATGTCTTGCGCAACGTGGCCTGATCAATCGTCGAACAGGATCCGCCGAGGAGGCGTATCGACGTCGTCGAGCTGTCCGGAGCGGACGACCCAGACGAAGGCGAGCACTGCCCCTGTGGCACCGAGTAGCGCGAGCACCAGGACCACGTACATCGTCGTCATCGACGTCCTCCAAACGCGCGAGAGCGCAACGAGCTGGCGAGCACGGTGAGAGAGCTGAACGGCATCACGATGGCGGCGATCAGCGGATGGATCAGCCCGGTCACCGCCAGTGTTCCTGCGAGCAGGTTGTAGACGAGCGACCAGCGGAGGTTCCGGCGGATCGTCGCCAGCGTGTCGCGAGCACCGCGCACGACATCGACGACGGTCCCGATCGCGGGCTCGCGCAGGTAGATGTCGGCAGCCTCGATCGCCACCTCGGCAGCACCCGACACGGCGATGCCGGCCGTCGCCGCGGCCATCGCGGCCGCATCGTTGACGCCATCGCCGACCATCACCACCGGTTGGTCGACCTTCGCCGCGAGCACGGCCGCGGTCTTGCCCTCTGGCGTGATGCCACCGCGACAGCGCGCTGCGGGCAAGCCGAGCTCTGCGCCGACGGCCTGGACCACGCGATCATCGTCGCCCGACAAGATGCAGACCTGCCAGCCGAGCTGTTCGAGCGCGTGCACGGCTGCGGCCGCGTCGGGGCGGATCGGATCGGCGATGCCGGCGACCGCGACGAGACGACCGTCGACGGCGATCGCGATCGGCGTCTGACCCCGCGTCGCGAGGTCGTCGACCCAGGTCTCGAGTCGCGAGCCCGGATGACACTGCATCGCCACCCACGCCGGCGCCCCGACGACGACGCGATGGAGCCCGAGCTGACCTGTCATGCCGCGACCGAGCTGCTCGTTGACCTGGGAAGGCTTCGTCTCGACCGGTGGCACGTAGGCCGCCAGCGCACGCGCGATCGGATGGTTGGACCCCGCCTCGAGTGCGGCAGCGAGCGGGGCGGCATCGAGATCACCGCGCCACGACACCACGGCGAGCTTGCCCTCGGTGAGCGTCCCCGTCTTGTCGACGAACATCACCCCGGGCGTCGCCATGCGCTCGAGCGCGTCGGCCCCCTTGATCAGCACGCCGCGCCGGGCTGCACGACCCAGCGCGATGGTGACGGCGAGCGGCGTCGCGAGCGCGAGCGCGCATGGACAGGTGACCACGAGCAACGCCATCGCGTGCTCGGCACCGACGCCGAGCGAGACCGCAGCGGACCACGCGATCAACGTCACTGCGGCGACGAGGGTGACGATCGCGACGAAGCGACCCGCGATCCGATCGACGAGGCGCTCGATCGGAGCGCGCCGCTGCGCGAGCGCATCGATCGTGGCGACCAGCGCACCGACCCGGGTGGCCTCACCCGTCGCGATCACCATGATCTAGAGTTGCGAGGCGAGGTTGACCGTACCGGCATGAACCCGGGCACCGAAGCCGACATCCACCGGCTTCGATTCACCGCTGAGCAGTCCGAGGTCGATCGCGGAGGTGCCCCGCGTGACGATGCCATCGACCGGGATGGTCTCGCCGACGAGGACGGTGACCACGTCGTCGGGAAGCAGCGCCTCGACGGGAACCTCGGTCGTCAGACCGGTCGCAGGGTCGATGCGGCGCGCACGGCTCGGGGTCAGGGCGAGCAGCAGCTCCGCGGCGGTCGACGCTCGGCGCTGATGGCGAAGCACGACGAACCGTGCGACGAGCAGCAGGAACACCAGCATCGACAGCGAGTCGAAGTAGATCTCGCCGACGCCGCGGATCGTGTTCGCGCTGCCCCAGATCAGGCCGGCCGCGATCCCGATCGAGAGCGGGAGATCGAGGTGCAGGCGGCGACCTCGCAACGCCCCGATCGCCGTTCGAAAAAAAGGTGTCGCGGCGTAGCCGAGCGCGGGCACGGCGACCAGCATCGAGGCCCACCGAAATCCCGTGGTGTCGCCGACCGACATGTCCTCGAACAGCCCGGCGTACAAGGCGATTGCCAGCAGCATCAGGTTGCCGAGGGCGGCACCTGCGACGCCGAGCTTGGTCAGCAGCCTTCGGTCCTCGAGGCGGTGCTGGCGATCGCGATCAAACCCGCGATAGGGGTGAACGGCGTGGCCGATTCGATCGAGATGCTGAGCGATCTGCGACAGCTTGCAGGTCTCGGGATCCCATTCGACATCGACGCGTGACCGCCCGAGATCGAGCCGCACGTGGCCGAGTCCGGGCACGCAGGTCGGCGCGCTCTCGACCAACCACACGCAGGCGGTGCACCGCAGATCCTCGAGGTAGAGCGCCGCGGTCGCGAGCGTGCCTTGCCGGCGAACGTGCAGGCGCTCGAACGCTGGATCGTCGAGCTCGGCGTACGTCCGCGTCGTCGTGTGGGCCGGCGCCGCGGTCTCGCGCAGCTCGTAGAACTTGCCGAGGCCGTGGCGCGCGATCGCGGTATAGACTACCTCGCAGCCGGTGCAGCAGAACTCGGCGCGACCGGCCGGGAGTGCGAGACCGCAATGCGCACACCCGGCAAGCCGAGCAACCGACGCGGTCACGATCCCACCTCGTGACAGCTCGGCTTCGTCACCTGCGTCGCGCCTGCATCGCGCCAGCGCAGCGCCAGCGTGCCGACGCCGAGCACGATCAACGTGATCGCGGTGAGCACGGGAAGCCGTGCGCGGATCCGATCGAGGAGCGCGCCGCCGAACGTCAGCATGCCGAACATCGCCGGCGCCGTACCGAGCCAGAACGCGAGCATGGTCAAGCCACCCTCGAGCGGTGAGCCACTACCGGCCGCTGCGACGACGAACGCCCACAGCCACCCGCACGGCAACAGCCCGGTCAGCACGCCGGTCAACCACGCGCGCATCCCGGGTGGATGTGCACGAATGCGGACGAGCCCGGTCGTGAACGCCTGTCCAACCGCACCCGATCGAGCCGTGCGCCAACCGAGTGCCGTCGCGAGCGCGAGTCCACCCCACCCGATGATGACGAGCGCGGCGACGATCGCTGCGGTCTGCTGGACCACGGCGAGGTCACCCGCGAGATCGACAGCGCGACCGATCGCTCCGGCGCCGACGCCGAGCGTGACGTAGGTCGCGAGTCGACCGAGCGAATGCAACAGCGCGAAGCGGGCCGAGCGCGACCCACCTGCGAGGCTGATCAGCGGTCCGCACATCGCGACGCAGTGCAGGCTCCCGAGCAGGCTCGTACCGGCGACCGCCACGAGCACACCGGTCATCGCAGCTCCGTGGTCTGGCGAGCGACGAACCGGGTCCCTGCCCGCTCGACGGCGATCTGCAGATCGTAGACGCCGTCGCGCAGCTCGTGTCGAGCGCGATAGCTCCCGCCGGTGCCGACGAGGGCGAGCTCGAGCCGGTCGTTCGCGTAGGCGCGCTGGAAGCCGGTCACGGACACCTTCGCATCCTCGATCCGCACGCCCTGACGATCGCGAACTTCGACGGCGACGCCGTCGGGGCTGAGCGTCGCCGTGGCTTGCCACCCGAGCGAGCGACTGCGCTCGGCGTCGTCGAGCTCGTGGTCATAGGCGACCGCGCGGTCGTAGTACGCCGGGATGACCTCCGGTCGATGGGTTGCCGAGGCGACGATCAACACGCCCACCATCGCGACGTTGCCGCCCAGCAGGCAGACGATGATCAGCGTCCATCGGGTACCAGCCTTCACTTGGAACCTCCCACCGGGCCGAGCAGCGTCACGGTGACAACGCGATGGAAGCCGCCGGTCTCGACGACCTTGAGATAGGCGTCGAGCTTGCCGTCGACGAACAGCTCGCGCGGCACGTCGATGTAGAGCGTGACCGCGATCGACTTGCGCGGACCGACATCCCA
>JBBQJJ010000116.1:0-21150 GCA_038325805.1 Haliangiales bacterium
GGGTTCCGCGCGTTCAATCCGTTAGGACGCTGGCGCGCCGCGGGTGCCGCCGTCGCCGGCGTGGCGATCGCGGGCCTGATCGTCAGCTGGAACATGCTGCCGCAGAGCCGCTCGGTGATGCCGGTGCGCCTGATCCTCAGCGCGATCGTCGTCGTCACCGGGCTCGGCCTCGGTGCGCTCTACCTCAAGCGCCGTCGACGCACGAAGCGCCACGCCCGGATCCTCGCGGTCGCGTCGCTCGCCCTGACGGTCTCCACGCTGGTCTGGTTCGGCGCCGATCCCGAGACCAAGTACACCGCGTATACGGCCTCGCCGGCGTTCGAGAAGCTGATCGAGCTGGTCCGCACCGCGAACGATCTCGACCGCGACGGCTTCGGTTCGCTGCTCGGCGAGGTCGACTGCGCGCCGTTCGACGCCGACATCAACCCGGGTGTCCGCGACATCCCCGGCGACGGCATCGATCAGAACTGCGACGGCCGCGATACCACGCTGGCCGAGCTGACCCCGCCGACCGGTCCCTACGCGCCGATCCCCGACGCGTTCAAGAAGGAGTGGAACATCCTGCTCCTCACGATCGATACGGTTCGCTACGACCACACGTCGTTCGGTGGCTACAAGGACAAAGGTCGAGACACCACCCCTCGCCTCGCCGAGCTGGTCGCGAAGTCGACGAACTTCACGTTCGCGCACGCTCCCGCCGCCGGCACGATGGCGTCGATCCCCGCGATCCTGACGTCGAAGTTCTTTCACTCTGGCGTCGCGTTCACCGACGAGCCCAGGCCCGGGTGGCCGCCGATCCTGCTGCCCGAGAACCTCATGCTCGCGGAGATCATGAAGCGGGGTGGCTACTACACGGGCGCGATCGGCTCGCACGAGTGGTGGAGCGACTGGGGCATCGAACAAGGCTTCGACGAGTTCGACAACACGCTCGGCGAGAAGATCGATCCGTTCCGCGTCGTCGCCGACAAGGTGACCGATCACATCCTCGCGTTCATCTCGCGCAACAGCAAGCGCACGTGGTTTTTGTGGGCGCACTACATCGATCCGCACGGCCGCTACGTCGCGCACCCGGACGTCGTCGACTACGGCCGCGAGGACGGGGACCTCTACGACGGCGAGCTGCGGTGGACCGATCAAGAAGTCGGCCGCCTGCTCGACGAGATGAAGCGGATGCCGCAGTACGCGAATACGATCGTCATCGTCACCAGCGATCACGGCGAGAGCATGGGCGAGCACGGCATCCCGCTCGGTACGCACGGCACCGCGCTGTACCGCGAGCTCACGCACGTGCCGTTGATCTTCTTCATCCCCGACAACCCGCCGCGCACGATCACCGGTCCGGTGACGCCGCTCGACATCGTCCCGACGATGGCGCAACTCGGCAACATCGACGTCTCCAAGGAGAACTTCGAGGGCCGCAGCCTCGTCCCGGCGCTGTTCTACGGCAAGGACGACAAGCAGCGCATCGTGTTCTCCGAGACCAACGCACCGAACAAGCGCCGCGCTGCGATCAGCGAGCGCTATCGCCTGATCTTCTTCCTCAACAGCAACCTCTACGAGCTCTACGATCGCGTCAGTGATCCGGCGGAGCTGACGAACCTCGCACTCAAGCCGTCGCCACCGCTCGAGACCATGAAGCGAGAGCTCCAGAACTGGATGGATCGCGTGATGTACGATCGCGACGCGAAGTTCAACCAGGCGTTCCGCGGCATGGCCGACGTGCTGCTCCGCGACCCCCCCACGGTCGAGGCCAAGTCCGACGGCGCGATCATCGAGGACGGACTCGTCGAGATCCTGGGCATCGGCCGCGATCTCACGAAGCCGCCGATCCCGAGCCTCGCCACGGATCTGTTCATCTACTTCAAGCCCGCCGGCCCGACGGCTCAGTCGTACAAGTTCCAGCTCGTCGCGTGGCCGGTCGATGCCGGCGCGCCACGTACGGATCCGGTCCCCGTGACCGCACTGCGCAGCAGCTTCCGGATCACCGCCGATGGCTCGTATCCGACGACGAAATGGTCGAAGGGCGAGTACATCCGCGATCGCTTCACGATCCGACTACCCAACGAGTGGAAGACGGACTCGATCGCGATCGGGTTGGTCGTTGCACCTCAAACGAATCAGAGTCGCAAGATCCGCGCGACCGGCACCACGCCGTCGAACGACGTCAACATGTTCCGGCTCGGCACGCTACCCGTCACCAAGTGACGCGGACGCGCTGAGCCACTGCCTCGGACTTCGCCGGCAGGATGATCACGTAGCTGTTCGGACCGCGCTCCCACAGCAGCACGCGATCGGGTCCACTGCGCGCGAGCAGCGGATACCACGGCTCCCGCCACAGCACTTTCAGCGACTCCACCACCTCGGGCACGACCAGATCGATCTCGAGGACGGTGGTCTGCTTCGCGAGCTTCGCGGCGTACGACAGCTCCTCGAGCGCCCACCGCGGATACAGATCGTTGTGCAGCGCGCCGCCGTAGACGATCACCGAGTGTCCTTGCTTCACCAACGCTTCGGTACTCTCGCGCAGCTTGTCGGTGACCATCAGCAGCAGGCGATAGAAGTCGACGCGGCCCTTCGCGTCGAGCATGCTCGAGTGCTCGATGCAGGTCATCGGGAGGCCGTGCATCGGCAGCTTTGCCGTCGTCGAACCCAGCTGCGTCAGATCCGTCACCGTCGCCGGAAGGCGATTCGTCGCTGCCTGGATCTGTGCCCCCGAATCGTTGCCGGCGGAAGTACAGCTCGCGTCGAACCACGCCTCGACGACGAGATCATCTGCCCACGTCGACAGCCTCCCGACGATGTCGTCGGTGAAGTGTGCGAGCGGTGCGGCCGCGCGATCGTCGAGCGGGGACGACACGTGGTACTCGCCGACCGCGTAGACCTGCGCGTTGCCGGCCTCTGCGAGGATCGTCCGGATGGCGGCGCCGGTGTTCGGGAGGACTCGATGGGGGATGTCGTCGACGGGGTCGTAGGCCGTGCTGCAGGCCGCGATCAACGTGAGGAGGACCACGCGCACGGTGCGGAGGACACCGCGCTTATAGAAAGGTTTCGTAAAAACTGTTTGGGCTCCCAGCGATCTCGGCAGTTTGCCCGTCGCGCAACACGCACATGTAGTTCGTTAAACCTGCGTTCCTGTGGAGGAAATCGCGTGAGGGCTCGTCTAGAATGATTGTCAGCGGTCGGGGACCGCGGGCTGTGAACGCGCGTGGTGTGTGGGCTTCCTCAAGGACGAGCAATGAGTGATCAGAAGACTCGGATCGGTCAGACGAACGACGATGGTCATCCACGGCCGAAAGCTCCGACGGCACAACCCATTGCTGTTGGAACAGGCGTTCACAGCAACGGCAACGGTGCGAGCCCGACCGATCAAACCATCAGCGCATCGAAATCGACGACGCTGACCGGCATGCAGGCCGTGCCTCGGCCGAAAAGCTCGAGCGTGTCGCCGGGTGATGCCACCGTCGTGCTCGGCCCGTCGGGACCCTCGCCGGTGCCGAACGGCGCCCTCCCGACCGCGGCACCCAACTCGATGGCACAGGGCACCCCGATCCCGGGCGCCGTGGCGAATCCGAGTGCCGCGACCAACGTCGCGCAGCCGCGCGCGAAGCGTCCCTCCGTCGCGCCGTCGGTGGCCGGTACCGGTCGTTCGGGCATGTGGGATCAGTTCGAGAGCTCGTCGACGGCCGTCCACGCCACCAGCGCCGCACCGCATCCCGGCGTCCGCATCAATCAGTACGAGCTGATCAAGATGATCGGCGAAGGCGGCATGGGCTCGGTCTACCTGGCCCGCGACCTTCGCCTCGGTCGCCGCGTCGCCATCAAGTTCCTCCAGAGCAACCAGAACAAGGAACTGACGGATCGCTTCCTCGTCGAGGCGCGCACCACGGCGCGTTGCCAGCACGACAACATCGTCGTGATCTACGAGGTCGGCGAGCACACGCAGTCGCCGTACATCGTCCTCGAGTTCCTCACCGGCAAGCCGCTGACGGCGCTGACCGAGAACAGCGCGAGGCTGCCCTACCAGCGCGCCGTCGAGATCATCTGCAGCGTGCTCCGGGCACTGCAGTGCGCGCACGAGCAGGGCATCGTTCACCGCGATCTCAAGCCCGACAACATCTTCATCACCGAGGCCGGCACGATCAAGGTGCTCGACTTCGGCATCGCGAAGGTCCTCCAGCAAGGTGGTGCACCGGCGGAAAAGACCGCGTCCGCCGCGGCGATCCGGATGCCGAGCCCGCTCGAGCTCGCGACCGGTACCAACACCAGCCTGACGCGTGCCGGCACCATCATGGGCACGCTCAAGTACATGTCCCCCGAGCAGTGGGGAATCGGCATCGAGATCGACCACCTGACCGACGTCTGGGCCGTCGGAATTCTCTTGCACCGCTTGATCTGCGGTCGCCATCCACTGCATCCCCTCGACGGTAACCAGCTCGTCGTCACCGCGATGCTCGAGTTACCGATGCCGTCGATGCAGGAAGCCGCACCGCCGGACGTGCCACGCGAGCTGATCCAGATCGTCGATCGCTGTCTGCTCAAGCTCAAGGAGCAACGCTATCAGTCGGCCGCCGAGCTGCTCGCCGCGCTCGAGCCGTTCGCCGGCAGCAAGCAGCTGACCACCGGATCGCAAGCGACGTTCAAGCTCGACGAGAGCCCGTACGCTGGTCTGTCGTCGTTCCAGGAGAACGATGCCGACAAGTTCTTCGGCCGCAATCGCGAGATCGCTTCGATGATGACGCGCATCCGCGATCAGCCGTTGCTGGCTGTCGTCGGTAGCTCCGGTGTTGGCAAGTCGTCGTTCGTGCGTGCTGGCGTGGTTCCCGCGCTCAAGCGCTCGGGCGAGCAGTGGGAGACGCTCGTCATCCGCCCCGGTCGCAGCCCGCTCGAGTCGCTCGCCGCGGTGATCTCGCCGATGGTAGCGACGGCGGTGAACCTCGCCGACGAGATGCAGGAGCAGAAGAAGCTCGTCGAGACGCTGCGCAGGGAGCCCGGGCATCTCGGTCACATACTGCGTGGTCGTGCGCGTCGTGACAGCCGCCGGCTGCTGCTGTTCGTCGACCAGTTCGAGGAGCTCTACACGCAGACCTCCGATCCTGCGGAGCGCGCCGCGTTTACCGCTTGTCTGTCCGCCGTCGCCGATGATGCGACGAGCCCGCTGCGTGTCGTGCTGTCGATTCGCTCGGACTTCCTCGACCGCGTGGCCGAGGATCAGCGGTTCGTCAGCGAGCTCACGCAGGGCCTGTTCTTCCTCGGTCCACCGAGTCGCGATGGGTTATTCGACGCGATCGTGCAGCCCGCCGAGATGGCCGGCTTCCGGTTCGAGAATCCGCAGATCGTCGACGACATGCTGAATCACCTGGAGTCGACGCCGGGTGCACTGCCGCTGCTGCAGTTCGCGGCGATGAAGCTGTGGGACGCCCGCGATCCCAAGGCCAAGGTGCTCACGCAGGCGAGCTACCAGGCGATGGGTGGCGTCGCGGGTGCGCTCGCGAGCCACGCCGACCGCGTCATCGAGAACGTCGGCGGCACCAGGCAGGCGCTGGTTCGCGCGATCCTGCTCCGCCTCGTCACGCCGGAGCGCACGCGCGCGATCGTCCCGATGGCCGAGCTCCGCGAGCTGTCGCGCGAGGTCGGTGAAGTCCAAGCACTCGTCGATCAGTTGGTCGACGCGCGCTTGCTCGTCGTCCAGACGCTGGAAGGCGGCAAGGGCTCCACGGTCGAGATCGTTCACGAGTCGCTCGTCAACAACTGGCCCGCACTGCGGCGCTGGCTCGACGAGAACCAGGACGACGCGGCGTTCATCGAGCAGCTGCGCCAGGCCGCCCGGCAATGGCAAGGCAAGGGGCGCGACGCCGGGCTGTTGTGGCGCGGCGACATGGCCGACGAGGCCAAGAAGTTCCGCAAGCGCCAGCGGGACGCCGAAGGGCGTTACAAGGTCCAGCTGACGGACGTCGAGCGCGGCTTCCTCGATGCGGTCGTCCAGCTCGAGCTGTCGGCCGTTCGCAAGAAGCGCCGCAACATCCTGCTCGGCTTCGTCGTGCTGTCGGGCATCGTCGTCGCGGCGATGGTCGCGGCGGTGTTCTTCCAGCGCCAGAACTCGGAGAACCAGAAGCTCAAGGCGGTCGCCGAGGAGAAGACGCTGGTCGCCGAGCAGCGCCTCGCCGAGGTCCAGAAGAAGGAGACCGAGCGCCTCGCCGAGCTACAAGCGAAGCTCAAGGTCCTCGGCGAGAAGCAGGTCGTCGACGTCAAGCTCGGGAGCAAGGAAGCCGAGCTGACGAAGACGCTCCTCGAGCTCCAGGTGGCGTTCGTCGACTCGGAGGCCGCTCGCAAGGTCGCCGAGGATGCGAAGCGCAGGGCCGAGAGGGAAGAGACCGCGGCCAAGGTCGCGCGCAACGAAGCCGTCGCGGCCGAGGAGCGCGCCGTCAAGGCGAAGAACGAGACCGCCGAGCTCCTCAAGGATCGCGAGAAGCGGCTCGAGGATCTCAAGAAGCAGCTGGGCACGACGTCGATCGAGACTCTTAAATAGCGGGGACGATTCTAATGATCAGAGCGGTGGGAATCGCGCTTGGCCTCGTGCTGAGCATCGGGACTGTTCGGGCTCAACCTGCACCTGAGAACTCAGGCACGGGTGACGCGAACAACACGACACCCAACACGGGCAATCTCCAGTCGGGAGGCGACGAGCGGCCGTGGGCGAAGGGCGTGTCGAAGGACCGTCAAGAAGCTGCGCTGCGGCTGTTCTCCGAGGGCAACAAGCACCTCAACAACTCCTTGTTCCCGCTCGCACTCGAGAAATACAAGGAGGCGCTCAAGAGCTGGGAGCACCCGGCCATCTACTACAACATGGCGCTCGCGTTGCGCACGCTCGACCAACCGATCGAGCTCGAGAACGCGATGATGAAGGCGACCGAGTTCGGCCCGGCCCCGATCGATAACGACAAGTTCGAGCACGCGAAGGCGTACCTCGCGATCAACGCGAAGGCGCTCGCGTGGATCGATGTCAGCTGCAAGAAGATCGGCGCGAACGTGCTGGTCGACGGCGTCAAGCTGTTCACCGTCGAGGCAGGCAAGGAGAACCGCAAGGAGCTCCGAGTTCGCGTCGGCAAGCACACCATCATCGCCGAGCGCACCGGCTACAACGCGCAGGTCGACGCTCCGTCGATCGAGCCCGGTCAGAAGTTCCGGATCGAGCTCCAGCTCTACACCTCCGAGGAGCTGACGCGCTACCGTCGACGCTGGCAGTCGACGTGGATGCCGTACGCCGTGATCGGCGCGGGTGTGGTCGTCGGTGGCGTCGGTGCGCTGATGGCGACGTCTGCGCAGACCAGCTACAACGACTTCGACGCCGCCGTCGCACGCTGCAACAGCGAGACCGACGGCGGCGGGTGCGTCGTCGACTCGAAGATCAGCAAGCTGCGCGACAGCGGCGATACCAAGAAGACGCTGGCGGTCGTCGGTTATGGCCTCGCCGGTGCGGCGGTCGTGACTGGCGCCGTGCTCGTCTATCTCAACCGGCAGACGTCGTACGAGATCACGGCCGATCAATACCGCCGCGATCAGGCGAACAAGAAGGTCACCCTCCTCCCCATCGTCGCGCCCGACTCGGCAGGCGCGATGGTCTTTGGCCGGTTCTAGGAAATCATCTCCATGACCTCACTTAAACTTCTGGTAATCGGGGCGATGGCGATGCTGGCCGGAGGTTGTCCCTCCGAGCCCGGGGCCGTCGACTGCGGGCGTGGCTTCTCCTGCCCCGAGGGCACGACCTGCGCGGCAAGCCAGCAGATCTGTCTGACCACTCCCTGCGGCAACGCCGTGCTCGACTCCGGCGAAGCCTGTGACGACGGCAACATCGAGGACGGTGACGGTTGCTCCGCGTCGTGCAAGATCGAGGACTGCGGCAACAACGTGATCGATCCCGGCGAGCTGTGCGACGACGGCAACAACGTCGCCGGCGACGACTGCGCTCCCGACTGCCTGTCGGTCGAGGTCTGCGGCAACAACATCAAGGATTTTGGCGAAGCCTGCGATGACGGCAACATCGTGTCGGGCGATGGCTGCTCGGCGGACTGCCGCTCGACGGAGATCTGCGGCAACAACATCAAGGACATCAACGAGCTGTGCGACGACGGCGGCATGCCGGGCGGTTGCAATGATGACTGCCAGGGTGGCACGGGTTGCGGCGACGGCCGGATCGACAGGGACGCCGACGGCAACCCTCTCGAGGAATGCGACGACGGCAACGCCAACGACAACGACGACTGCTTGAGCAGCAAGACCGACGCGGCGACCACCTGCAAGCAGGCGCGCTGCGGCGACAACGTCCAGCAGACCGTCGGCTTCAACATCGAGGCGTGCGACGACGGCGTCGAGACCGCGAACTGCAACATCGACTGCACGCTGTCGACCTGCGGCGACGGCAAGGTCAACGCGACCGACGGCGAGGAGTGCGACGACAACGATCAGATCGACGGCGATGGTTGCGACACCAACACCGACCCCGGCGCGGGCAACAACCTGTTCGACTGCAAGATCACGCGCTGCGGTAACGGCGTGGTCACCGCCGGCGAGGCCTGCGACGACGGCAACACCAACAACAACGACACGTGCAGCAACAACTGCACCGTCACTGCGTGCGGCAATGGCATCGTCAACACCGGCGAGCAGTGCGACGACGGCAACAAGACCAACGGCGACGGCTGCGACGACAACACCGCCGCCAGCGGCAACTGCACGTTCACCAGGTGCGGTAACGGCGTGGTCACCGCCGGCGAGCAGTGCGACGACGGCAACACCACGAACAGCAACGGCACCACCGACAACTGCGACGGCAACTGCAAGACGCCGGCGTGTGGTAACGGCGTCGTCAACGCGCACCTCAGCGAGCAGTGCGACGACGGCAACACCGCCAACAACGACGGCTGCGACTCCGCGGCAGGCACGGGGTGCAAGATCACCAAGTGCGGCAACGGCATCGTCAACACCGGCGAGCAGTGCGACGACGGCAATCAGGTGGTCGCGAACGGCACCACCGACACCTGCGATCCGAACTGCACCACCGCGGCGTGCGGCAACGGGATCGTCGATGTCGGCGAGCAGTGCGACGACGGCAACCTGACGAATGGCGATGGCTGCGACTCGGCCGTGGGCGCCGGTTGCAAGATCACCGCGTGCGGTAACGGCAACACGACCGGCACCGAGGTTTGCGATGACAACAACAACGTCAACGGCGACGGCTGCGACAACAACTGCACGCCCTCGGCCTGCGGCAACGGCGTCAAGTCACCAACCGAGGAGTGCGACGACGGCAACCTGACCAACGGCGACGGCTGCGACTCGGCCGCCGGCGCGGGGTGCAAGATCACGCGTTGCGGTAACGGCGTGACGACCGGCACCGAGCAGTGCGACGACGGCAACACCGTCAACAGCAACGGCACCACCGACACCTGCGATAGCAACTGCACCACGCCGGCGTGCGGCAACGGCATCCTCAACGCCGGTCTCGGCGAGCAGTGCGACGACGGTAACAACGTCGATGGCGATGGCTGCGATAGCAACCTCGCCGGGGCCCCCACGGGCAACTGCACGATCACCAAGTGCGGCAACGGCGTCGTCACCAGCGGCGAGCAGTGCGACGACGGCAATCAGGTGATCGCGAACGGCACCACCGATACCTGCGATCCGAACTGCACCACGGCCGCGTGCGGCAACGGCGTGCTCGATGTCGGCGAGGAGTGCGACGACGGCAACCTGGTCGACAACGACGGTTGCGATACCAACCCGAGCGCGACGCTACCGAACAACTGCAAGCTGTCGCGCTGCGGCAACGGCAACGTCAACACGGGCGAGGCCTGCGATGACGGCAACGCCACGAACGGCGACACCTGTGACAACAACTGCACGCCGCCAAGCTGCGGCAACGGCATCCTGGACGCGGGGGAAGAGTGCGACGACGGCAACGCGGTCGACAACGACGGCTGCGATACCAATCCCAGCAATGCACTCCCCAACAACTGCCGGATCACGAAGTGCGGCAACGGCAACACGAACCCTGGCGAGGCCTGCGACGACGGCAACGCCACCAACGGTGATGGGTGCGACACCAACTGCACCGTGTCCGCGTGCGGTAACGGCGTCACCGGTGGCTCCGAGCAGTGCGACGATGGCAACGCGAACAACAACGATGCCTGCGTCGCCTGCAAGACCGCAACATGCGGCGACGGCTTCATCCGGTTCCCGCAGGAGGCGTGCGATGACGGCAACACCAACGTGTGCGGTCAGTGTGCGGCGAACTGCTTGACGTCGACGCCGGCGGCCGCTGCGAAGGGCACGATCGTCGTGGTCGCTGGAGGCCAAGTCACCGATGGTCAGTCGATCACGCTGAACGACGGCGTCAACGGCCCCCTGGTGTTCGAGTACAACACCAACGTCACGGTCGTCGCCGGTCACGTACCGATCAACATCACCGACACCTCGACGGCGGCACAGGTCCGCGACGCGACGATCACCGCGATCAACGGGATCGGCAGCTGCGAGAACAGCCTCGAGCTGTGTGCGGTCGACGATGACTGCCCCGGCGTGTGTGCCGGAGGCACCGCCGACGGCGCGATCTGCGACGTCGACCCCGACTGCACCGGTGGCGGCGACTGCGTCCACGAGGCGTGCGAAGGCTTCTTGATCGACATCACCGCGACCACGGGGATCGGCACCACGATCGTCAACCTCGTGAACGGCAAGCTCGGCGAGCTCGGCAACCTCTCGATCACCGAGACCGTCAACGACGTCGAGTTCGCCGTCACCGGCATGACTGGTGGCGCGGCGCGCAACTGCGCGGCCGGGATCGGGTGTCAGAGCGACGATGACTGCACGTCGGGCGATTGCGACTCGAGCGACAACAAGTGCAACTGAAGGGGTTGGGACGGCTGCCCCAATTGTGAGCGCCGCTCGCCCGTTCCGTTGCACTGCAACATCGAACGGGCGTACAAGGCGCGTATGCAGCTCTCGTCGCTCAAGATCATCATCACCGGCGCGGCCCAGGGTATGGGCGCGCACTTCGCTCGCCGCATCGCCGAGGCCGGCGGACAGGTCGCCGCCGGCGACGTCAAGGAAGACCTCCTCCACGCGCTCGCCGAGGAGTGCAAGGGTCTCCCAGGAGCAGTCCACGTCCGGAAGCTCGACGTATCGAACGAAGCCGATGTCGGCTCGTTCGTCGATTGGGCATCGGGAGCGATGGGCGGGCTCAACGGGCTGATCAACAACGCGGGCATTCTGCGCGATGGCCTGCTGGTCAAGAAGGACCGCACGACCGGCGCGATCACGAAGCTCAGCAAGGAGAACTGGGACGCGGTGATCGGTGTCAACCTGACGGGCGCGTACATGATGGTGCGCGATGTCGTCGCGAAGATGGTCGAGACCGAGCAGAAGCCGGGCGTGGTCGTCAACATGTCGTCGATCGCTCGCCACGGCAACCGCGGTCAGTCGAACTACACCTCGGCGAAGGCCGCGCTCGCCGCGAACACCAACACCTGGTCGCGCGAGTTCGCCGCGTACGGCATCCGCGTCGGCGCCGTCGCGCCCGGCATGATCGAGACGCCGATGACGCAGGGCATGAACCAGAAGGCGCGAGATGCGCTCGTCGCCAACATCCCGGTCGCCCGCATCGGTCTGCCGGAGGACATCTGGCTCGCGGTGAAGTTCGTGATCGAGTGCGACTACTTCAACGGCCGCACCATCGATGTCGATGGCGGCCTGTCGATGTGATGACGGCGCGGTGTGTCATCGTCGCCCTGCTCGCGTTGACCGCGCACGCGAGCGCGGAGCCGGCTTGCAAACCGACGGATGGAGTTGCGGTCTGCAAGCGGCAGTGTGACCAGGGCTCGCAGGACAGCTGTGCGGTGCTCGGGGTGATGCATCTCCAGGGTGTCGCCGGCAAGGTCGATCACGCACAGGCGGAACGCCTGCTGGAGCGTGCGTGTACCGCAAAGATCGCCCTCGGCTGTGGTGCGCTCGGGTCCTACTATGGCGCGGTCAAGAAGAACTGGAAGCGAGCAAGGACGTTGCTCGAACAGGGCTGTGCGATGGGCGACGCGCTGTCGTGCGAGAGCATTGGCGGCATCATCAACGGCGCGAATCCGACATTGCCGCCCCCCAAGGACCTTGGCCTCGCCGCTCGCGAGTCGTTCCCGTTCTACAAGCGAGCGTGCGATCTCGGCTCGGCCAACGGCTGCGGCTTTGCTGCGGTGTTCATCGTCGAGAAGCTGGTGGCCGGCACCGCCAAGGAAGCGCTCGAGCTCTACATGAAGGCGTGTAGTCGCGGGATGGCGATCGCGTGCCGGCAAGGTGCGGCGTTGCTCGTGACCAAGGACCCGGACGCGAAGGCACTCGCTGCGTCGCTCGATGCCGGGCGCTTGATCGCGGATTTGTTGAAGCGTGGCTGTGCGCTCGGGGACAAGCCGTCGTGCGCGGCGAAGCCGTGATCACGACCGCACGAGCTTCGCGAGCGTGTCGAGACCCTGATCGACGCGCTCGCTCCACGGCATCCCCGCCGAGATGCGGATGAAGTTCGCGAACCGCTGGCGCGCCGAGAACAGCGGGCCCGGTGCCACCACGATCCGGCGCTTGAGCGCTTGCTCGTGAAGCTTGAGCGCATCGACGCCGGGCGGTAGCTCGACCCAGAGGACGAAGCCACCGCGCGGTGCGCTGACGCGCGTACCCTCGGGGAACTTCTCCGCGATCGCCTCGCGATAGCGCTCGGTGTTGCCGGCGAGCGTCGCACGCAACCGGCGTAGGTGGCGATCGTAGCCACCCGACGCGAGGAACTCGGCGACCGCCATGCCCGGCAGCGTCGGACAGGCGAGGGTGTTGCCGAACTTGAGGCGCAGGATCCGATCGTGCCAGCGACCACCGGCGACCCAGCCGACGCGATAGCCGGGCGCCAAGGTCTTGCTGATCGATGACACCAGGATGACGTTGCTGTCCTCGGTGCCGGCAAACGCGCGCAGCGGACGCGGGCGCGAGCCATCGAACATCAGCTCGCCGTAGACATCGTCCTCGATCACCGGGATGTCCAGCTTCGCGGTGATCTTGACGAGCTTCTCGCGTTCCTCGTCGGGCATCACCGAGCCCAGCGGATTGAGCAGCGTCGGCGCGCACACCACGGCGCGCACGGACTGGTTCTTCAGGGTCTCTTCGAGCGCCGAGACATCGAGCCCGGTGCGCGGGTGCGCCGGGATCTCGATCGCGCGCATGCCGAGCCCCTCGATGATCTGCAGCACGCCGAAGTAGCCCGGTGACTCGACGGCGATCACGTCGCCGTAGTGCGCGACGGCGCGAAGTGCGAGTGACAGACCTTCGGTCGCACCGATCGTGGTGATCAGATCGTGCTCGGAGAGCGCGACGCCGGAGTCGACGGAGCGGCGCGCGATCTGGCGGCGTAGGGTGAGCAGGCCGGGTGCACCTTCGTAGCGCGCACCGACGGTGGTCATCTCGCGCGTCAGCTGGTTGATGATCCGGTTGAGCGCGGCGATCGGCAGGTACGACGGATCGACGGTCGCGCAGCCAAACGGCAGCAACTCGGGATCGCGCATCGCTGCGAGGATCTCGATGTACGCGTCGGAGACCGTGACGCGTGAAGGTGTCCTGCACGGTCGCGCGGCACGTGGCTCGGCGGTGAGCATCGCGCGGCGGCGGACGAAGTGCCCCGACTTCGGGCGAACCTCGATCAGCCCGGCGTTCTCGAGGCGCAAGTAGGCCTCGAGGACGGTCGCGACGCTGACGCTGCGCTCCTGCGCGAGCCGTCGCACCGACGGCAAGCGATCACCCGACCGCAATGCTCCGCGATCGATTGCCTGACCGAGCTCGTCGGCGAGGTGTTCGTAGAGGAAACCACCGGTGGCCACCATGAAACCGAGTGTACTGATCGACCTCTAGATCGACCAGCACAGTTCCAATGCCGCCTACATGTACAGTCTGTCTGTATCGGTCGCGGACAGAGATCTGTGCATCTGTACTGCTTCCAAGAACGCGTCATCTTACGTCACCATGGCGGTCGCCAGTTCTCCTACGCTCCCCGGCACAGATGAAACCGCGATGAGAGATGTTCGAGTCGTCATCAGTCTTGCCGCCACGTATCTGATCTGGGGCTCGACGTATCTCGCGATGGCCTTCGTCGTGCGCGAGATCCCGCCGTTCCTCCAGGGCGGGATGCGGTTCACGTTCGCCGGTTCGGTGATGTTCGCGATCGCACTCAAGCGGGGTGCGAAGGTGCCTCCCCTGCGCGAGTGGCTGCGGATCGCGCCCGTCGGTGCGCTGCTGTTCGTCGGTGGCAATGCGTTCGTCGCGATCGGCGAGCAGAGCGTGTCGTCAGGTGGCGCTGCGGTGGTCTGCGCGACGATGCCGCTGTGGGTCGCCGTGCTCGGCAGCCTCGGGCGCGACAAGCCCACGGCGCGCGAGTGGCTCTCGCTCGTGCTCGGCTTCAGCGGTGTGATCGTGCTGATGGGCGGACCGTCGCTCGTGGGTGAGCCGCAACACGTCGCGATCCTGCTGTGCGCGCCGATCGCGTGGGCCATCGGCTCGGTGATCCAGCGCAGGTTGCCGTCGACGCCGACGACCAAGGACCCGTTCATGCTGCCCGCGGTGCAGATGCTGTGTGGCGGCGTGCTCCTCGGCGTGCTCGGCCTCGGTAGTGGCGAGCAGATCGCCGCGGAGACCTCGACGAGCACGTGGCTCGGCTTGCTCTACCTGGCTGTCGCTGGCTCGCTGATCGGGTTCACCGCGTACAGCTGGCTGCTCCGCAACACGCGCCCGGTCGTCGCGACCAGCTACTCGTACGTCAATCCGATCATCGCGGTGCTGTTCGGTGCCGCGATCTCGGGCGAGCCGCTCGGGATCACGACGTTTGTCGCGAATGGGATGATCGTGATCGCCGTGGTCCTCGCCGTGCGCCGCCCATCACCGGTCAAATAGCCCACAAACGCAGGCCAAACTGGCGAACCACCAGTGGTTTCGCTACGCTTCGCCGATGTCGCAGCGGATCGCCTTGGCCCTCGCACTCGCTCTCCTGGGCGGTGCGTGTGGTGGCAAGGAGAAGGTGGTCAAGCTCGTCAAGAAGGAGAAGCAGCCCGACGCGAAGTCGCTGCTCGCCGACGCTCGCGAGGCCGCACAAGGTGGCCAGCTCGTCGATGCCGACAAGTACTACGGCCGCTCGTTCGCGATCTCGAACGAGTTCGACACGCTGGAGGAGCACGTCGACTTCCTGATCCATAGCGGCAAGCCGACGCGCGCGATCGAGGTGGCGAAGGCCTTCTACGACAAGAATCTCACCTCGACACGCGGCTACAAGCTGTACGCCGAGGCGCTACTCGCAGCGAACCGCGGTGCCGAGGCCTTGGAGGTCGCGCAGCAAGTGATCGACATGAACACCGGCGACGCCGCCGGTCACGAGAAGCGCGGTCGCGCCCTGTTGATCCTCGATCGCGTCGAGGAGGGCGTCGAGGAATTGCGCAAGGCCGCGACGCTCGACCCGACGAAGTCGGAGTATCAGCTCCAGCTCGGCATCGGGCTCGACAAGCTCGGCAAGTACGACGAGGCCGCGCTCAAGTTCCAGGCCGCGCTCAAGGGTGCGCCCGACGATCCGAACATCCACATCTACCTCGGCATGTCGCGCCGCAATCAGGGCGAGCTCGAGGAGGCGAAGAAGCATCTCGACAAGGCGATCGAGCTCGACGCGCAGAACGGTCGCGCGTTCTTCGAGCTCGGGCTGCTCTACAACCTCGAGCAGAGCCAGGGCAAGCGGAGCCAGGGCGACGCCGAACAGGCGCTGCTCAAGGCGGTCCAGAAGTCGCCGAACGAATCGAAGTACTGGTACGCGCTCGGCGAGATCTATCGCCTGGAGACGCAGCCCGAGAAGGCGATCAAGGCGTACCAGCAAGCCCTCGAGCTCGACCCACCGTACTGGAAGGCGACCGCGAAGCTCGGGCTGCTGTACGTCGACGCGAAGCGGTACGACGACGCCGAGGCGTTGCTCATCCCGGCTGTCCGGCGTGACGGCAAGGTCGCCATCAACTACCTCTACCTCGGCATCATCTATGCGGCGCAGGGGCAGAAGTCGGCTGCGATCGATAACTTCGAGACATTCCTGAAGCTTGCACCGCGGTCCGACCCGGACATCAAGCGTGCCCGCGCGGCGCTCTCGCAGCTGAAGCGCCGCTAGACGTTCATCCGTTATATTGACAGGCCCACGGACCGCCTGCTAGATCTTCATCCGTTATGACGGATGAGCGATGGTGACACGTGCACGGCCCGACGAGGTCGCGGTGCTCGGCGATCTACTCGACGGCGCCACCGCCCTCGACATCCTGCGCTGGGCAGCCGCGCGTTATGGCCGGCTGACGTTCGCGACGGGCTTTGGAGCCGAGGGCTGCGTGGTGATCGACCTGATCGCCCGCCACTCCCTGCCGATCGATCTGTTCACGCTCGATACCGGCGTGCTGTTCCCCGAGACGTACGCGCTGTGGAAGCGGCTCGAGCAGCGCTACGGCGTGGTGATTCGCGCGGTCACGCCGGAGCTCACGATCCCGGCGCAAGCATTGCTGCACGGCCCGAAGCTGTGGGAGCGCGAGGCGGATCGCTGCTGCGAGCTTCGCAAGATCGAACCGCTGCGCAACGCCCTCGCGACGTTCGACGGCTGGATCACCGCGCTCCGCCGCGACCAGACGCCGGAGCGCGCGAAGACACGCGTCGTCGAACACGACCGGAAGTTCAACCTCGTCAAGATCAACCCGCTCGCGTCGTGGAGTCACGACGATGTCTGGGCACACGTCTACGCGCATGACGTGCCGGTCAATCCGCTGCACGGCCAGGGCTATCCATCGATCGGCTGCCAGCCGTGCACGACCGCGGTGGCCGACCACGAAGATCCACGTGCTGGGCGCTGGCGCGGCTCGTCGAAGAACGAGTGCGGCTTACACCTCAAGGAGGGTGCGTGATGAAGACGTTCCGAGTCGTTCGGGATCTGGGTGTGCGCGCGTCCGTGATCGCGTTGCTCGTCGCGGCAGCGAGCACGGCGAGCCACGGCGTCTCGCAGTGGCAGCACCGCCGCGCAGCTGCCGCCAGCAACCGCCAGGCGGGCTGGCTGTGAGGGTTCTGCGTTCCTGCACCGTCGCGGCGACCTCGTCGCATCCTCATCGCGGCACGAATGGTCGTGTCGTGGAGCGAGCCGTGGCGGTGCGGGACGCGGGTTATGCGCTCGTGAAGGAGTCGCGATGACGTTGTATCCGGCATTCCTGGATCTTGCGGGACGAGATGCGTTGCTCGTCGGTGGTGGTCCGGTTGCGGCGAGCAAGCTCGACGGGCTGCTGGCGACCGGCGCTCGGGTGACAGTCGTCGCACCGGTCATCTGCGACGCGATCCGCGCCCAGGGCGTGACCATCGTCGAGCGCGGCTTCGTCGAGCGTGACCTCGATGGCGTGTGGTGGGTCGTCGCTGCCGCACCTCCCGAGGTCAATCGCGTCGTCGCGAATGCCGCCGAGGCGCGCCGCGTGTTCGTCAACGCCGTCGACGACAAGGGCGCCGCGAGCGCGTTCCTCGGTGGCGTCGTGCGGCGCGGGCAAGTCGAGATCGCGATCTCGACCGGCGGTGCAGCTCCTGCGCTTGCCGGCCTGCTGCGCGAGGGCATCGACGCGATGCTGCCGCCCGATCTCGAGCGCTGGGTCGCCGTCGCGCTGTCGATGCGCAGCGAGTGGAAGCAAGCCGGCGTGCCGATGGCCGAACGTCGGCCTCTGTTGCTACGCGCCCTCGAAGGGCTCTACACGACGCACGCCAGCGGATCCTCGACGGTGAAGGCCGCGGCGAAGGAGAAGTCATGACCGGCTTCGTCTCGTTGGTCGGCGCGGGTCCCGGCGATCCCGAGCTGCTCACGCTGCGCGCCCTCGATCGCTTGAAGCGTGCGGATCTCGTCCTCGACGACGCGCTGGTCGACGGCCAGCTGATCTCCTTCGCTCCACAAGCTCGGCGGTTCTTCGTCGGGAAGCGCGCGGGGCGGCACTCGATCGAGCAGACCGACATCAACCGCCTGCTGATCAAGGCGGCGAAGGCGGGCAAGCGCGTCGTGCGCCTCAAGTGCGGCGATCCGTTCGTGCTCGGTCGTGGCGGCGAGGAGGCCCTCGCACTCGAAGCCGCGGGTGTCGCCTACGAGGTCGTGCCCGGCGTGTCGTCGGCGATCGCGGCACCGGCACTCGCCGGGATTCCGGTCACCCATCGCGGCGTCGCGTCGGCGTTCGCGGTGATCTCCGGTCACGCCGAGAGCGCGTTCGGCCCGACCCTCGACGGGATCGCGCCCGACACGCTGTCCCTCGTCGTGTTGATGGGGATCAAGACACGCGCGGCGATCGTCGCGCGCTTGATCGCGCGGGGCTGGTCGCCCGAGACCCCTGCCGCGATCGTCTTCGGCGCGTCGCACGAAGGCAGCGTGCGGTGGCTCGGCACGCTGCGGGAGCTCCCCGCGGTCGACGTCGATACCGAGCTTCCCGGCGTGCTCGTGATCGGTCGCGTCGTCGCGCTTGCAGATCAGCTTCCTCAGCTCGGCTCTCAGCGGCCGATCGCATTGGAGAAAACGTCATGAGCTCTGTCGATGTTCCCGCACCTTCTATTCCCGCTCCGGGTCGTCTCGGCTTCGCACGCCACGAGGATGTCGATCTGTTCGTGACCAAGCTCGAAGCGTTCGAGCGCGGCGAGCTCGCTCCCGACGACTGGCGCTCGTTCCGCCTGCTCAACGGCGTCTACGGCCAGCGCCAGGACGGCGTCAACATGATCCGCGCGAAGCTGCCCGCGGGCATCGTCACGCCGGCGCAGCTCGAGGCGCTCGCGGTGGTTGCCGAGAAGTTCGGCGGCGGCAAGGGTCACGTCACCACCCGGCAGAACGTGCAGTACCACTTCGTGCCGTCGGCGGATGTCGAGGAGGCGTTGCGCATCCTCGCCGACTCCGGCATCACGACGAAAGAAGCGTGCGGTCACTCGGTCCGCAACTGGACGTGCTGCCCGTTCGCCGGCGTCGCGAAGGACGAGCCGTTCGATCCCACGCCGTACGTCGAAGCCCTCGCGAGACACCTGTTGCGTGGCCCGTATTCGTCGACGCTACCGCGCAAGCTCAAGCCGTCGCTAGGTGGGTGCTGCGGCACCGATTGCTCGCAGGCGTTCATCAACGACCTCGGCTTCCTCGCACGCAAGCGAGGGGACGAACGCGGCTTCCAGTTGCTCGCCGGCGGTGGGCTCTCGACGCTGCGGCGCAGCGCGATCGTCGTCGAGGACTTCGTGCCCGCCGCCGAGTTACTCGAGGCATCCGACGCTGTGATCCGCGTGTTCCATCGGATCGGTAATCGCCATAACAAGGCGAAGGCCCGCCTCAAGTGGGCGATCGACAAGGTCGGCGTCCCGGCCTTCCTGGCCGACTACGCGAAGGAGCGCGAGACGATCCGCGCCGAGGGCGGCGTGCCGCTCGTCCTCCCCGCGCAACCCGAACCGCGATCGAAGCGCCCTCCTCTACTTCAGGTCTCCGAGCGCGATCCGAGCTACGTCGCGTGGGCCGCAGATAGCGTGCGCCCGCAGAAGCAGCCCGGGTTCTCGGCGGTGGTGATCCGGTTGATCCTCGGCGACATCACCACGGCACAGCTGCGCGGGCTGATCCCGCTGGTCGTCAACTACGGCGAGGGCGAGCTGCGCACGACGAACGAGCAGAACCTCGTGCTGCGCTACGTCCCCGACGCACGCCTCCCCGCGCTCCACCGCGAGCTCGGCGCGCTCGGTCTCGCACTGAACGGCGCGAACAGCCTGGCCGACGTCACCAGCTGCCCCGGTGCGTCGAGCTGCAAGCTCGCGGTCACCGCGTCGCGTGGCCTCGGCGCGCAGCTCACCGAGCTACTCGATCGCCGTCCCGATCTGACCTCGGCGGGGCGCGGTCTCGACGTCAAGATCAGCGGCTGCCCTCACGGCTGCGGCCAGCACTACATCGCCGGTATCGGCTTCCAGGGCGGCATGCGCAAGATCGCCGGACGACCCGCGCCGCAGTACCTGGTCTACGTCGGTGGTGGGGTCGGGCCCGACCGCGCGGACTTCGGTCGCCTGATCGGCAAGGTGCCGGTGCGTCGCGCGGCTGCCACCGTCGAGCGGCTGCTCGACTTCTACGTCGCCGAGGGTGCGACGAGCCGGGCGTTCTGGCACAGCGTTCCGGTCGATCGGTTGAAGACCCTGATCTCCGATCTCACCGAGCTGTCGGATGCCGACGCCGTCGAGGAAGACTTCATCGATCTCGGCCAGTCGATCGCCTTCGAGGTCCAGACCTCCGAGGGCGAGTGCTCCGCGTGAGCAACGTCGGCTCGTCGGAGCGACACTGACGGGCCTGCGAAGCGCCAAGAGCGTTTCACAACCTTTGAGTCTGGCCGGTCGAGCCTGCGCTCCAGCACGCACGCTCGGATCGCGCTCCAGCACCACGTGGTCAGAGGGTCGCCAAATCGCCAAACGCAACCCGCCAAGGGTCGCCAAACGATTTTCCAACCGGACATCGGCGTTCACCATTCGTTCGACGAGAACGCACGCCTTGGCGGGCCTCACGTGGCGATTTCGACGACCCTCTGACCACGCAATGCTCGAGCGCAATGAGCCTACGAAGCGCCAAGAGCGTTGCACAACCTTTGAGTCTGGCCGGTCGAGCCTGCGCTCCAGTCACGCTCGGATCGCGCTCCAGCACCACGTGGTCAGAGGGTCGCCAAATCGCCAAACGCAACCCGCCAAGGGTCGCCAAACGATCTTCCAACCGGACATCGGCGTTCACCATTCGTTCGACGAGAACGCACAAGCTCGTCCGGCGTTCACGCCGGCCGAGACCGGTTGTGCAAGCTCGCCTGCTGTCGACGCCCTCAGCGTCGACAGCATCGGAGGTCTGACCACGCAATGCTCGAGCGCAATGAGCCTGCGAAGCGCCAAGAGCGTTGCCCAACCTTCGAGTGTGGCCGGTCGAGCCTGGCGAGATCAGCCGGCCTTGGGTGGCGCGGCCGTGACGACGATCCGCTCGCGCTTGCTCACCACCACGCCACCCGGCGCTTCGACGGTGACCGCGAACAGCACCGGTTCGTTGACGTGGAGCTTCGGCGAGATCTTGAC
>JBBQJJ010000117.1:0-21067 GCA_038325805.1 Haliangiales bacterium
GGTCCGACGTGCGCTCGAACAAGCGCTCACCGGCGAGCGCTTCCCACGCGCAGACCCCGAGCGAGACCACGTCGGCGCGACCATCGACCTGGTCGCCGCCGATCTGCTCGGGCGCCCTGTAGGGCAGCGTGCCCTTGAGCACGCCGGACTTCGTGCGCGACGGATCCGTCGTGATCTTGGAGACGCCGAAGTCGAGCACCTTGCAGACGCCGTCGACGGTGACGAACAGGTTCTGCGGCGAGACATCGCGATGCACCACCGGCGTCGCCGCACCGGTGTGATCGCGCAGCGTGTGGGCGTAGTGCAGCCCTTCCGCGGCCTGCCCGAGGATGCCGGCGACCACGCGTGGATCGACGCGACCGGCGGTGGTCTCGATCAACTCGTGGAGCGAGACGCCTTCGAGGTACTCCATCACGAGGAAGAACTGACCTTCGAGCTCGCCGAGCTCGAAGACCTGGCAAACGTTGGGGTGCGAGAGCAGCCCAGCGATGCGGCCCTCGTCGAGGAACATCTGGGTGAACTGCGTGTCCTGCGCGAGGTGCGGGAGGATGCGCTTGATCGCGAACACCCTCGTGAACCCGAGGTTCTGGACGCGGCCGAGGAACAGCTCGGCCATGCCACCGCGCGCGAGCTCGACCACGAGCTCGTAGCGACCAAGGGCAGTGACCATCGAGCTGATCCTACCTGACCTTTTGCCATCGTCGCCTTGCACCGTCGGTAGTGCCGGAGGATTCTCCCTGGTGGTGCTCACGCTCGTCGATCTCCTGCTCGAGCTCAAGTCGCTGGCGGCCGCGGCCGACGCGAGCTCGCTCGCGAAGATCAACCAGTTGTTCGCGAACCCGCGCGCGCCTGCCGAGTACGCGGTGGGGCGTCACTACATCGCGCGGATGCTCGTCCCCCACGCCGAGGCGCTGATCTCGAGCTTCGATCCGGCGGACCGCACCGTCGCGATCGAGACCTGCCGCGCCGTGTTTCCGCGCAGCGTGGCCGCCCGGCTGCTCCGCCGCGTGGTCAAGGATCCAAACCCGCAGGTCAGGACCGCGGCGAAGCGTGCCGTCCGCGCGCTGCAGCTCGACGATGTCGCGCCGGCTGACATTCGCTACCGCGTCGAGCTCGGCTCTCCGCTCGGTCGCTACAATCCCACCGGCTGGGCGTTCGGCATCTTCCCGAACGACGATCATCCGCAGCGCAAGCCGAAGAAATCGACGCACCAGTCCGCCCTCGATGCCTACCAGCTCCCCACGCTGACCGATCGGGCGGCGGTCGCCAAGCTCGTCGGCATCAGCACCGCGGACCTCGCGAAGCTGATGCGACCCGGCACCGACGCCGGCTCGGGCTACGTCGAGTTCGAGATCCCGAAAGCCAAGGGCGGCACGCGCAAGATCGCCGCACCGCGCACGCCGCTCCGCAAGGTGCAGCGCAAGATCCTCGACGACATCCTCGCGAAGGTGCCGCTCCACGATGCGGCGCACGGCTTCGTACCGAACCGCTCGACGGTGACCAACGCGACTCCGCATCGGGGCGCGGCGATCGTCCTCAAGCTCGATCTCAAGGACTTCTTCCCGACCGTGCACTACCGCCGCGTCAAGGGTCTGTTCGAGTACCTCGGCTACAACGAGGAGGTCTCGGCCACCCTCGCCGGCCTGACCACGTACCGCCCGAAGCTCGACAACGGTCACGTCGTGTGGCCCGGCGTGTTGCCGCAAGGCGCGCCCACCTCCCCCGCGATCGCGAACCTCGTGTCGCGCCGGCTCGACGCACGCCTCGGCAAGCTCGCCGAGAAGTACGGCGCCACCTACACGCGCTATGCGGATGACCTGACGTTCTCGTTTCAACGCGAAGATCCCGAGGTCAGGCTCGGCCGCTTTCTGTGGTGGGTCGACGGCATCTGCCAGCAAGAGGGCTTCACCGAGCGTGCTGACAAGCGCCGCGTCCTGCGCAACAAGCACCAGCAGCGCATCACCGGGCTCGTCGTCAACGACAAGGTCAACATCCCGCGCGTCGATCGGCGGAGGTTCCGCGCGATCCTTCACAACTGCGCCCGGCACGGGCTCGCCTCGCAAGCGAAGGACCACGCCGATTTCCCGGCGTATCTCGCCGGCTACGCCGCGTACGTCCACATGGTGGATCCCGTGCTCGGCAAGCAGTATCTCGACGAGGTCGCTCGGCTGACGGGAGACGCGAATGCCTGACGAAGGGTTTCCTCGACCACCGGTGGGTGCCGTCGCCACCGGCACCGGCAATCGTCGCGAGCTGCTCCTCGGCGCGGTGATCGCCGACCCCACCAACCTCGACGCCCGCCAGGTCTACGCCGATGCACTCGTCGGTGCGAACGATCCACGCGGCGAGTTCATCCAGCTCGACACCGCGCTCGACGGCCCCCTCTCGATCCGCAAGCGCGAAGCCCTCGAGCTCCAGCGCGACGCGATGTTCTCCGAGCACGCGAAGACGTGGTGGCCCTACCACAACGTCCGGTTGCGCGTCACCAAGGGCTTCGTCGAGGCGATCAGCGGGTTCGTCACGAAGATCGATGCGGCCGCTGCAGTGTTCTCGAGCGAGCCGATCGTCGAGGTGGAGGTCCGCGGGCTGCGCGGCCTCGACGGCGTCGAGCGCCTGCTCGAGACCACGTGGCTCCCACACGTTCGCCGGCTGCTCGTTCGCGGCAAGATCGGCGATGCTGGCTTCCAGGCGCTGGTCGCCTCGCCGGCTCTCGCGGAGCTCGAGGCGCTCAACGTCACCGGCAACCGCATCGGTCCCGGCGGCCTCGCCGTACTCCAGGATCGCCTGCCCAAGCTTCGCAGCCTGGTGCTGACCAGCAACAACCTCGAGACCGGCGGCATCACCGCGCTCGCGGGGTGGAAGCACCTCCGCAACCTCGAGACGCTTTACCTCGGCAACTGCGGCCTGACCACGGTCGGCGTCGGTCACCTGCTCGATGCCGGTCCACTCACCAAGCTGGTCAAGCTCGCGCTGGCGAGCAACAAGCTCGGCAACGAGATCGGCGCCACGCTGGCCGGCAAGGCCATGCAGCTCCCCGCGCTCCGCCACCTCGATCTGCAGAGAACTGGGATCGGAACCGTCGGTGCGACGCAGGTCTCCCAGGCGCTGCTGCCGGCCCTCAAGAGGATCGATCTGCGGGCGAACCGGATCGATGCGACCCTCGTAACTAAAGATCCTCGGATCACGGCGTAGGCCCTGTCCTACCCGGAGCTTTGCGACTCACGGTCAGCCCACGCTGACAGGCCACCAAGCCTCCGGACCTTGGTCGATTCATCGCCTCAAATATGGCCGTGGTGACCGGGCATGTGGCGACGCGGTTCGAGGTTCCAGCTGGGGCCAGTGCGGACCACGAAGAATTGATCCGGCTGCGCGCGATCGTCGAGCTCGGTCGAACTATCGGGGTCGAGCACGCTTGCTCGATCGCGTGCTGGTCACGTGCTTCGACCTGTTGCACGTGGATCGCGGTGCCGCGGTGATCTACGACCCGCACTCCAAGGCACCGCTGGTGACCGTCGGTCCGCAGATCGAGATGAACAGCTCGATGGACCGCGCATCCCTCGCATCCTGATGGGACAGCTCGCAGCTCGAGCAGATCCTGATGAACCTGATCGTCAATGCGCGCGATGCGATCGTCGGCGCGGGCCCCGTGCGGACTCGAAGCGCTCGACCTCGACGAGGTCTCCCGCGGGCTCGCACCCGGGCGCTACGGACTCCGGCCGTGGCATGGCGCCGGAGGTCGTGTCGCGGATCTTCGAGCCGTAGTTCACGACCAAGGCGCGCACCAAGGGCACCGGGCTCGGCCTCGCCACGGTCCACGGAGTGTGATCGAGCAAGCGGGTGGCGAGATCCGCGTCGACTCCGCGCAGCGAAAGCACCACGGTCTACATCCTGCTCCCCGCGACGGAGCCACCGAGCGAGCAGTGCCCGTGCGCGCTTCCTCGACCGCCACCGCGACGATCCTCGTTGTCGACGATGATGACAGCGTGCGCCGCGCCACCGAGAGAATCCTGCGCTCCGCGGGATATGCCGTGTTGTCAGCCAGCTCTGGCCACAACGCCCTCTCCTTCGCCCGCGAGCATCCCGGCACGATCGATCTGCTGCTCACCGACATCGGGATGCCGGGTCTGTCGGGCCGCGACCTCGCCCGCGAGATCCTCGAGATCGGTGCCCCGCAGAGAGTGCTGTTCATGTCTGGCTTCCACCAGCACGCCCCGATCGGGGAGTCCGAGTTCATCGCCAAGCCGTTCTAGCGCACGGAACTGCTCGAGAAAGTCCGCACCGTGCTCACGACCGAGGTGGCAAGCGTCGGCTGAGAAATCGTTTGCGCATTGCGGCATCACACCCGGGTGGCTAGCCTCCTTGGCAATGGACAGTCGCCAACGAGCAACCGGTCGACGCAAGGAACGCTCCCTCGCCTCTCCCCGGTTCGCCGGCGGACTGTTCCGCAACACCAGGCGCACCACGCTGGGGCCGAAGCCCGGGATGCGGCTCGGGGTCGCGAAGGAGTACGTGTTCGGCAAGGCCGAGCGCCGCCCGCCCACGCCGCTGGCCGCGATCGATCCGCGCCCGGCATGGGCATGGCCGATCGAGTCCGGACTGCGCAGCACGTGGCTCGGCCACTCGACGGTGCTGCTCGAGCTCGACGGCGCACGCGTGCTCACCGATCCGGTGTGGAGCGAGCGGATCTCGCCGTTCGGCATCGCCGCACCAAGGCGGTTCCAACCGGTGCCGATTCCGGTCACCGACGTGCCTGACCTCGATGCGATCGTGATCTCGCACGATCACTTCGATCACCTCGATCGCGGAACCATCGAAGCCCTCGCGTCGCGCACCACGCCGTTCGTGGTTCCGCTCGGAGTCGGCATGTACCTCGAGGCGTGGGGCATCCCGCCGGAGCGCGTGATCGAGCTCGACTGGTGGGAGTCGATCGCGATCCGCGGGCTGATCATCACCGCCACGCCGTCGCAGCACTTCAGCGGGCGCGTCGGCAATCGCAACAAGACGCTATGGGCGTCGTTCGTGATCGAGACGGCGAAACACCGCGTATTCTTCTCCGGTGACACGGCGTTGACGCCCGAGTTCGAGCAGGTCCGCGAACGCTTCGCCCCCTTCGATCTCGTGATGCTCGAGGTCGGTGGCTTCCACCCGTCGTGGGATCACGTCCACCTCGGTCCCGACAACGCGCTCGAAGCGCTGCGCATGCTCGGTGGCGGCCCGTTCATGCCGGTGCACTGGGGCACCTTCAACCTCGCGCTCCACGCCTGGGACTACCCGGCGGAGCGGTTGTACGAGAGGAACATCGAGCTCCTGATGCCGCAGCTCGGCGCGCCGTTCGAGCCCGTCCGTGGTTTGCCGCGCACGCCGTGGTGGCGCGCGGCAGAGCCGGATCTCGTTCGCATCGCGGTGTAGACCCGGGTTTCCGGATCTTGTTCGAAGAGCTGGGCCAGGTCCGTACAATGGAACGGGCACGGGGTTGGCGGGCAAGCCAACCCTGGGCCCAGGTCATCGAAGTCACGACGCTCGATTGGCTACAACCACTCGACGAACCAGCGCTCGCACGATCGACCGGTTGTCCTGCGGATGATCCGATGGCGCCAAAATAAAGAAGGACCGGCCAGCGGCCTCACGCACGCTGTGCATAAGCGTTGCCGCTCTCGATCGGCAGGTTCAGCTTCGTCTTCTTCACGATCTCGCCCGGCGCGAAGATCTTGCGGCCCGCGCCGGTGACCGACGCCGAGCGCACGAGCTTCGACTTCACGAGCTCGGCGGCGGAGGCGTCGTACTGCGACGACCAGCCGTTCCACAGGAGGACGTTCGCCTTCGTCGATTCGGGCAGCGCGAGCGTCTGGAGGTAGAGCGCCGCCGCCTCGCTCGACAGCCCGTGCGCCGGACGAACCTTCCCGACCAGCTCGGTCGCCGAGGCGGTGGGGTTCGCTTCCCAGCTCCCGTCGGGAACGGGAGTCTTCGCGACCCGAGCCCCGAGCGCCGCGAACCCGTCGGACTGGATGTGGAGCGCGGGCGGGATCGTATGCGAAGCGGGCCAGTCGCTGACACCTCTCGAATCGACTCGGCCGCTCGCTTCGCAAACGCTAGTTCGCGAGCACCAAGCGCTGCTCGCACGGCTTAGCGTTCTCGTCGGTA
This sequence comes from Haliangiales bacterium, assembly GCA_038325805.1. Classification (GTDB taxonomy): domain Bacteria; phylum Myxococcota_A; class Polyangia; order Haliangiales; family Haliangiaceae; genus JABFXX01. Next base: position 6,142 of record JBBQJJ010000117.1, read on the forward strand.
CCCTTGCCCGGAATCTTCATCGGGTTGGCATCGATCGACGCGAGCTCCTGACGAACCTTGCGCATGATCAACTGGTCGAGCTTGCCGCTCGAGTAGTCCTGATGCGTGCCACCGCACGACGACTTCGGATCGCCGCCGCCGACCGACTGCGGACCGGCGCCACCACGGAGCACGAACATGTTGCTCGCGCCGGTGAACTGGGACATCTGGCGCATCACGACCTGACCGAGGGTATCCATCCCCGACGCCGCCACGGTGTAGAGCTTGATCCCGCGAGCCGCCGCACGCTTCGCCGAGTTCGCGTAGTCGTTCGACTGTGCGTAGAACTGCGGCGGCGCATCGGCGATCACGACCACCATGCGAGTGGCTTCGCCGCGCCACGACAGCTTGTCGAGCGCCGCGTCGAGACCCTTGTGCATGTCCTCGGGCATGTCGCCGCCGCCCGAGGCACTGATGTTGCGGACGCTGTTCGCGAACCCGCGGAGGTCGCTCGAGAACGGGAACGTGCGGGTGAGCAAGCAGTCGCTGCGATCCTTGTACTCGACGAGACCGATCCTGACATCGACCTGCGCTGGCATCTGATCGGAGACGGCCTTGATCGTCTGCTTGACCGCCTCGATCTCCTCGGCCATCGAGCCGGTGGTGTCGAGGACGAACGCGAGATCGACCTGGCGCTTCGCGATCGCGGGGCGCTGCGTCGGGATCTCGAGCTTGACGACACCATCGACGGTGGTGCCGACCTTCGCGCTCACCGTCTTGCCGTTGAACGTGGCCGAGGCGGTGAGGTCACCGCGGAGACCGAACGCCGTCGGAAACAGGATCGCGCGACCCGAGGCCATCGTGATCAGCTTCGTCGAGGTCTGTCCACCAGTGACGGTGACCGGCACGTTCGGCAAGGGCTTGCCGGCGCTGTCGGTGACGACGAGGAACTGGCGACCGGTGATGTCGATCTTACCCTTCGTGCTGCTGTTCGACAGCCACTTCACGTAGTCGCGATAGTTCGCGTTGTCGTCCCACTCGCCGGCGCGTACGCCGCTTGGCTGCTCCATCGGCATCGGCGCCGGACGGTCCAGCGCGATCTTCGCGGAAGGCCGCGCGCCGGGTGCTCCACCGACGGCTCCACCACGCGTGGCAGTCGTCGACGGCGACGGCCTGCTCGGCTCGGGCGACGGCGCGACGGCCATCGGGCGCCTCGACGAGGGCGCACGCTCGGACGCCTTGTCGGACTCTTCGTCGGACGAGTCTCTCGAAGGGGAACCTTTGCTACGACGCACGCGCGTGTCTCCACCGTCGGTCGCGATGTCTGCGCCTTGATACGCGCAGCCGGAGCCCTTCTCGATGATCGGCTGGTTGCTCGTAGGCGCGGCGATCTTCTGTTGCGGTTGGGGATCGGCGCTGGAGATGGTGCAGGCGATGGGAAGCAGACCGAGGAGCAGCTTGCGCATGTCCTGTGTGAAACGCGCTGCCTGCCCTATCGGTCTGTGCTCGATCGCTCCTGCAAGTCATTAGAATCAAGTAGGCTTCTCGCGATGCGTTGGTCCGGCCTGTGCCTGGTCGCGAGCCTGCTCGCTGCCCGTCCCGCATTCGGAGAGGGGCGGCTCGGCGATCTCGCGGGCCAATGCGCGGTTGCTCCACATCCCTGTGGCCCGGACGTCAGTGCCCCGCGGCGAACGGGTGCCGTGCTCGCGGCACTCACGATCGGCGTTGCCGTCCACGGGACCGGCAGCTACCTGGTCGGCGAGAAGCGCACGGCGAAGCGGCTCGCCTTGATCGAGGCGATCGGGCTCGGCGGCATGCTCGCCGGTGGCGGGCCGATCGGGATCAGCGGTGGCTACCCGCCGACGCTGACGCTGACGCCCGTGTTGCTGATCGGCGCCGGGATGTTCGTCACCTCGTGGTGGGCCGACGTCGGGGTCGCCGCGGGTGCACCGCGCTTCGCAACGGCGCGGGCCGCGGCACCGTGGTCGCTCGAGCTCGCGATGCTCTACCTCTCCGATCCGTATCGCCAGGCCGGGCTGGGTCGACTCGCCGGTGACGTCGCGTTCGGTCGTCTCACCCTCGGCGCATCGCTGATGAGCGATGCCGAGAACGAGATCCGGACCGGCGAGCTCGACGCACGTGTTCGCATCCTCGGTGCGGCGCCGACGGGTGACGCGGTCGACGATGGCTCGCGAGTGACCGCGCGCGGTGGCCTTCGCGGTCATCAAGACGATGGCGATCACGTCGAGCTCGCGACCGGCGAGGTCGAGGTGATCGGTCGCCTCGATCTGCGCCGGATCGATGATGCGCTGCGCGGATCGTTCGTGCAGATGTCCACGGGCATCGGCGTCGAGCGCGCCTACTACACCGGCGAGCGCGACAACACCAGCATCCTGCTCGGTACGTTCGGCTGGGGGCTCTACCTCGGCAATCGCGGTGAGGCGCAGCTGTTCTACGATCATCGTCGAGACTCGATGGTTGCTGGCATCGCTGCCGGGCGCGCCGCGGGCTTCGTCGGCAGCATGAATGCATCGCTCGACTGGCTGTTCGATCGCCACTGGGCGACGCACCTCGAGGTCAATGTCGGCACCGCGTGGCTCACCACCTTCGGGTTGCGCTACCGCGGAGGTGTGAAGTGAAGAAGCTCCTCCTCGTCGCCCTCGCCGCCTGCACGCGTCCCGGTGAAGGGCGCGCGCTCGACGAGCTCACCGTCGGCCACGCCGAGATCGAGTTCGCGAAGGTCGACATCGACGAAGGTCTAGCCGTCGTCCGCGAGCTCTCCGACGGCAAGCTCGACCTGTGGTCCGGCGCGCCGGTGCTCGACCTCACCTTCACCACCGATGCCGGCGACTGGACGATCATCGCGCGCAACTCGCTCGCCGATGCGGTGCTCACTGTCGACGGCGTCATAATCATACGCCAGCCAGGGGATGCGCCGACGACGGCGACCTTTGAGGTCACGCTGACGACCGGCACCCACGAGCTCCGCGTCGCACCGCCGGATGCCGACACCGTCGAGCCGTTCCGCTACATCGCGATGGCTGACATCCAGACCGCGCTGCCGATCGTCGACGAGGTGTTCACGCGGATCAACAAGGTCCCGAACGCGCGGTTCGTGGCCGCGATGGGCGACATCACCGAGCGCGGCGAGGTCGACGAATACGACCTGTTCGATCGCCAGCTCACCGTGCTCCAGATCCCGTACTACACGACGCTCGGCAACCACGAGTTATGGGGTGGCGCGCAGCGATTCTTCGACCACTACGGTCGCGCGTCGTTTCACTTCACCTTCAAGGGCACCGCCTTCACCTTCGCCGACTCCGGCGACGCCGGCATCGATCCGATCGTCGAGGAGTGGATCGACGGCTGGCTCGACCAGGCCAAGGATCAGCCGCACGTGTTCCTCACGCACATTCCACCGATCGATCCGATCGGCCTCCGCTACGGCGCGTTCCGCAGCTATCGCGACGCCCACCGCCTCCTCGAGAAGCTCGCCGAGGGCCGCGTCGACCTGACGCTCTACGGCCACATCCACACGCTGGTCGAGTTCGAGAACGCCGGGATCCCCGCGTTCGTCTCCGGTGGTGGCGGCGCCGAGCCGATGAAGGGCGACGGCATCGATCGCCACTTCCTCGTGATCGACAACGATGGTCCGATCCAGACCGTCGACGTTGTCCGGGTCGACTGACGCTCGCTTCCGTCATTTGGTCCGATCGGCGCGTCTATGGATCCACGTCGTGCGAAGCTCGCGGCGATGTCCGAGCCGCCGAGGCTGCGCTGCAACGTGGTGGTACCGGATGGCCCGTCGCGGCGCGTTGGCGCCAACGGCATCCTGATCGGGAGACAGGGCGACTGCGACATCGTCGCGACCGATCCGCAGATCAGCCGCCGCCACGCCCTCGTGCGCCTCACCTCCGAGGGTGCCGAGGTCGTGCCGCTCGGTCGCGCGCCGATCGATCTCAACGGCAAGGAACACGCCGCGGCGAGCGCACTCGCGGACGGCGACGTGCTTCGCATGCCCGGTCTCGAGCTGCATCTCGAGATCTCGATCCCTGCACCGCAGCGCGACGCACCCGCCGCGTTCCTGCTCGAGCGCAATGCGAACAGCTTCCGGATCTCGCACACTCCCTTCACACTCGGCAGCGGCGAGACCGACGATCTGATCATCAAGGCGTGGCCCGCGTCGGCGCTCGCGTTTCATCTCGCCCAGGGCGAGCTGTTCGTCGAGGCTCGCGATGGCGGCGCGGCGCGCTCCGGCCAGTCACTCCCCGCGGACACGCTCGAGCCCCTCGCCGTTGGCGACACCATCACGTATCGCGGCGACACCTTCACGATCGCCGCCGCCCCTGGTCGCGTCGCTACCACGGCGGTCGGCAGCACCACGCCGCTCCCTACCAAGGTCGAGATCGAGATGCTGCCGCGCGGAGGCCGGGTGCTGTTCACCGTCGGTGGTCGCGAGTACGCGGTCTACCTCGCGGATCGCCGCTTCGATCTGCTCGTCGCCCTCCTCCGCCCCACTGGCTACCAGGCCGGCGAGTTCATCCCCGACGACACGGTCCGCGCGATCGTCTGGCCGCGCAAACCCGAGGTCTCGCGGCAGGAGATCAACATGCTGATCTCGCGGTGTCGCAAGGACCTCGTCGATGTCGGCCTCGCCGGGCCCCGCCTCCTCGAGCGTTCACCCGGCGGTGGGGGTACGCGCATCGCGCTCTCGCCGAACGCCGTTGTCGAGACGCGGTCCTGACCCGGGCTAGAACGCGCAGTGGTAGAGGTACATCGTCATCGGGTCGATCTCGCGCCCGCGAGCCTGATCGACGACGACCGCCTTGAAGTTGAGGCCCTCGTAGCTCGGCACCCGAAACACGAGTAGCGCGGCGGTGCCGAACGACCACGCCGCCTCGGGTACGGGCTGCCCGACGCCCGGCTCGGAGAGATCCATCGGCGTCGAGGTGTCCGCGCCTTCCATCTCTCCCCGCTCGAACTTCATCGTGTAGACGAGGCTCGGCCATCGGACTTCGACGATCCCGTTGTTCGCGCGCACTCGGACGAGGCTGAGCGTCCCTGCGCCGACCCGGTAGGTCCGCTTCCACTGCTGTTCCCCTCGCTCGATCGGCAGCTCGCTGATCGAGAGCGGCTTCGGGTTCCAGCTCGCCTGTGAGGCGGGCCGCAACCACACGAGTCCCGGCTTCAGCGTCGCCTTGCCGTCGAGCTTGCTGACCGTCAACTCGTGGTCGTCACAGCCGTACTTCACACGTGACGTCTCGCCGTACGTCAGCGTGGCCTCGGCGCCCGCTCCATCGACCGCGAGCCAGCGCGGTGGCGGCCCCTTGCCCTCGCGCAGCGCTGTCTCGACCAGGAAGGGAAACGTCCCTTGCGGGATCCACGATCCGAGATCGCGATTCGGCGCCGGCATGATCGCCAGCTCGCCCAGCTCGGCGTCCGCGGGCAATCCGGCAACAGGTGCGGGCAACGCCGGCGCTGGCTCGGGCTTCGGCTGACCACACGCAGCGACGACGAGGAGTGCGACGAGCTTCATCGATCGCGAACGTCTCATGACCAGCCATCACCGAGCGCGACTGGAAGATCCGCTTTCAATGCGCGCGCCTTGCGTACGCGCGTCTGAGCGATCTGCGCACACACACAACACCGATCCAGGGAGCTCGCATGAGCGCCATCCCGACCCTGACGTAGCGTCCCAGTCAGCTCGCGGAGCGGCTCCGCTGCGGCGCTCATCGCATCGCCGCTCTCGCGACGTCGACGTCCGAGAATGGATGCTCGACACCGCGAATCTCCTGGACGAGCTCGTGACCCTTGCCGGCGATCACGACGACATCACCCGCCGTGGCTTCGGCGATCGCGAGCTCGATCGCCTTCGCCCGATCCAGCTCGACGATCCACCGTGCGCGACCTGTCGATCCGGCCTCGACATCGCGCGCGATCGCCACCGGGTCCTCGAACCGCGGATTGTCGGTGGTCAGCACCGCGACATCCGCGCGCTCGTCGACGATCGCGCCCATCTGTGGGCGCTTCCCCTTGTCGCGATCGCCGCCGCATCCGAACACGCAGTAGAGCGTGCCGCGGCACAGCTCGCGCGCCGTGGTCAGCGTTCCCACCAGGCCATCCGGCGTGTGCGCGTAATCGACGACGATCAGTGGTTCGCGCGACACCATCTCGAACCGACCTGCCACGCCGCGGAAGCTCTCGAGCCCCGCACGGATCGCCGCCGGTGCATACCCAGCCGCATACGCCGCGAGCGCAGCACCGAGCGCGTTCTGCGCGTGCACGCCACCCGAGACTCCGAGCTCGATCACACCACCGAGCGCAACGGCCAGTGGGGACGGTGCGAGCTGGATCGTCGTCGTGCCCGGCGCGAGCTTGACCGCCGTCGCTGCGAGCGTCGCCTCTCCTGTCACCGAGTACGTCAACACCTGGACGTCGGGGGCGATCACTTCGCGGATCAACGCGCTCGACGCATCGTCGGCGTTGAGCACCGCGGTGCCGCCCGCCTCGAGCATCATGAACAGCTGCGCCTTCGCGGCGAGATAGGCCTCCGGGCTGCCGTGCATGTCGAGATGATCGCGCGTCAGGTTGGTGAACACCGCGATCTGCGCGGGCCATCGCCGTGCGAGCCCTTCACCGAGCGCCTTCGACGTGACCTCGAGCGCCAGCGTCCTCGCGCCCCGCTCCACCGCCGTCTCGACGGTGCACAAGAACTCGTCCGTCGGCGTCGGTGCCGGAATCTTCTCCGTCCCGACCCACGCACCCACCGTCGTGAGCCGCACCGGCAGCTCGCCGGCGGCACCGACGATCGCGGCGACCATCGAGGTCGTCGTGGTCTTGCCGTTGGTCCCCGTGGTCGCGATCGTCACGAGCCGCGCGCGCGCAGCGGCGAATCGCGCATCCACCGTCATCAGTCCTCTTGGCGAGGCTCCCACGTGGTGCACTCGCCGGTCGGCGTCCAGCCCACGCACTCTTGAACGGGGGCGTAGCCACCCTCGTTGCGCGGCTCCCATCGGGTGCACTCGCCAGTCGGCGTCCAGCCCACGCACTCGTCGACGGGCGCCATCGCGTTGCCTTCGCCGACAGGCGACATCTCGTTCGACGGCGCCATGGGCTGACGCGGCTGCTGCGGAGGAGGCGGCGGCGAGGACACGTAACACGCACCCAGGTGCATCCCCATCGCGAGAGCGAGGAACGCCTGGCGGTCGATCTTGAGCATGCGCGGTCTTCCCACAGGTCAGGAGGGTCTGCAACCGCGACCGTGACATGCTCCTCACATGCCGTCGTTGTCGTCTGGAGATCCGCCGGCACCACGCTGCGCGATCTGCAGGGGTGTCGCTGCCGGACCGTGTGCGCGGTGTCGCAAGCTGGTCTGCGCGGACTGCAGCGAGCTCGTCGAGGGAGCCGGCACCTTCGCGGTGTGTACGCGCTGCGCTGGCAAGGGCACCGACCTCGGCTACCTCCCGTTGCTGCTGTGGCTGGGCGCGATCATCATCGGCCTCGCGGCGATCGCCGGACTGTTGATCGTCCTCAGGGCCGGCTGATCAACCCACCCAGCGCCAGCGAGCGCGGGTGGTCTTACCGAGGATCAGCTCGGTGTTGAAGTCGAGGACGAACACCCGAGCGCGAGGACGTTCGCCGTTCTCCCAGCTGCCGTTGCTCGACGCGGTGTCGATCAGCAACAGCGTGTCGTCGACCTGGAGCAGGAGCGCGTGGACACGCGACAGCGTGGCGTCCTCGGCGAGCCCACCGGCGCCATCGCATCGCGCGTAGCGACCGAGCAACACACCCTCACCGAGCGCGCGATGTCCGATCCGGACCTTCTCTCGAACGTTCGGGCCGCTCAGCTCGAGCGTCCCCGCGAGATCACCGTCGCTCGACAGCATGTTGATCGCGCTGTCGCGAGGACCATGCGTGCGGGTGATCGTCGACGTCTTGCGCATGTTGTCGATCTTGATGCCGGGAGACGTGCGGATCGCCATCATCCGCGGCATCGAGCCCTGCGGAAAGCTGTCGACCTCGTCGAAGTAGACGCGCTCCGGCAGGCACGCCCACGCATCCTCGGCGCTCGATGGCCAGTCGGTGGGATCGCCGAGCGGCAGCACGAAGATCGCGTAGCCCGCGCACCGCAGCACCGCGGGTCCTTCGCACTTCAGCCCGCGTAGCACACGGCCTTCTTCGTCGCGAAAGCCATCGCTGGTACGCAGATCGAGGACGCGGAACCGCACGGTCTTGTCGCCGGCCTTCCAGCTGGTGACCGGGTCGAGGATGATCGCGAGGTGACGTAGCGCGAGCGACTGCGAGCCAGTCAGGTACAAGTCGCACTCGTCGTGGCGACCGACGATCGCGGCGACATGGCGCTCGACCCGCGCAGACAACCGCACGAGCCCCGCGGCGCGACCCGTGCGCTCGTCGACGGCCACGATCGCGAGCCCCGGCTCTTCCGCCTCGCGGCAGCGATCCGCGAACCTCGCGTAGGCACCCGCGAACAGCTCGCGGAGCCCCTTCGGTTCGAGGATCGGCACCGCCACCGGGCGCATCATCGTGGCGTGGTTTTGGTTCTGCCCACGCGCCTGATCTGCCCAGAGATGAACGCCGATGGTCTTCAGCGGCGGCTCCCTGAACAAGTGCGCATCTCACGACCGTATCAAACCGAAAGCCCCGTGGCGAATGGAGATTGGGGTAACCCACGGTGGCCTTACCCAGGTCGAGTGTGGGTCTCGGTAGCCATATGCCACAGCTCCTGTCAGACCCTGCGCTACAGTCGCCCCATGCTTCGCCGGGTAGTTGTCGTTTCCGCTCTCCTGTTCGGGGGTTCGGCCATCGCCGCCCCGACGGTCACCGTCGGTCAGACGCGCGTCGAGGTCGATCAGCAGTCGGCGATCTCCGTCGACGCGCTGTTCGAGATCGGCGAGACCGTCTTCAAAAAGGAGGCCCTCCCGGTGCTCGACGAGATCGCAAAAGCGCTGGTCAAGGAGGGGAAATCCGACGTCGTAGTCGACGTCCACAGCGACGATACCGCTCCCGACGGAGATCGCACCGGCGCCTATCTCAAGAAGCTCACCCAGGCGCGCGCCGACGCCCTCAAGAGCTACCTGGTCCGGAAGGGGGTCCCGGCCCGCAGGATCACCGCCCGTGGCCGTGGCCCGGAGGCGCCGCTGAGTGCGAACAACAACGACGACGGTCGCCGCACCAACCGCCGCGTCGAGCTCGGGATCGAGCAAGAGATTCGCCCACCCGTCGCTGCCGATCTCGCGACGTACCTCAAGGCGGTCAAGGGCACCGGGCCAGTCCTGGTGGCCACGATCGACACCTCGCTCGGCACGCTCCACTGCACGCTGTTCGAGGACAAGGCACCCGCAACCGTGGCGAACTTCGTCGGGCTCGCGACCGGTCAGAAGGCGTTCGTCGATCCGAAAACGACCAAGACGGTGAAGCGACCGTTCTACGACGGCCTGATCTTTCACCGCGTGATCCCCGGCTTCATGATCCAGGGCGGCGACCCCCTCGGCGCCGGTACCGGCGGTCCGGGCTACCAGTTCGCCGACGAGATCAGCGATCTGCGCAATGTCCCCGGCTCGATGGCGATGGCGAACGCCGGCCCTCGCACCAACGGTAGCCAGTTCTTCATCAACGAGGTTCGCTCGAGTCACCTCGACAACCGCCACACCGTGTTCGGTCAGTGCCGCGAGCTCGAGCTGGTCGCGAAGATCGGCAACGCGCCCCGCGATCCCGCGAGTGACAAGCCCCTGCCGCCGGTGGTGATCAAGAAGGTCACGATCAACCGCTCGCAGCCACCTGCCCCGCCGCCGGCGATCGGCCCGAAGCAGCCCGGCGCCGCGGTCCCGCCTCCGCGCTACTGAGACCGCTGACTGCGTCCGTCGCGGCGCCCGTGCTGGATCGGTGACACGACCTCGCGACCGAGGATGTACGGGAGCATCTTCGCGATGTTCCGCGCGTCGTCGATGCCGCGGTGATGGGTGCCCTCGGGCTGGATCCCGAGGCGACGGAGCGCCGCCATCGTGCCGAGCCCCTTGCGAGAGCCGGCGCGCACCGCGTAGCCATCCTTGAGGTTCCAGTGATCGGCAAACGGCATCGGGATGCCGTGGCGCCGAGCATCGGCCGCGAGCTGGTTGCGATCGTAGTTGCCCCACGAGCAGAACAAGGCGCGCGTGCCGAACGCGACGAGCCGCGCGAGCGCGTCGGGAAACAACATCGCGTGATCGACCATCTCCTGCGTGATCGTCGTCAGGTCCGTGCAGAACGCCGTGAGATCGGGGTGGAGGACCGGTCGCACGAAGATGGTCTGCTCGGCGATCGGCGTGAGCGACGCACCGTCGACGAGCACCGCTCCGATCTCGATGGTCTCGTTGTCGCCCCGCGGGATGGCATTGCGGTCGTCGCAGGTCGCCTCGAGATCGACGACGAGATACAAGTTGGATTCACGAATCATCGCGCCACCGTTGTAGCGACGAACGATCCAGCCGCCCCGGACCAGTTTCCGGACACCTTCCGGACACCCATGACAAGCCTCGACCGCACCGCCGGAATCACCTGGGCCGACCTGCTCGAACAGCTCGTCGTCGAGCACGGCACCCTCGCCCAGGTCGCCTGGAAGCTGGTCGAGCACGCCGACAAGGCGAAGACCGAGCTCGTGTCGCCTCGGTCGAGCGCGCGTTGCGGCGGCTGCGCACCCGCGGTCAACGCGATGGCGGAGCATGGGGACAGCGGCTGACGCGCGTGTTCGGGATGCCGAAGACCGTCGAGGATCGCGTGCGCTGGCTCGGCCTCTATCACAGCCCGTTCAACGACCTCCCGGTCGGGCTGTGCCTCGATCAGCTGCGGCTGTGGGATCGACCGCCGATGTCGGGTTCGCGTGCACGCCTGTGGGTCCACCTCGGGTTCGTCACCTGCGCGTTGCGCACGCGGCAACTGGGCGACGCGAAGCTCCACGCGGCCCGTGCTCGCGAAGCGCTGACCGGCTTGCCGGCAGTATATGACCTCGCGCGCATCGAGCTCGCCCTCGTCGACGCGTTCATCGCGAGCCGCGACAAGACGGATGTCGACGGCGCGCTCGATCGCGCCCAGCAGCTACTCGGCGGAGCTGTGATCGACGCCGGCGATCGCAGCTGCTTCGTTGCTCGCCTCGCCGACCAGCGCGCGTACCAGCTCAACAAGGCAGGCGAGCACGTCGCCGCGCTCGCGATCTACGAAGCGCTGCCTCTCGAGGATACCCACCCGTTCGCGAGCTATCGCCGCGACGCCGGGCTCGCATACGGCCTCCACCGCGCCGGGCGCGCGAGCGACGCACGCGAGATCATCGAGCGCGCGATCGACCACGCCGGCGATGGCGGCTACACCCGGCTGCGTGCGATGGGCCTGTTGATGCTCGCGCGGATCACCGGCGACTCCACCGCGATCGCTCGCGCCCGCTCGATCGCGACGCGGCTCGGCGATGACGAGCTGCTCGCGCGCGCCACGAAACTCTAAGCCGCGGCGCACCCCACGTTCGTGCAGGACCGACCGCCGACGGCCGCACCCACCTCGTGATGGATCCCGCCGCCGCGCCGTCACCGGACGCAGCTCCGCGCAGAGCCATCCGACGTCGCGCTGCTGGTTCACCAGGTGCTCGGCGAGGACGACAGGTTGGTTTGACTCGACACGGACGATTGTAGCTCCGTCGCTCGCGACGCCGACCTGGGTGATCATCACGTCGAACCCGGCCTAATCAACCTACAGCCGGACCAGGGATGCCAGCATGTCGACCTCGTCCAGCGAGGCCCTGCGTGAAAACGCGGAGGACTTCGGCGTCAGCAGCCCACAACGCTCCTCGTGGCGTGATGCGTCCGATCAGCGTACGAGCGTCCGTACCTCACGGAGATCGGCGCAGCGATCGACCAGGTAGTTCATCCGGACCGTTCACCGACCACTGCGCAATCCTGTGAAGTCGCGGTGAGTTGATAGAAACCTCGAGATTCTGTGCGCCGGTCGGCGCGACGCCACGCTGGTGGGTCATGAAGCTCCACTCGATCCTCCTTGCGATGGGCGCCGCCGGCCTTGCCACGGCCACGCCCACCGCTCACGCCGCCCCCAAACCCAAGACCGACAAGGCCGCCGACGCCAACCTCGAGAAGCTGCGCGCGCTCAAGGTCTTCGAGGTCCATCGCCTGGTGATCGACGTCCCCGCGAACACCTACTCGTGTTACGGGCCATGCCCGGGCTGGGAGAAGGCGATCGAGGAGGCGACCAAACAGGCGATCGTCAAGCTCCAGCACTTCACCGAGGTAGCGTTGCGCGCCGCGGAGCAGACGACGGCCAAGGCGTGCCCGACCAAGGAGGTCGAGGCCCACGTCGCGGCGATCAATGGCCTGAAGGTCATCTCGATCGGATCGATGAGGGACAAACCGACCGCGGCGCAGGCGTGCGAACGAGCGGCCCGCCTCGCGAACATCGCGACTGCCCTGAAGGCGCGCTGACATGGATCCGCGGCTTCCTGCGATCGAGACCCGACTCGGCCTCGGGGTCGGGCTCGACCTCCCGTGGGGAGCCGCGATCGGTTTCGAGGGCGAAGCGATCGCCGACCGCGTTCCGCGGTTCTTGCACGCCCACGCGTTCTCTCACCTCTTCGTATCGTGGCAGCCGAAGGACCGCAATCGCGTCGATGTCGCCGATTACCTCGCCGCTTACGACGACCTGTTCGCACGAGCTCCGCGCTATGCGGCGCGCGCACTCCATCAGACGGCGTTCAACCTCGGCGCGCTGGAGCCGTACGATCGCGCGCCGATCATCGAGCTGACGAATGCTCTCGCGGAGCGTTACGACCTCGGATGGGTGAACGAGGATCTCGGGCTGTGGTCGATCCACGGCCATCCTCTGCCCTATCCGCTACCGCCCTACCTGACGGACGCGGGCCTGGCCGCGGCGATCCGCAATACCGACAGCGTGCAGCGCGCGCTGCGAATCCCGCTGCTCGTCGAGTTCCCCGGGTTCTCGCAGGGCACCAACCTCGTGATCGGACGCTGGCACGCGTACGACTTCTTCCGCCGCGTCGTCGAGGACACCGGGTCGCCGTGCACGCTCGACCTCGGGCACCTGCTGTCGTATCAGTGGCTACGCGGCAAGCGCGGCGAAGCGCTATACGGTGATCTCGAGCGCCTGCCAATCGACCACTGTTTCGAGATCCATCTTTCGGGGTGCGAGATCGCAGACGGCCAGTTCTTCGACTATCACCACGGCGTCTTGATCGACGAGCAACTCGAGCTGCTGGACCGGCTCGCGCCGCGCTGCCCGAACCTGCGGGCCGTCACGTACGAGGATCCCAAGTTCGACGCGGCCGGCGTCTTGCCGCCCGAGGCCACGCCAGGCCTCGACCGCTTGCGCACGTGGGTGCACGCATGGCAATGACGCTGGACCACGCCCTCGATCGGCTGCTTCACGATGCCAGCTATCGCGCCGCGTTCCTCGCAGGTGAAACGCTCGCTCTCGCGGCCGAGGATCTCGGCGCGCTCCGCTGCATCGATCCCGCCGAGCTCGAGCGCGCGGCCGCCGCCGTCCGCCGCGATCTGATGACGCGCGGTTATCGTGGCAGCGGTGGGTTGGCCGCGGTGTTTCCGCACACGCTGGCTGCCTGGCAGCCGCAGGATCTCGACGGGTTTCTCGCGTCGCCCGCGTACGCGGCGTACCGCGAGGTGCCGTTCGCCGGCGCCGGGACCTGCCTCGAGGAGGCGTTCTACCGGTTCTGCGAGGCAGAGCACATCGGCGACGCGGTCACGCGCGAGCACGAGTTCCTCGGCGCCATGCTGCGCGCCCTCGCCGTCAGCCCCGATCCGGCGTTCGCACTGCCTCCTGAGATCCGGCACGTGACCAGCAGCTTTCTCGCGATCGCGATGCGCGGTGAGCCGACGCTGTATCTCGCCACGCACGGTCGATTGATCACCGGTGCGCTGACGCCGTTTCTCGCCGAGCTGGTGTGGGAACCCGAGGCGGCGGTTGCGATCGCGGCCCGCCACGGTGTTGCCACCGACGTGTTGGGCGAGGCGCAGCATCAGCTAGCCGCGCTGTTTCAGTGACAGGTAGCTACTGGCGACCGCTCAGCCAGTGCTCGATCTCGGAGCTCGGTAGCGGCAGCTCGCGGCAGTGCGTGACCGGGCGCCGACATCGGGGCTGACCTCGTCGGTGTCCGAGCCTTCGCGCCCGCTCGATCGCGACGCGGCTCGGCGATGACGAGTTGCTCGAGCGCGCCACGAAACGCTAAACCGCGGCGCCCCCGTCGCTGACTCCGCGCTGTCCACAGGCCCCACTTGCCGGTGAGCGGCGTGGTCTTCCACGTCTTGCCGGCGTTCGTGGAGCGTATGGTTTTGGTGGTTAGCAGAGCCACGAGCGCCGTACCGAGACTCGCGACGTCGCCAAAGTACGGCGTCTTGTCGTCGTTGCGCACGTACCGCCACGTCGCACCGTCATCGTCCGACGCCGCAACGACATGGGAGCCGACGAGCACCAGCCCATGCGCCGATCGGCACAGACCGGTGAACGTGAAATGCGGGGCCTGCGCCATGCACCAGCATAGGCGAAGCGGGTCGCTCGAGGGCGTGCGTCATCACGTCGGCCGCGACGTCTCGGTACTGCGCGGCACGTGCGCACGCGGTTCGGCGCTGACGAACTCGAGCTGTGACTACGCGGCGACGCGCTCGCCGACCGTAGGGAGGCCGACGCGCACCCACTCGAGCATGCCGCCATCGAGGTTGTAGACGCGCTCGAAGCCGAACCGCTCGGCCAGCTTGGCCGCGGCGAGGCTGCGCACGCCCTTCTTGCAGATCAGGACGATCGGCTTGCCGCGCACGAGGAACTTCTCGGGATCCTCACGCAGGGTCTCGAGCGGGATGTTCCGCGCGTGCTCGATGTGACCGCTCTCGAACTCGTTCGGGTCGCGAACGTCGATCACGTCGCA
>JBBQJJ010000118.1:0-21003 GCA_038325805.1 Haliangiales bacterium
GACCCGCGACGCCGAGTATCGCGCGGCGATCCAGCAACGCTTTGCGACGCTGTCCCTCGAGCGCAGGACCGGCAAGGCGCTGTACTGCGAACCGTGTGCGCTGTGGCTCTACGATTCCTACGTCGTCGGCGCGTGTCCGCACTGCGGGGAGCGATCGTACGGCTTCGCCTGCGAGGCGTGCTGCGCGCTGGTGGATCCGGCGGAGCTACGCGATCCACGCTGCGATCGCTGTCAGGGCACGCCCTCGATCCGCGAAGCGACGCGGCTGGTCCTCCCGATCGCGCCGTTTCGTGACCGGCTCGCCGACCACCACCGCACCGTGCAGTTGTCGCCAAAGCTGCGCCGGTTCGCCGCGCAGTGGCTCGATCAAGATCTCGCCTTGCCTGCCTCGCAGCTCGGCACGTGGGGGATCCCCGCGGGGCTCGACGGGCAGATCATCTCGCCGTGGTTCGAGATCGCGCTCGCCACGTCGTATCTCCGCGCGACCCACGCACCTGCTGCCGACATCGTGTGCTGCTTCGGCGTCGACAACGCGGTTCTCTACCTGATCCATGATCCCGCGATCTCCCTCGCGCTCGATCCCGCTGCGAAGCTGCCGATCGCGCTCGCGGCGAACGAGTTCCTGCTTCTCGACGACGCGAAGATGTCGACCAGCCGCTCCCACACGATCGATGCGAAGACGCTGCTGTCTGCCGCGCCGACCGACCTGATCCGGCTCTACGTCGCGAAGATCCGCCCCGAGAGCACGCCGGCCAGCGCGAACCTCCAGGGCATGACGCTGTTCATCAACTTCATCGCGCGCTCGTGGATGGATTGGCTCGAACGGCTCGGCAAGGACCTCACCGACGGCAAGGCACCCGCCGCGAGCAACCCTTCGCTGGTGCCGTGGTCGTCCGAGCAGGCGCAGTTTGTCGCGCAGCTCGAGGCGATCGCCGCACGCGCACGGCAAGGCTACGAGGACATGCTGCTCCGCGAGGTCGCCGCGGCGCTGATCGAGCTCGTCGAGCGTGCCCACGCATTCGGTGCCGCGCAGCAACACCTCGCCGGCGTCGACCAGCTCGCGCAGCAACGCGAGACCGGGCTCGCCCTCGAGCTCTCCGCCGTCCGCACGCTCGCGATCCTCGCCGCGCCGCTGATGCCGCTGCTCGCCGCGCAACTCTGGGCGATCCTCGGGTACCGTGGTTCGATCGACTTCGAAGGCGAGGTCGGTCCCATCCCGCCCGAGCAACCGATCGTGACCGCCGCTCTGATCAAGCGCAGCCTGTTCCCCGCCTGGATCCCACTTGGGTGAGGCAGTGACGAACTCGCTTCAAACGGGTTTGTACGTTTCGCGCCAGACGCCCAACGATTTCAGTTGGATGGAGGGGTGGAGCGTGACCCCAAGAAAGCGAAGCGATGGCTGACACCGCAGACATCGTCGTCATCGGCGGGGGCGTGATCGGCGCGAGCACCGCGTGTCATCTCGCCTCGAAGGGCGCGACGCGCGTCGTCCTCGTCGACAAGGGAGCGATCGGCTCGGGCGAGACCCACAAGTCCGGCGGCTTCATCCAGACCCACTGGGATCATTTGGGCGAGGTGAAGCTGATCGCGCACGCACGCGAGATCTTCCAGCACTGGAGCGACGTCGTCGGCGGTGGCTGCGGGTGGGAGCAGAAGGGCTATCTGCACGTCACGGGTGTCGAGCGCGAGCCCGTCGTCAGGCGCACGCATCAGATGCTGCTCGATCTCGACCTCGAGTCCCAGTGGCTGTCACCCGACGAGCTCGCGAAGGAGTGGCCGCTGTTGAACATCGAGGGCCTGGTTGGCGGCACCTACGAATCGACGAGCGGTTGGGCGGATCCACTCGCGACCACGAAGAGCCTCGCCGACGCGGCACGGGCCAAGGGCGTCGCCGTTCGCGAGCACACCCGCGTCCTCCGAATCCTCCACGATGGAACGAAGATCACCGGCGTCGAGACCGAAGACGGGATCATCGAGACCCGCGTCGTCATCTTGGCCGCCGGCCCGTGGAGCCAAGCACTGCACGTCGGCCCGAAACTTCCGATCCAGCTCGAGCGCGGCCAGGTCTGCTACTTCGATCGCCCCGGCGGATTGCCGGATCGCGAGGTCGGCTTCTACGACGAGGTCACCGGCCTGTACACCCACCCCGACGGCGACACCAACCTCGTCGGCATCGACTTCCCATTCGAGGTGATCACGGATCCCGACGACTACCGCGAGCAACTCGACGTCGACTATCTCGTCGCCGCGACCCGCGCTCTCGACAAGCGCTGGCCCACGCTCGCCGCCGGCGCGACGCTGGTGCGCGGCGTCGTCGGGCTCTACGACTTCACGCCCGTCGGGCAACCGATCATCGATCGCGCGGGCCCCGACGGTTACTACGTCGCCTGCGGGTTCTCGGGCACCGGTTTCAAGAGTGCACCCGCGACGGGGCTCGGACTCGCCGAGCTGGTCCTCGACGGCAACGCGCACTCCGTCGATCTCTCGCACCTCACGCTCGCCCGCTTCGCACCGCAGACTCTGCCACCTGCCCTCGCCGAGAAGCTGATCGGGTTGCGCGCGCAGCTCACGCCCGACGAGCAGACCCGACTGATGCCGTACATCGCTTTGCTGTCACCGCAGCAGCTCGCCGCGTTTGCGGGAGAGCTGATGACGAAGCCGCTCGACGAGCTGATCGCGATGCTTCGCAGCGCCTTGCGTTGACCGCCACTCCGGACACCGCACGAACCGCTGCGATACGTTCGGGCCATGGGGCGCAAGAAGACGGATCCAGTTGCCGACACGATGACCGAGATCGCCGAGGCCAAGAAGGTCGGGGCGACGAAGCTGAGGGTCCGCGCGCACGACGCCGATGTCCTGCGCGCCGCGTTCGAGGTCACGACGCTGAAGGACCTGAGCATCGATGGGCAGATCAGCGCGCTTCCCGACGAGCTCGGCAACCTGACCGCGCTCGAGGACTTGTCGCTCACGAGTCTCGAGCTGACCTCGCTCCCTGCCTCGATCGGCAAGCTCGTCAACCTCACCGCTCTGCGTGCCTACAGCAACAAGCTGACGACGCTGCCGCCCGAGATCGGCGCCCTGACGAAGCTGCGCAAGGCGGTGCTGTGGAGCAACCAGTTCAAGACGCTGCCGCCGGAGATCGGTGGTTGGGTGTCGATGGTCGAGCTCGAGCTCAAGTGGAACAAGCTCGAGTCGATTCCCGACGAGCTCGGCAACCTCGTGGCGCTCGAGCAACTCGACCTCGAGAGCAATCAACTGACCGCGATGCCGAGGACGCTCGGCAAGCTGACCAAGCTATTCCGGCTCGCGCTCCGCACCAACCGGTTCTCGGAGTTCCCGCTCGGCATCCTCGAGCTGCCCGCGCTACGCGAGCTCGACCTCGGCGAGAACCAGCTCGTCAGGATCCCCGACGACATCGCGCGCCTCACCAGGCTCGAGGAGCTCAAACTGGACGAGAACCAGCTCGAGGAGCTCGGCAGTGGCATCTACGAGCTGCGGTCGCTGACTGCGCTCGAGCTCTACGAGAACCGGCTGACGTCGCTGTCCAAGGATCTCGGCAAGCTCCCGGAGCTGATCTCGCTCGACGTACGCGACAACCCTGTCGAGGGGTTCACGCCCGAGGTCTTGAAGATCGGGAAGGAGGCCGTGTTCGAACAGCTCGGGCTGACACAGAAGATCCTCATCGAGGACGATCTCCCCGACAACGCGGCCGAGCTCGGGAAGGCAGCGAAGGAGCGCTTCGAGAACTTCGCGCGGGCGTGCCGCAAGAAGTCCCATTCGAGCGACATGCTGCCGAAGCTGATCGCGTTCTTCACCGGCAAGACCAACGAGCTGCCGCCGATCCGCCGCGACGACCACTACGGCTTCTCGCACCTGCCCGAGCACCTCGCGAAGTTCGAGGACTGGACGTTCATCGATCGCCGGATCCTGCGCTACCTCGCCGGCCCGGCGTTCTACTACCGGCAGCCCGGTCACGACTACTACACCGGCTACTACGAGGAGCTCTACGGCTGGCTCAAGCCGCAGCTCGAGGCGGAGACCTCGGGTGATCTGTGGGGTCAGATCGACGCGGCGCTCCGGGAGGGTGGTGTCGACAGCGAGCTGATCCTGCGCTCGAGCCTGAAGGAGCTCGACGAGCGGATGCTACGCGAGGATGGCTCGCCCACCTCGTACGGCCGCTGGGTGATCGCCCAGGCCGATAGCCAGATCGACGTGATCGGCAAGATGGGCGAGAAATACGGCGGCGTCCGCGACGGCGTGATCGGGTTGTTCGTCAAGCACGCGTTCGACAAGTTCGCGAAGATCGCCGACAAGCTCCTCGCGCTCGAACCGAACAAGGACGGCGACATCCACGCGCCCACCGGCGCCTACGACAAGCTGTGCGCGGTCGACCCGGTGAAGTACACGCCGATGGTGCTGGAGGGCATCGCGAAGGCGCCGTGCCTGTCGTGCCAGGCCGAGCTCGCGAAGATCCTCGCCGAGCGCTGCGGCCCGACGCATCGTGCGAAGGCGTGTGACGTCGCGATCGCCGCGCTCGCGCTCCTCTCCGACAGGAAGAACAAGGAAGAGCAGCTGTGGTTCCCGTTCGACGGGCGCTACGGCGATAGCAGCTCCGCGTACATCGACTTCGTGCTCCGCAACTTCAAGAGCGAAGCGAAGGAGGCGATCTTCAAGTTCACCGAGGACACCAAGATCTTCGACCTCGATGTCGCCGAGGTGATCGCACGCCACCTGGGTCAGGAAGGCATCGACGCCCTCGCCGAGGGGCTGAACATGACCTTCGACGACGACAGCATCGCGCCGCACTTCCGCCGGATGTTCGCGATGCTCGCACCGCTCGATTGGTCGAGCTATCGCGAGAAGGCCTGGCAGCTCGCACGCTCCGAGCACAAGCAGGTTCGCCAGACCGCGTGCCAGGCGCTCGCGAAGCTGCCGGCGAGCGAAGTGCTGCCGAAATCGCTCGAGCTGATCGGCGAGAGCAAGTCGCACCTGCGCGAAGCAGGCGTGTTGATCGCGACGCTGCTCGAAGGTAATCCGGCTGCGAAGACGCTCGATCTCCTGTTGCAGAACGAGCGTAGCGACGATGCGCGTGACCTGGTCGTCGCGCAGCGCTACGGCAACGAGACCAAGCTCACCGCGGCGGAGCTCGCGAAGCGCGTCGGCTGGGCCGAGGCTCGCGGCAAGCTCGACAAGCCGGTGGCGAAGTGGGTCGACGAGACCAAGCTCGGCGCCGTGGTGTTCAAGGGCGGCAAGAAGGCGGACGTCGACACCATCCGGTTCCTGTTGCATCGGCAGAACCGCCTCGCCGACATCGCCCCCGAGCCCGAGGTGCGCGGCGCCTACGCGCTGATCGACCGCGAGAAGTCAGCGGCGTTCGCATCGAAGCTCCTCGCCGGGGCGATCAAGAACGGCGGCGTGTCTGCGAAGAATCGCTTCGCACTCTCGGTGGTCGGACTCGTGGGAAATGACGATGTGATCGAGACGCTCGAGGAGATCGCGATCGATTCGACGAACGTCAACGCCGCGACCACGCTCGGTCTACTTGGCTCGCACGAGGCCGCGCGCGCCCTCGATCGGATCATGAAGAAGTTCCGCACCAAGTATCCGAACGTCCGCGAAGCGGCGCAGGACGCGTTCGATCGGATCGCCGAGACGCTCGGCATCTCGCGGTTCGAGCTCGCCGACTCGATGATCCCCGACTTCGGCTTCACCAAGGGCGAGGGGCAGATCGTGCTCGGCAAGGTGAAGGCGCGCGTCGTGATCGGCGACGATCGCAAGCTGGCTTTCTTCGACAAGGACAAGCCGATCAAGAGCCCCGGCAAGGGGCTGGTCGGCAAGCAGAAGGAAGCGCTCGAGGCCCTGCGCGACGAGGTCGACAGCGCGACCCGCACGCTCAAGAGCAACCTCGAGTACTACATGGTCATTGGACGCCGCTGGGCCGCGGACAAGTGGAAGACGTTCTTCCTGGCGAACCCGCTCGCGAAGTCGTTCGCACGTTCGCTGATCTGGAACGCGCTTCCTGCGAAGGGCGCGGCCATCGCGTTCCGGATCGCAGGCAAAGACGTGCTCCTCGATCGCGACGGCAAGGCCGTGACCCTCGCGAAGGACACGCAGGTCGCGCTCGTCCACCCGCTCGACCTCGACGCCAACACGCGCGCAGCGTGGCAGGCGATCCTCGACGAGGCCAACCTGACGTCGCCGTTCGCGCAGATGCTGCGCGCGGTGTTCTCGCCGAAGGACGACGATCGCACCAAGACGATCTCGTTCGAGTTCGAGAACAAGGAGCTCGAAGGCATGACGTTCAAGTCACGCGCGGAGCGCCTCGGCTGGCGGCGCGGTGCGGTCGTCGACGGCGGTGCCGTCTCCGCGTACCGCAAGCTGTTCGAGCGCCATCAGATCGAGGCGTTCATCGGCACCGAGAACCTGGCGGTGCAGTCGTACGACGGCGGCGAGGTCACGCTGGAGCAGCTGTTCTTCGTCAAGGCGGGCAGCGTGGTGATCGGTAGCTACACGTACGACGAGCCGAAGGATCAGAGCGACGGGCGGCTGATCAAGCTCGGTGACCTGCCGTCGATCGTGTACTCGGAGACGATCGCGGACCTTCACGCCGTGACGCGCGAAGCCGTCGAGGAATAGCGAACGATTGTATTCGGGGTCCCCGGCTCGAGGACGAGCCACCCCGTCCCCAACATTCGCCTGGTCGAAGGATCGACACAGGCGAACTGCCACGAAAATAGAGTTCGCGGTCTACGCGAACTCATTTTCGTTCAAGGTGGTGGCCGTCCGCCGGCCCGCTGGTCTCTGGGGTTAGTACGCGTGGCTGCGCGACTCGGCAGCTAGGATCGATCGCGCGAGCCCGAGGGCCGCCAGCGCGAAGGGCGTCGCGACCAACGGATCATCCTCGCGCATCTCGGTCGCCGGATTGCGCCAGCTCCCGTCGGCCTGCTGGCGCTTGATCAGCTCGTCGACCAGCGCCTCGGCCCACGCGCGCCTGCCGAGGTGGCGAGCCACATGCGCCGCGCTCCACGTCCAGTAGTAGTAGGACGACGCGCGCCGAACCTCGTCCCCGGCGGGGAACGCACCGGGATTCCGGGTCGCATCGAACTGGTTGTCGAGGAACGCGATCGCCGCAGCCGGCTTCGGATCAGTCACGGGTCGCGCGAGCCGGAACAACGCCCGAAGCCCGTCGGCCGTCATCGAACCATACGACCGCGGACCCTTCGCATCCCTACCGGCCTTGTTCGCACCGAGCTCCGTGGGCGAAAAGAACATCCCACCATCCGCGTTCTGACAGCGCTCGACGAACGCGCGTGCGCGAACCAGCGCTGGATCGTCGACGGGAACGCCGCCCAGCGCGAGGGCTCCGATCGCGAGCACCGTCGCGGAGAGATTCGCGGTCGGGAGCTCACCCGACCCACCGTCGGGAGTTCGCCTCGCGTCGAACGCATATCCCCAGCCGCCGAACGAGGCGTCGCTGTCTGCCCAGCCATGTGCGGCGTCGAGCTGGAGATCGCGCACCGCGGCGACCAGCGCGGCGTGCTCGCGCGGATAGCGAGCCTTGTTGTCGGGTGCTCCGAGCACCAGCGCACCGATCGCGTACGCGTGCAGTGGATAGCCCACCTCCGGCGCATGCCGAACAGTTCCGTTCGGAGCCATCCCCGCCACGAAGGTGACGCCTCGACGATACGCGCCGGGGACGGATCCCTCCTGCGGAGACATCCGCAGCGCGAGCGTCACCAGCGGCGACTCCGACCAACCATCGCGAAGTGCGGCGTACGTCCTCGAGTACCAGCCACCGTCGGGCTGTTGCCGGGTGACCAGAAACTCGGAGCCGCGCCGCATCGCGACGTCGATGCTCTCGACCCGCGTTGGTTCCGGCGACGAGCAACCCGCGATCGTCAGCCAGAGCGCGATCGCGGCTCGCATGTGCGAGATGTTAGCTGGCGATCACCGCCGTTGCCGGGGTGCGGTCACCCATCAGCACGAGCAGCGCCGCGGCGGTGCAGAACGTGCGGCCGGTGATGCAGTGATGCCCGGTCCAGCTGCCATCCTCGTTCTGCACCTTACCGACGAGACCGACGATCGCGTTGTCCCACTTGGTCCACTCGTCGCCGCCCTTCTGCACCATCGTCTCGCTGATCAGCAGATACGACAGATACTCCTCGCCCCCGTTGTTGCCGAAGCCGGCCACGAAGCTCTTGTCCTGGAACCGTGTGACCAGCTGGCGCTCGTTGACCATCGCCGCGTCCTCGGCAGCCTTCGCGTCCTTCTCCGCTGCGGCGATCTCGGCGGGTGACGGCACGTCGGGCGACTGGTACTCGGGCATGTACTTCTTTGCGGCCTTCTTCATCGCCTCGGCCTTGCCGCGCTTGGTCTGCGCGTCGTCGCGATATGTCGATGAATCCGCGGCCTGGCCGTACAGCATGACGCCTGCACTGGCGCGCGCGGAGTTGCCGGAACGCGCCGAGGCCTCGACGCGCGTCAGCACCTTCTTCGATACCTCGAGGCCGCCCTGCGCTGCGCGGTTCAAGCCCTTCGCGGCGATCGCCTGGCTGAGCACGGGAGCCCAGCCGTTGTCGTCCCACGAGCCATTGTCGCGCTGGTTTTTCTCGACCTTCTTGATCACCTTCTTGAGCGCCGCATCGATCCGCGCGTTCGCGATGCCATCCTTGCCCATGCCGCGGGCCTCGGTGAGCATCATCATCGCGGCGAACGTGTCGGCGTACTGGCCGATCTTCGTCTGGACGCGCGTCCCGCGAACGGCGGTGACGAACAGCGAGTTGTCGTCGCTCTGCTCGATCTCCGCGATCACGTAGCTCAAACCCTTCTCCACCGTCTTGCCGTACGCACCCGCGCGTGGCGAGTGACCGGCGCGAAGCAACGCCATCAACGCCATCGAGCTATCGGCGACGTTGGCACCCGCGGTGGTTCCCGAGCCGCGCATCCCCGCGGCCTCGTCACCCTGGCCCCAGCTCCCGTTCTCGAGCTGATGCTCGGCGAGCCACGCGAGGCCCTTCTTCACCGTCTCGCTGAGTGGCTTTGGGTCGACGGCCGTGGTCCGCGCCGACGCGGGTAGTGACGGGTCGACGAGCTTCGGATCCTTGACGACGATCGGGTCGGGTTGCTTGGTGGTGGGTTTGCTACCGCCACCGCAGGCAGCGACGACAACGAGGAGTTGGGCAGCGAGCTTCGACAGACGCATGGGTGCGTAAACGCTCGGCCGACGCTTGTGATCTTCGAATGATCTTCGAAGTCTCAGGGCAACCTACCTCGGGTTCGTGCCGCATCGTCAAGGTCTCGACTTCACGGGATATTCTGGAGATGCCCTCGACCTGCTAGTGCACTCGATGTCTCGCTTGTTGTTCGTCTTGTTGATCGCCTGCACGATCACCACTACCCCCCTAGCTCTGCGAGCAACCGCAGTGCGGGCAGAACCGCGTCTTCGCCGACACCTGCGAGCGGCAGTTGACGCAGACCCCATGAGCATCGAGATCGCCATACGAACGATCGACGGTCATGTCGACGGCGACGCGCTGCCCGGCAGCGACCCGCGAGCGCGCTAGATCGATCGTCACGCAGTAGAAGACGTTGTCTCCGCACACGTTGCAGCTGCGCACGCCGTCGTTGTCGCTGGGTAGGGCTCGCCAGTACGCCGGGCAGCGACCGGTGGTGGTGCTGCAACCCTCGATCAGCGAGCGCGACACGCGGCTGCGCCAATCGAGACCGATGCGCGGCGCGAGCTCGAGGAGACGGTGGCGCGCAGTGGCGTAGCGGGGATCCTCCGGGCTCATCTGCGAGAGCGCAGCGTCGACGCGAAGGAACTCGGCGCGGACGACCTCGCCGCGCTTCTCGAGCCACTTCATGTAGACCATCCGGCTCGCTTCGTGGCCCTCGGCCATCGCGGCGAGCAGCCCGATCTCGGCGGGCGAGATGTGCGTCATCGGCCGATCTTCGGAGTCGGGTGACGTCGCCGCCTTGAGCGAGGTGGGCTCGGAGTCGGAGAACGCGTTGTCGATCACGTCATCGAACTGCGGCACCGCGCGCTCGGCGAGCATGTGCGCGAGGCTCCCGCGCTGCGACGATTGCGCACGCGCCTTCGGGATGTGCATCGAGGTCTCGTGGGCCTCGTCGTCGTCGCTGAACTCGTCGAACACCTCGTCGAACGGGGGCGGATCTTGGTAGATCGGCGCGCGCGGCGAGGTCATCTCGTCGAAGTCGTCGTCGAGCAGGTCGCTCGGTGGCGTGTAGCTGCGCACCGCGGTCATCTCGAGGGAGTCGTCGGCCAGATCGATGCCGGAGCCGACCGGCAGCTTGCGCGGCAGATCGACATCGCTGTCCACCTCGATCTCGATCACGCGCTGCGCGGTAACTTCGAGATCTTCCTCGCGCTGGGGCTCAGGCCCCAAGCCCCTTTTCGGGACGCGAGGAATCAGGCGACGGTGCGCGGGGGGATTGCCCATCGAGGTCGTGTGTGCGGCGAGAGCCCCGATCAGAGCATGTTTCGGGGCTCAGTGGACGAGGAACCACCGCACGCCCTCGGTAACCTCGAGGTGGAAGTGATTCTTGTGGGGCCGGTTGTAGTTCGGCGTCAGGACGACGTTGAACAATCGCCTCTCGACGGCCTCACACAGGATGCGGCGCAGTTCTACAGCCTCGGACGTCGCCGGCCGCGGGGCGGCCTTGTCACCGCAGGTGACCGCTCCGACCGCACCGCCCCAGTGCTTGTCGACGTCGAGGAACGTGCCGTCGCGTGCGATGAACCGCGCGGCGTCGATCGCATTGCCGGCCATGTGCTGCTTCGTCGCCTTGCCGTCGGGCCACGACGCGGGCACCAAGCGATGCATCGAGTAGTGACGAACATCGACGATATCGTGCGCAGCAAGGATCTCGGAGAAGTCATCGAGCGCGAGGATCAGGCGGCAGTCCGCGAGCTCCCACGGGGTGGTGGCGCGCTGCTTGTCGGACAGGTTGGTGCGGAACTCGACCCCGTGCAGCGGACCGGTCAACCGCACCGGCGTGTCGATGCCGCGGGCGCGTTCGCTGCGCTCGCGGACGTACGGGATCTTGCGCGCGTCGAGCTCGGCCTCGCACCTGGCAGACGACATGCTGCCGTACCGAAACGCCGGCGAGTTCGCCACGTCGTCGGGCGTGGCGAACCGGCCGCGACCACTCGCCGTCTTCCAGCGCTGCTTGACGGCGCGCTTGGCTTTCACCTGCGTCGACACCTTCCTCTTCGCCACCCCCTTCGCCTTCCCCTTCGCCGATCGCGAACCGGACGGCTTCACAGGTGCGCCGGTCGCGACCCCCGCGAAGCACATCAGTGCGACGGCGATGGAGACGCTGCGCATGCCACGAGGCTACACCGACCCGAGCCGATCGCGTACTCTCAATGGTCGTAGCGATGCGGAGGATCGGAGAGCTACTGCTCGAGCATGGGTGGGTCGACCAGACCAACCTGCATCGCGCACTCGCAGAACAAGCACTCGCAGGCGGCCGGCGAATCTGCTCGCTGCTGATCGCGCGTGGTCTGCTCGATCCCGATCACGCGGCCCGCGCACTCGGCGAGCAGTTCGACGTCGCCGCCGTGCTGCAGAAGCATCTCGAGCATCGCGACCACGGTCTCGCATCGCTACTTCCGGTCACGCTCGCACGTAATTTGTTCGCACTACCGATCGGACACACCCGCGCCGGCGAGCTGATCGTCTGCGTGCGCGATCCGAACTCCGACGTCGAGGCCGCGATCAGGCGCGCCCTCGATCGCCCTCTCGTGATCGCGGTCGCCCCGGCGATGCAGCTCGAGCGGCTGATCGACGAGTCCTACGAGAGCGATGGCGTCGGCGAGTTCGAGGTCGATCTCACGACCGGGACGCAGCTCGAGCCGGCAGAGCCGAGCGATCCATCGATGCTCGACATCAGTGCGTACAGCCTGGTCGGGCTCGACGACGTCCGCGTCACCAAGGATCAGTCGCAGACCTACCAGATTCACCAGCGCGCGCAGACACCATTTGGTTCGGGGCTCACCACGGCACCACCTGCGGTCAGCGTGCCTCCACCGAAGCCACCCACCACCCCACCGCCGCCGTCAGTGTCGCTCAGCATCGGCACCGAGCCGCCGCGCTCGGCGCAGTCCAGGGTGATGATCCCACCGCTCGGCGAGTCGCTGCCGCGCGGTCCGCTCAAGACGCCCACCACACCGCAACCGCTGATCCGCCTCACCGTCGACGAGGTGATCGCCGCTGTCGACGACGCGATGACCAAGGACACCGCGACCGAGGTCGTGATGCGCTACGCGGCGCAGCGGTGGACCGCGTCGCTGCTGCTCGTGGTCAAGGAAGGGGTGGCCCTCGGCCATCGCGGTCACGGCAAGCACCTGCCTGCCGATGCCGTGCGCGCCGTCGCGATCCCGCTGGCGTCGCCGTCGATCGTCAAGATCGCGCATGACAGTCGCGCCCTGACCTCCGGCAACCCCGCCGGCACCGGTGCGATCCACGATCGCCTGCTCAAGCTGCTTGGCTCGCCACGCCACCCGATGGCGGCACCGGTGATCGTCGCCAATCGGATCGCGTGCGTGATGGTCGTCGCGGAACCCCTCGGTCCCGGCAACTCGGAACCCGAGCTCTCGCAGCTCGCGTTCGCGCTCGGCGATGCCTACGAGCGCATCGTGCGAGACCGGAAATGAAGCGGCTGTCGAACTGACCGCGCCGAGACGCGGCTGTCACCGCATTCGCGATACCGTGTGGCGTGGCCACCGCGCTTACTGCCGCACATCGCAGCTGGCGCATCAAGATCTTCGCGTCGACCTGGCTCGCGTATGTTGGCTTCTACTTCTGCCGCAAGCCGTACTCGGCGGCGAAGAGCGCGATCGGCAGCGAGTACGGCTGGGACGCGACGACGCTCGGCAACATCTGGGCGGCCTATCTGATCGCGTATGCGATCGGTCAGTTCCTCGCATCGTGGATGGGGACCAAGCTGGGTCCGCGCAAGAACGTGCTGCTCGGCATGATGCTGTCGACCACGGTGACGCTCGCGATGGGCATCGTGCCGAGCGTGCCGATGCTGATGGCACTCGTCGCGGTCAATGGCCTCGCGCAGGCGACCGGGTGGTCGGGCAACGTCGGCACGATGGCCGGCTGGTTCGCGAAGAGCGAGCGTGGTCGCGTGATGGGGTTGTGGTCGACGAACTTCACGATCGGCTCGCTGGCCTCGGGGCTCGCGATGACGGCGGTGCTCGCACAGCGCGACGAGCTCGCGCGGTTCTCGTTCGTCTACGACATCAAGGTCGAGGAGCCCGAGCCGTGGCGGTGGTGCTTCTACCTCGGGTCGATCGTGCTCGCCCTCATCACGGTTCAGTTCTACTTCTTCCAGCGCAATCGCCCCGAGGATCTCGGGCTCGCCCCGATCGATGATCCGGCCACACCCGCCGACGAATCGAAGGTGGTCGACGAGCCGCATAGCGGCCTACCCGGCGGGCTGTCGCGCGAAGCCTGGAAGAATCTTCTGCTCGTCGGTGGTTTCTACTTCTTCGCGAAGTTCGTGCGCTACGCGGTGTGGTCGTGGTCCGCATACTTTCTCCAGGAGAACTTCAAGCTGTCTGGAGCGCAGGCCACCGGGTACTCCGTCGTGTTTGATCTGATGGGCATCCCCGGCGTCTACCTCACCGGGTGGATCTCCGATCGCTATCTCAAGAGTCGCCGTGCAGGCATCTCGCTCGTGATGATGCTCGCGATGACGGTGGTGACGATGCTGTTGATGATGTTCGGCAGTTCGAGCGTGACGGTGTTCATCGTCCTCCTCGGTGCCGTCGGCTTCACGCTGTACGGACCGGATGCCTTGCTCACTGGCGCCGGTGCGATGGACATCGGTGGGCGGCACGCGACCTACGCGACCGCGGTGATCGCCGGGTTCGGCGCGCTCGGGCCGATCGTGCAGGAGCTGGTCATCCCGCGGCTCTACGACCAGAAGGCCGCACAGGCGACCGGCGACCTCGGCCCGGTGTTCGCGCTGTTGTTCGGTAGCGCCGCGCTCGCGAGCGTGTTCTGCGCCGTGTTGACGTGGCGCAACCGCGGCGGCAAAGGCGTCTGATCAGCTAGGATGACCGAGGTGCCGCCGCCTGCCTCGATCTTGATCGTCCACTCGGATCGCAAGACGCAGCGCACCGTGCAGCGGATCCTGGGGGTGACGGGCTATCGCGTCGACGTCGCCGACGATCTCGAGCAAGCCGTTCGCCTGCTCGCCCACAGCCGCCCCGTGCTCGTGGTGTTCGATGGCTCGCTCGCGTCGCCTGCGCTCCTCGTCGAGGCCGCGCGAGCCACCGGCACCGAAGCGTGCATGACCCTGCTAGGACCCGCCTCCGCGGATCGCGTACCCGCGATTCTGGGGCTCGGCGCGGTCACCAATCTGCTCGTCCATCAGATGCCGATCCTCGCCGAGGAGCTGGTGATCACCGCACAGAAGCTGATCCGCCACGATCTGTTCGGCGTCGAGAAGTACTTGTTGTGGGGCACGCAGCTCTACGAGACCACGCTGACCCGCGGCAGTCAGCGCCCGGAGCTGGTCGCCCAGATCTCCGAACAAGTTCGCTCGCTGGGGCAGAGCGCACGCATCAGCTCGATGGCGATGCTGGTCGCCGACGAGCTGCTGTCGAACGCCGTACACAACGCGCCCGTCGACAGCGCCGGCGAACACTACCGCAAGGAGCTCCCGAGAGAGCTCGAGCTGCTACTCGATGACCGCCACCAGGTTCGGCTGCGCTGGGGCTGCGATGCGCGCTATCTCGCCATCGAGGTCACCGACCGGTTCGGCAGCCTCGATCGCGACACCATCCTCGCGTCGCTCGCCAAGAACGACGTCCGAGAATCCGGAGGGGGCGCCGGGATGGGCATCGCGTTGGCCTACCGTTCCTGCGATCACCTGGTATTCAATCTCGCACCCGGCGTGCGCACCGAGATCATCGCCCTCATCGACGTTCGCTATCCGCCTACGGAACGCACGCCAGCGTCGTCGTACAACGTGTTCGTGGAGAGGTCCTCGTGATGGAAACCCGTGGCCGCATGACGATCACCGACCAAGGCGACGCGCTCGTGATCGGAGGAGCGATCGACGAAGCCGCAGCACTCCACGAGCTCCCCGGACGTGCACGCAACGGTGCCCTCGTCCTCGACCTCGCCGCCGTCACGTTCATCAACTCGCTCGGTGTCCGCGACTGGATCCGGATGCAGGCCGCAGCGCAGACCAGCCATCTCGCGGTCGAGCTTCGCCGCGTCGCGGAGCCGCTCGTCCATCAGCTCAACATGATCATCGCCACCCGCGGCAATGCGACGGTGTCGTCGTTCTTCGCGCCCTACCAGTGCGATAGCTGCGGCCGCGAGGAATCCCTGTTGATCGACGCGATCGCCCACGCCGATCGCCTGCGCCGGCTCGACCCGCCCCCCATGACCTGCCCGGAGTGCAAATCAGAGATGGCGTTCAACGACTTCCCGGAGCGTTACTTCTCGTTCCTGACGATGTAAGAACGGACGCCGTGTTAGCCGACTTCGCGAAATGGGTCCAAGGGCTGATCCAGGACCTCGGGTACCCCGGTCTGTTCGTGCTGATCGTGCTCGAGAGCACGATGGTTCCCATCCCGTCGCTGCTGGTGATGCCGTTCGCCGGCTTCCTGTGCACCGAGGCCGGCGGTCAGGTGTTCTCGCTGCCCGTGATCCTGGTCATCAACAGCAGCGCCGCGCTCACCGGCTCGTTACTGTCCTACTGGCTCGGTCGCGCCGGCGGAAAACCGCTGCTGCTCAAGTACGGCAAGTGGGTGCTGGTGCGGCCCAAGGACATCGAGAAGACCGAGGCGTACTTCCAGCGCCACGGCGGCGCGACGGTCCTGATCGCGCGCTTCTTGCCGGTGGTTCGCCACCTGATCTCGATCCCTGCCGGCATCGCCAAGATGCCGTTGCCCAAGTTCCTGACCCAGACCTTCCTCGGTTCCACGATCTGGGGTGGCGGCCTGATGGTCCTCGGCTACGGCCTCGGCTCGAGGTGGGAGGCAGTCGCGACCGAGCTCAAGAAGTACGACCTGGTCCTTGCCGGAGTGATCGTGCTAGCCCTTCTGGCACTAGGAATCAGGTTCGTGCTACGTCGGCGTCGTGAGCGCAACCCGCAGGGGACGCCCACTACCTCGGACTGAACTTCCCCGCTAAACCGGGTATCTTCTAGACTGCTCTTCCATTCGGCGTACCCATCGTGACCGAGCCTCCCGTGAGCTCCACACCGTCAGCTTCCGCGACGAACCCGAATCTCAAGATCACGGGAACGGGTGCGTATGTCAGCGTGCTCGATCGCCGCGAGACCGAGCTGGTGCAGCGCGCCCTGGTCGCAGTCAACGCGCGCTCGCCGGCGGATGCGGAGATCCTCCGTGGGTTACTGGAGGAGCTGCGCGCCACGTCGAACCTTCTCGATCGCCAGCGTCCGCTCCGCCGTCCCACCGCGCTCGGTGGCGAGGCTCGCGACGAGCAGACCCTGATGGAGCACCTGTGCACGCTCGACGGGCTGTCGGGCGATCTCGCGCTTCCGCTGAAGGCGACGCTGTCGCGCACGTACCTCCTGACCAAGATCAACTTCCTCCGCGGCTTCGTGAAGGCCACCTCGGTGACCGAGGGCTGCGGACCGATGGCGCACGATCTTCGCGAGGAGCTCGCGCAGTCGATCTATACGCTGCTTGCCGAGGAGCTGTTCCTCGCGCTGCTCCGCAAACCGGATGTCTCGCGCCGCACCAAGCAGGGGGCCGCCGATCAGCTGATCACGGTGTGGGATGATGCCGCGCTCGAGATCGACGACTTCGCGCCGCTGCTCGAGTCTGCGTGGCATGCCCGCAACCGGATCAACAGCGCGTACGGCACGCTGCTGGGTGCCACCGAGACGTTCCGCCTGGTCACCCTGGATTGCTCGCCCGACGTGATCGACTTCTTCGGCCGCGACGGGATGTCGGCGGACGAGAGCGCCGCGTTCGAGGAATTCCTGTTCAACATGACGAGCGAAGAGCTCGCCACGCTGCGCCGCGCGATGCAACAGCAGCACGTCACCGCGGCGAGCCCCGCGTGGGCCGCCGAGGTCCTCGGCCGTTCGCTCGAGGAGCTCGAGCATTCACACGAGATCGATCCGATCTCGCTGTATCGCTCGTATCAGCGGCGCCAGCTCGCGGCCGACTTTCGCTTGATGTCCAATGCACCTGGCCCTCGCCGTACGGCGGAGGGCTACTTGATGGTGTACCTGCTCGACCAGCAGTAACGACGAAACGCCCCGGCCGTGATGGCCGAGGCGTCGACTCGAGCAGTCCGGGTTACGGGCTGACCGCGTCGAGGAACACGGTCGTCGAGTTCGCGTAGGTCTTGCCGTTCGCGCCGACACACGACGTCGCGTTGCCGCTGCCGTCGAGCGTACACGCGGTCGCGCAATCGCCGGCCCAGTTCATCGAGCAGTGACCGCTCTGAGCGCACTGGCGATCGTCATGCGTCGGTCCAGCGCTGTCACACGAGCCCCAGTAGTTGTCCGAGCCCGGGAACAGGTTCCCGAAGAACACGCCTTCCGGATAGACGTGGCTCGTGGCTTCGCCGGAGTCCATCGTGTAGCCGGGGCCGCGCAACGAGATCGTGACCGTACGGCTGAACTCGTTGAGCCGCGCGAACACGCAGGAGCTGAGCGCCCGCTGCTGCGTCTGGTTCAGGTTCGCCGTCGTCCAGGTCGGCGCGATGTTGATCCCGCCGGTGTAGGTGATCGTCGAGTTGAAGCCGTACGTGCCGGTGATCGAGTACGTCGACGGCATCGCGCAGTTGATCAGGTAGTAGAGCGTCGCGCGCCCTTCCTTGGTCGCCGAGATGTTGTTGACGATGGTCTGCGTGAGCTTCACCGCGGTGATGCCTGTAGCAGCCAGATCGGCCGGGCTCAGTGCGTTCGCAGCCAGCTTTTCCTGGTGCGGACCCTGATCGTCGGTCGACGTGTCGTCAGTGGTGTTGGTGTCGACCGGGTCGACAGCGCAAGCATTGAGGGAAATTCCAAGAGCACAAATCAACAGGTTCGTTTTCATCTACGCCTCCAGTGGTACTGGCGCCCTACATCGGCCGCGAGGGACTCGGATGTAGGGGGCGGACGTAGAAAGTTCTAACTGAGATCTAACGTAATGCGGTGTGGACGCTTCTCCCAGCATCCCGCATGTATCGCAGCCTACGGAGCCGTGGCGGAGGGTTGCGCTGACACTGCTTCGAGGTGCTTCTGGACCAGCTTCGCGAGATCCGGAATCGCTTCGACGACGTTCTTCTTCGCGCCGTCGCGCATCTTCAAATACATCTTCTTCGCCGTCCCGTGCGACGTCTTCTGCGCGCGCTCGTCGGTGACCGACAGCAGATCTTCGGCGACAGCTTCGCCGCGTGCGACGAGGAACTCGGTGAGCGTGTTCGCCTTGGTCGCCGACCACTTGTCGAAGTGCGGCTGCAGCTTGTTGAGCCACTCGTCGAGCAACGAGTCGACGACCTCGGTGACGAACTTGCGCTTGATCGCCTTGATCGTCACGTAGGCGCTCTTGATCAAGAAGCCCTTCTGCTTGACCTGCGCATCGATCAGCTCGACGCAGTCGGCGATCACCGCGTCACGGCCCGGTTCCTTGCCCAGTTGTTCGACGAGATTCGGCATAGCAGGCGCGTACCTTACCTCAGTCGCCGGCCGCCCGCCCTTCCTGAGGGCGGACTCCGCCAGCCCTGGAGGCTCACTTGGCGGGCGGATCGCTGAACGTAATGCCGTAGCGAGCACACCGCGTCTTCATCTGTTCGCGGTCGGGACCGGGCAGCAGGTTGTAGTACTTCTGCGCCTCGGCGTTGTCGGCTTCGATGCAGTGCGAGGACGTCATGATCCGCAGCATCCGCGCATTGGTGGGCTGCACCTTCAGGACCTTCTGGGCGATCGTGCGGGCCTCGTCGAAGTCCATCTTGTCGTAGGCCTTGTTCGCCTCGGCCATGATCGCGTCGAGCTTCGGACCCTCGAGCTTGCCTTCCACCACGGGCTCCGGCGTCACGACGGTGGGCGTACTGGTGGGCGTGGTCGATTCCTTCGGGCGCAAGCCCATCGCACCGGCGACCCGCCTGCCAGATCGCACGGTCGCTTCATCGGTGTGCGAGGCATCGTCGCGATCCTCGGACTCCGGCTTGTCTGGCTTGTCTGGCTTGTCGTCCTTGTCCTTCGACGCCACCTGCGCCAGCGCCGGTTTGCGGACCTCGACGAACAGGTACACGCCCATCCCCATGACGAGGACCGCGAAGGCGGCGAGCATGGCGTGACGAACCGGCACCGATCCTCCGGATAGCACGACGCGGTATGGTCCGCGGCTATGAAGTCACCGGGTGTGCTGGCCGTGCTGTGCCTGGTTGGTTGCGGCGATAACTCCAAGCAGTGCGGGCCGGGAACCGAGGAGAATGACGGCGTTTGCGAGCCGGTCTCCGGCGCCGGTCTGATCTGTGGCGATGGCACGGTGCTCGACGAGCGGACGAACGAGTGCGTCCCGGACCCGAGCGTGTGTGGCGGCGGCACGGTGCTGATCAACGGCGAGTGCAAGGATCCGGCGGATGGGCTGCCGATCGACGTCGAGGAGGGTCCCGAGCCCAACGGCTTCGAGACCGATGCGATTCCCGCCGGGCTGCTGACGATCAAAGCCATCGGCGAGCCGCTGGTGATCAAGGGCTGCATCACGCCGCTCGGCAACAACTCGCCCGACCTCGACGTCTACCAGTTCGACGTCGACGGCCCGACGTTGCTCCACATCACCGCCGACGGCGTCGAGGGGCTGGCCGCCGGTTATTTGATGCTCGGCGAGCAGCCTGCGCTGGGCGGATGGTTCCGGCTCGGCCTCAGCGTCGCGAGCGACACGTCGAAGCGCGAGGTCTACCTGCCCGTCGGCGGTCGCTACCAGCTGGTGATGGCGGACACGCGCACGCTGCTGCCGCTCACCAACAACGGCGAAGGCTTCCCCGCGGCGGGCAACCCCGACGGCACGAGCTGCTACTTCGTCACCGTCAACCGGCGCGCGATTCCGACGGCCGCGCCGCTCGATCTGACGGTCGCGAACGTCGGCACGATCGGCGAGGAGCTCGAGTTCTTCACCGCAACCTTCCAGACCGGCCTCAACACGATGGTCGCCGTGATCGATCCCGAGGATCTCGACGGCGACGGCAACCCCGATCTCGACGCGCTCGGCAACCCGATCGACTCGCGCGCGGCGTCGTCGCTCATCCTCGTCAACAACGATCGACTCCGCCAGATCAACGATGCAGATGCCAACTCGCCGATCAGCTCGTCGATCTTCGGCGGCATCGCAGCGGGTGACGCGCCGCTCGTGATCCTCGACTTCGTGTGGAACTACGCGGTCGGCCCCGCCGACTTCAAGGTCGAGATGCTCGACCAGACATCATCGCTGCCACTCGGGTCGACTCCGGTCAACGCCACGTCGAACGGTCAGGTCTTCTCCCAGGACGGCGACACGTTGTTCGACAACATGAACTTGTTCCACTTCGACGTCGCGGCCGACGGGGAGATCGAGAAGATGAACGTCAGCTTCTCGATCCCGGTCCAGGGCTCGATCATCGACGAGGACGGCGGCATCGTCAGTCCGCTCACCGGCCTGTCGTCGGTGTTCGGTGGCGCTCCGTCCGTCGAGACCTTCACCGAGTACAAGGGACTGTTCCGGCCGTTCGCGCCGGGGCGCCACTACTTCTTCGTCTTCGCACCGCGCAACCCGGTCGGGACGCCGTTCACGGCGACGGGTGTGATCACGCCGATCACGCCCACCCAGGTCGGCAACTCTCCGACGACGCCGGTCCCCTTCAACGAGGTGACGTCGAACCTGTTCAGCCACTCCTCGGGCGCGATTCCGTGGCGCACGTTCAACGCGACGGCGGATGCCGGCGTCGGTGCGCTCGACGTCTCGTTCTACGACCCCGAGGTGACCGTCCCGCAGTCGCCGGGCTTCGCGTTCGG
>JBBQJJ010000119.1:0-20936 GCA_038325805.1 Haliangiales bacterium
TCCGCGGCCACAGCGCGAGCTCGCCACCCTCGATCTCGAGCCTCGGCGGCTGTCCACTGATCTTGTGAATCTCGAGACTGGCCGCAGACGCCCTGGGAGCGGCGATCGTCGTCGCGGTGACGTCGCGTAGGTGAGCGATCAGCGCGCCCGGCTTCCAGGTCGCGTCGCCGTCCTGCATCAGGAGCGTGGCGCCGGCCATCGCGTCGTCGACGACGACCTTGCCGTGCAGCATCGCGATCGACGTCGGCATCGTGCCCTCGCTCGTGCTACCGCCGTCGCCGCCGGGCTGCCCCTGCAGCTTCTCGATGATGTCGCGGACGTTGTCGCGGCCGTCGTGGTGGCGGCGCAGGTTGACCAGCACGCCGTCGAGCGTGGCGGCGCCGAGCTTGACGCGGCCGATCAGCGACGGCATCGCCTCGAACTCGACTTCTACCTTCGCGATGTGGACGAACGGCAGCTCGCCATCGTTCGGACCGCGGATCTCGAGATCCCGGATCGTCGCGTGACCGAGCGAGACCTCGACGGCGCCCATCTTGACGTCGCGGCCGAGCTTCGCACCGAGCTTCTCGGTGACTTTGTCGCGCACCATGCGCGCACCGACGCGCGGATAGATCACGAGCAACCCGATGATGACGGCGGTGCACAGCACACCCATCGCGATCACCGGGATCAGCCAGCGCTTACGGCTGCGCTTGACTCGCGTGCCCCCTCGGGTCGGCGCTCGGACGCGCGAAGGAGGAAGAGCGGACTGCATCGGTAGGGCCGGTCATACAACGACTGGTGCGACGCGTGAATTCGATCCGCGTACGTAGGTGGGGCTCGGACCCCACATCCTACAATTCTCTCTACTTGCAGCTGCCTACAGCGAGCACGTGGGCATCGGTCTTCGCATCGCCGGACTGGTTGACGCTGACGATCACGTAGTCGCCCGCCGCCACGGTCACGACCTGCTTCGAGTTGCCCTTGGCCGCGTTGAAGTTGACGTCGAGCCGGAGCTGCGACTTGTTGACGGTCTCGACGAGCGTGATCGAGGCGGTGCCCTTCGACAGCTTGATCGACTGCGCGGTTTTCGGAGTCAGTGATGCCGACTTGGTCGACAGCTGCTTGAAGTCG
This sequence comes from Haliangiales bacterium, assembly GCA_038325805.1. GTDB lineage: Bacteria > Myxococcota_A > Polyangia > Haliangiales > Haliangiaceae > JABFXX01. Next base: position 1,114 of record JBBQJJ010000119.1, read on the forward strand.
TTCTGCTTGAGCGACGCGCCCAGCCGCTTCGCGAGCTGCTTGTTGATCGCCGCGTCGACCTCGCCCTTGCCATGGGTCGCCCAGACTTCGAACACCTCGCACGTTATCGCGGGTGTGGTGGGTTGCTCGACAGGCTTCGGCGGGAGCTGCGCGTCTGGATTGTCGGCGAACGCCGGTGATGCCGCCAACAGCGCGAGCAAGGCGAGTCGCTTCATATGCCCTCCACAGTATCCGCAGGAGTCACGACGATCACCGTGGTGTGGCCATCATCGTCTTCGATATTGAGCACCGTGCTGTTCCCTCCCGGGGTCTCGAGATCTTCGATCACCGGCGCAGGTCGCAACGCTGCGGGCTGAACGTCGATCGCCGAGGTGGGCGCGACGACGTCGGGACCATCGCTGCGCAGCACGATCGCGATCGCCGCGACCGCACCCGCGCTCGCCATGCCGGTGAACACGTGGCCGCGATGCCGCTCGAACCACGATCGGATCCGCGCCAGCATCCCGACCGGCTCCTCGACATCGAGTGATCGCGAGACCTCGCGCCACATCGCATCGAACCGGCGATCCGGGATCGCATCGGCCGACAGCTCGAGGTGACCGCGCACGAGCTCCGTCATGGCGCGCAGCGACTCGACCTTGAGCTTCGCGTCGCCCTCGACCTGTTCGAGCTCGAGCTCGCCGTCGGCGTGCTGCATCAGCTCGATGTCGTGTTTGGGGTGCGCGCTCATGCTTTTCCTCTGGCTGCCGGAACCGGGACTGCTTCTTCGTCGGGATCTTTTACGCCGAGCTCTTCCAACAGCTCCTTCGACGGATGCTCGACCAGATCGAGCAGGCGCTTTTGCATGTTTCGACGGGCGTGGAACAGGCGCGACATGATCGTACCCTTGCTGCACTCCATCGCCTCGGCCATCTCCTCATAGGACAGCCCCTCGAGCTCGCGCATCACCAGGACGGCACGGTGGTTGTCCGACAGCTCCTCGAGCGCCTTGTCGATGCGGATCCGGATCTCCTTGTCCTGGAGGGCCCGCCCAGGGTTACCCCCGAGGATCCTGGGGAGCAGCCCATCCTCGCCGCCATCCTCCATCCGCGTCTCGTCCAGCTCGACGGGCTTGACTCGGCGATGCTTGCGTAGGTGGTCGATGGCCAGGTTCATCACGATCCGATACAGCCAGGTGTAGAAGCTGGAGTTACCTTCGAACTTGTCTAAGTATTTGTGAGCTTTGATGAAAGCGTCCTGAACCACGTCGAGGGCATCATCCGGGTGACGGAGGACGCCGTAGGCGAGCGCATAGGCGCGGCGGTGGTGTCGGTCGAACAACGTACGGAACGCGTCGCGATCGCCTTTGCGAGCCGCAAGGACCAGCTCGTAGTCATCGACAGTCGTGGAGCGTCCATGTGCAGGCGTGGACGTCTTTTCCCCGGCCTTATTCACACATTCACTTCCGCGGATGGTTATAGCCGAATCACGGCTCGGGGTGTCGGAACAGCCCGATAGAGCTATGCTCGGGCGGCCCGTGGGACGCACGGGAACTAGCCGTGGCGCGCGCAGAAACATCGATCTCTGGGTTCTTGGGGCGGGTGCGTGCGCTCCTGCTCCGCCATCATGTGCGCCGCGCCGCGATGTACGGTCTGGCGTCGCTCGCGGGGCTCGCCGTGATCGTGCCGCTCCTCGGAAAGCTCGTCGGTGACAGCCGCACGAGTGCGCTCGCGTTGATCGGCACGGCGGCAGTCGCCGTGATCGTGATCGGTGCGGCGATCGTCCTGCTGGGTGTCGTCGTACCGCGCCGCAGGTGGGCGAGTGATAGCGAGGTCGCACGCTGGGTCGGAGAGCGACACAAACCGATCGCGAGTGATCTGTTGTCGTCGGTCGAGCTCGGGGCCGCGAAGGCGTCGCCCGGCGCACCGTCGGCCGCGCTCGTCGACGCGTTGATCGTCGCCACGTCGGAGCAGCTCGAGGATGTCGAGCCCGCACAGCTGATGCCCGGCGACGAGATCAAGCATGCGAAGCGCTGGGCGATCATCGCGGTGGCCTTCAACATCGCGATCGTCCTGCTCGCACCGCGCCTCGTGTGGGGTGGTTGGCGAGCGCTGTTCGCGCCGCCGCCACCGCAGTTCGATGGCGCCGTGGTGTCGTCGGTACCGCTCGTCGGCGATCTCGAAGCGCAGCTCGAGTTCCCCGCGTATGCGCGCCGCGCTCCCCTTCGGTTGTCGTCGACGTCGGGCGACGTCAAAGGTCTACCCGGCACCGCGGTCTCGCTCACAGCCAAGTTGCTCGTCCCCGCGTTCACCGCCGAGCTCGTCGTCGAGAGCGAGACTGGCGAGTACATCCGCACGCAGCCCGCGACGGTGTCGGGCGATCAGCTGTCGACCCGGCTCGTGATCGAGCGGTCGGCGCGCTATCGGTTCGCCGTCATCTCGCCTACCGGCGTGCGCTCGATCGAGGCCGTCCCGCGCACGATCGAAGCGGAGCCCGATCAACCACCCACCGTGCAGTTGCTCGCACCGGCGGAGCCACTCGACGTCACGAACCTCCGTCGCGTCGAGCTCGCGTACACGATCGAGGACGATTTCGGGCTGACCTCCGTCGAGCTGGTGTGGGAAGGCGTCAAGGAGCGAGGAAAGAAGGTGATCGCGCTCGGTGAGCGAAGCGACTTGCTCGGCAAGACGCAGCGCACGCAGGGCAAGCTGCTGTGGGACATCGCCGAGATCCAGGTGCCCAGCGGTGGCGAGGTTCGCTATTGGATCGAAGCCAAGGACAACGACACCGTCGGCGAAGCCAACATCGGTCGCTCGCGCGAGCTTCACCTGCGTGTCGTCAGCGCCCGCGAACGCCACGAGGAGACGCTCGGTCGCCAGCAAGGTGTCGCCGAGAAGATCCTCAAGAACCTCGCCGCGCGGTTGATCTTCCCCGACGACAACCAGGCCGCGCGCGACGAGCTCAATCGCCAGATTCGAGAGGTGGTCGTCGAGCTCGGATCGACGGCGGCGTCGTTCGAAAAGGATCCGCACGCGTCGGATGCGCTGCGCAAGGCGCTCGCGACCATGCGTGATCGCGTCGACAAGCTCGCGAACCTCGAGAGCCGGTGGACGCCGAAGGGCAAGACGGCGCTCAAGGGTGCGTTCACCGCGTTCGATCCGAAGATGATCGGCGAGCTCGAGGACGACACGATCATCCTCGCCGACTGGCTCGACCGCGAGCGCATGGAAGGCCTGCTCGACGTCTCCGACGAGATCGCCTCGCATCAAAAACGGCTCGCGGACCTGATGGCGCAGTACCAGCGGACCAAGGACGCGCGTCTGCTCGACGAGATCGAGCGCGAGATGCGCGCACTCGACAAGGCGTTCGCGGAGCTCGAGCGGCATCGCCAGGGCATGCCCGAGGACGTGCTCGACCAGTACGTCAACCGCAACGCCATGCAGGCGCATCAGGGTGGCTCGTGTGTCGACGAGGTTCGCAAGCTGGTTCGCGCCGGTCAGATGGCGGAGGCGCAGAACAAGCTCGAGGCGTGTCGCTCGCAGCACGATCGTGCGGCGGCAGCGCTCGAAGGCTCGCTCGCGGGATTGCGCGGCGACAAGTTCGAAGGCGAGCAGAGGAAGCTCGACGAGGTGATGAACGAGCTGTCGGACCTGGCGAAGGATCAGGACGACATCGCCGCCGAGGCGAGCCGGATCTTCGATTCGTACGCGCAGAAGGCCGATGAAGTCGCGAAAGAGCACAAGCGCGATGCCGGCAAGAAGGTCGCCGCGCAGGTCGACAAGATCCGGAGACGACTGAAGGAGGTCGACGAGGCCGGGCTGACGCCGTTCGCGAAGGAAGAGCTGGATATCGTCGGGCGGCGGCTCGATGACGTGGAGAAGATGGTCGCCGACGGTGATCTCGCCGAGGCACTCGGCATGGCGCACCAGGCGAAGCAGAGCCTGGATACGATCAGCGGGGAGCTCGAGGCCGCGATCGAGGATGATCCGAAATCGAAGTGGGCCGATGCAACGCGGCGCGCGCTCGATGGGATGCGCAAGACCACCCCACTCGCGAAGGAGCTGATCGCCGAGCTGCAGAGCCTCGCGCCGCGGCCCGAGCAGATCATGTCGCAGGACGATCTCGGGGCGCTGGAGCGCTTGCGGAGGCGTGAGGCCATGAACCGTGACCGCGCGAAGCGGCTCGGTGATCGCAGCAAGCAACTCGGACCGGAGCTCCCGGGCGATACTGGTGCGGAGCTCGCGAAGAAGCTCGGTGGTGCGGTGCAGCAGATGCAGTCGGCCGACGAGCGGATGAAGCTCAAGGATCCGTCGGGCACGCGCGAGGCCACGCGGGCAGCGGCGGATGCGCTCGCGAAGGCGCGCGATCGCGCGAAGCAGGCCGCGAGGCAGGCGCAGGAAGGCGCGATCGGCGACGAGCCCGTGAAGATCCCGGGCGGCGAGAACTACAAGGCGCCGGACCGGTTCCGCGAGGACCTGCTCGAGGCGATGAAGAAGAAGAAGCCCGAGGGCTACGACGAGCAGCTCAAGCGCTACTACGAGGATCTCATTAAATGAGGGTGCTCCTCGCTCTCACCGCGTTGCTGGCCACTGCTCACGCTTGCTCGCTAGCATCGGCGGCGCCGACGCCGCGTCGAGATCGCACGGTAGGTGGCGACGTCATCAAGGCAGCGCGGTTCCTCAGCTCGGCACGGCTCGACGACGCGCGTGCACTGCTCGCCGATCTCGAGAGCCGCGCGCCCGACTCTGCGGAGGTCAAGTGGCTGCGCGCCGAGCTCGCGTTCCAGTCCGGCAACTACGCCGCCGCGCTCGCGCTCCTCGACAAGCTTCCGGATACCGCGGTCGACGGGCTCGTCGGGCAGACCAGGAAGCTGACGCGGACCACGCTCTCGGTGGTCGACACGTTCGTCGACGTCAAGTCGCCGAAAGGCCACTTCGTGATCCGCCACGCGCCAGGCCCCGACGCGACGATCGCGATCCTCGCCGGCGAGGTGCTCGACGCCGCCTGGGAAACCATCGGCGACGATCTCGGTCTCAAGCCGCTGGACCCGATCCGCGTCGAGCTCCTCGGCGCACCGGCGGATCTCGCGAAGCTGTCGCCGCTGACCGAAGCAGAGATCGAGACGACCGGGACGATCGCGCTGTCGAAGTACAACAAGCTGATGGTCGTGTCGCCGCGCGCGACGATCTTCGGCTACCCGTGGATGGACACGCTCGCGCACGAGTACACGCATCTGATCGTGTCGCGGATCTCCCAGGACACGGTGCCGGTGTGGCTGCAGGAAGGCCTCGCGCGGTTCGAGCAGATCCGCTGGCGCAAGGCGCCGGGCGTGCAGCTGACGAACAGCGAGCAAGCGATGCTGCAGGCCGCGCTCAAGAAGGGCCGTCTGATCACGTTCGACGAGATGCACCCGTCGATGGCGAAGCTGCCGTCGCAGGATGCAGCGGCGCTCGCCTACGCCGAGGTCTACAACCTCGTCGGCTGGATCCACGGCAAGGTCGGGTTCCCGGGGATTCGCGAGATCGTCCGCGCGCAGAAGGATGGCAAGAGCGCGCGCCGCGCCGTCTCCGAGACCCTCGCCATGCCGTGGCCGAAGGTCGAGCAAGCGTGGCACGCGAGCCTCAAGCCGACGTCACCCGGTCCATCCGGACAATGGCGCGCTCGGCCGATCAAGTTCGGTAGGGGGGGTAGCGGCGACGCCGAGAACATTGGCCTGGATCAAGTCCCCGCCCGGACGCGGAAGCACGCTCGGCTCGGTGGCATGCTGCGCGCCCGTGGCGCACTCGAGGCGGCGACGATCGAGTACGAGAAGGCCCTCGCGGTCGGGCCAGACCCCTTCGTCGCGGGCAAGTTGGCGCGAACCCTCGTCGAGCTCGGCCGCCATGACCGCGCGATCGAGCTGGCCACCCCGTTGGTGACCGCCGACGACCACGACGCGGTCGCTGCGGTGACGCTTGGCATCGCCCGATCGGCTCGCCAGGAATGGGCGCAGGCCATCACCGCGTTCGAACAAGCGTTGCGAATGAGCCCGTTCGATCCGACCACCCGTTGCGGCCTCGCCGAAGCCTATGGCAAGACCTCTGATGGACGCGCAGTTCGAGAGCGCGCCGCCTGTGACCAGTTGAAGCGATGACCAAACCCACTCCAGTCCACGGCGAGCCCTCGGTCCCAGTTCGTCTCGTCGAGGTGAAGGACACGGACGTCAACCCCGTCGTGGCTCCACCGGCCGAGGTCACCAAGACCGATCTCGATGCGGTCAAGGAGCTCGCGCAGGCGCACGATCAGATCGTCAACGAGATCAGCAAGCGCATCATCGGCCAGCGCCGGGTGATCGAGCAGCTGCTGGTCGCGCTGTTCGCACGCGGCCACACGCTGTTCGTGGGTGTTCCCGGGCTCGCGAAGACGCTCCTGATCTCGACGCTCGCCGAGACGCTGAACCTGTCGTTCCAGCGCATCCAGTTCACCCCCGATCTGATGCCGGCCGACATCACGGGCACCGAGGTCCTCGAGGAGGATCAGGCCACCGGTCGCCGGAACTTCCGGTTCATCAAGGGTCCGGTGTTCGCGAACCTCGTGCTCGCCGACGAGATCAACCGTACGCCGCCGAAGACCCAGGCCGCGCTGCTGCAATCGATGCAGGAGTACCGGGTCACCACCGGTGGCACCACGCACGAGCTGCCGCTGCCGTTCCTGGTGTTCGCGACGCAGAACCCCGTGGAGCAGGAAGGTACGTATCCGCTCCCCGAAGCGCAGCTCGATCGCTTCATGTTCCAGGTCGACGTCGACTATCCGAGCGAGAGCGAGGAGGAAGAGATCGTTCGCCAGCAGACCGGCGATCACCGGCCCGAGCTGACGCGCGTGTTGTCGCCACAGCGGATCATGCAGCTCCAGGATCTGGTGCGTCGCGTACCCGCCGCGGACCACGTGGTGAAGTACGCGGTCGCCCTCGCGCGAGCCACGCGACCCACCGCCCCGTCGTCGCCGGCGTTCATTCGCGATGCCGTGTCGTGGGGGGCCGGGCCGCGCGCATCGCAGTTCTTGATCCTCGCCGCGAAGGCGCGCGCGATCCTCGATGGTCGCTTCGCCGCCTCAACCGACGACGTCAGTGCCCTCGCGCGACCGACGCTACAGCATCGCCTGATCCTGAATTATCGCGCCGAGGCCGAGGGTCTCCGCGCCGGCGACCTGGTGGATCGGTTGCTCGCAACCGTGACGCCCTAGCCAACCCCAAACCCGAACCCAACCCGAACGCAAACGAGCACGAGCGTATGCCTTCTCTCCCGGAGAAGATCGATCCGGCACAGCTCGCACGGCTCGGGTCGCTGCCGATCAAGGCGCGCGTGATCGTCGAGGGCGCGCTCTCGGGCATGCATCGAGCGCGGGTGCACGGCGCGTCCGTCGAGTTCGCCGAGCACAAGGAGTACTCGCCCGGTGACGAGCTCCGCCACGTCGACTGGAAGGCGTACGCGAAGCAGGATCGGATCTACGTCAAACAGTTCGAGCAGGAGTCGCAGCTCACCACCTACCTCGTGCTCGACGCCTCCGCCTCGATGCGGTTCGCTGGTGCGGAGACGAACGGGCTAACCACGTCGAAGCTCGAGTACGCAGGCCTGTGCATCGCCGCGATGGCGTACCTGGTGATCCAGCAGCAGGACAAGGTGGGCCTGCTCACGTGCGGCGATCGCGCGATCGAGACGCTGGTCCCGCCACGCGCGCGAACCACGCACCTCCACGATCTGCTCGGCGTGCTCGAAGGCGTGATGGCAAAGGGCGGCGTCGGTGACGAATCGCCGGCCGACGCGCTGACCAAGATCGCGGAGCTGTCGCGCCGCCGCAAGTCACTCATAATCATCGCGAGCGATCTGTTCGACGCCGATGACAAGACGCTGGCGGCACTCGCGTTGCTTCGCGCGCAACGCCACGACGTCTCGGTGTTGCACATCATGGATCCCTACGAGCTGACGTTCCCGTACGACGGGCTGACCCAGTTCGAATCGCTCGAGAACGACCACAAGATGCTGGTCAACCCGAACGCGATCAAGAAGGAGTACCAGGCGCGGATGAGCGAGTTCCTCGCGCGCTGTCGCGGCAACCTGACGGCCGCCGGCATCGACTACCACCTGGTGCCGACGGACCGCGGGCTGGAGCGAACGTTGCTCGATCTCCTCGTCGTGCGATCGCGACTCGGGCCTTCCCGGAGGGTCGGATGAAGGGAGAGGGCTGAGAGATGGGCTTTCTCGCACCGCTGATGCTGGTCGGCGTGCTCGCGCTCGGCGTGCCGATCGCGATCCACCTGATCGGCCGCCGCCGCGCGCGCATCGTGAAGTTCGCCGCCCTCGATTTCTTGATGGCAACCAAGCGGCGCACCGCCCGGCGGTTCCGGCTGCGCGAGCGCGTGCTGCTGATCGTCCGCGTGGTCGCGTGCGCAGCCCTCGCGCTGGCCCTCGCCAAGCCGTACACGTCGTGCGCTCGCAAGGGGCCCGAGGTCTCGCGCGGCCCGCAGGCGGCGGTGCTCGTCATCGACGACTCGTTCGCGGCGGGGTACCGCGTCGACGGCGTGCCGTGGATCAAGCGCGCGAGCGACGAGGCGCGCCGGATCCTGACGCTGCTCGGGCCCGAGGCCGAGATCGCGATCGTCCGCACCGCCGAGGGTGCGGAGCACCCGAGCGAGCTGACCCGCGATCACCTGCGTCTTCGCGATCAACTGCTCGCGCTCGAGCCGAGCGCGCGTCCTGCCGATACCGGCCGCGCCCTCGCACGCGCCGCACAGCTGCTGTCCGCGTCGAGTCACTCGCGCAAGACGGTCTACTTGATCTCGATGCTCGCGAAGCAGGGGCTGCGCGAAGGCGAAGCGCCGTGGGGCAAGGATGGGCCCGCGCTCGCGGTGCTCGATCTGCGCCCGACCTCCGCACCCAACCTCGCCGTCACCAATCTCCAGTTCGCCGCCGAGCTGGGCACCGGCAGTCGTGGCGTGGCATTCGACGCCGAGATCGGAAACTTCAGCGACGCGAAGGCCACGGTCGAGGCGTCGCTGACGATCGCGGATCGCGTGGTCGCCCGTGGCAGCCTCGAGGTCCCCGCGCATGCGAAGCGCACGAAGCGCTTCCACGCCGTGCTTCCCGCGGGTACGCGCGCGACCGATGCGATGGTCTCGATCACGCCCGATGCGTTGCCGATCGACGATCGCCGCTGGGTCCGCGCGTCGCTGCGCGATCAGGTGCGCGTGCTGCTGGTCAACGGCGATCCGCGAACCGTGCGCGTCGACGACGAGCTGTTCTATCTCGAGGCCGCACTGCGCCCCGGCGATCGCGAGGACAGCGGTACACAGGTTCGCGCGATCACGGCCGAAGGTCTCGCGGGGATCGAACCCCGCGCGCGCGGCAAGGCCGGCTTCATCGATCTCGAGGAGCTCGATGTCGTCGTGATGGCGAACGTCGCTGCCCTACCCGCCGAGCGCGTCTCCGTGCTCGCCGCGTGGGTACGCGCGGGTGGGGGGATCCTCGTCGCCCCCGGCGATCGTGTCGATCCCGCGGCGTACGACCGCACGATGTTGCCGCTGCTGCCGCAGAGCCTGCGCGATCCGATCGACACGACCTGGGGCGCGACGGCGCAGGACCGCGGAAGCCGCGCGCTGCGGCTCGTCAAGTGGGAGGCAGACCACCCCGTGTTCTCGGCGTTCAGCAAGGCCGGCGATGGGCTGTCGGACGCGAAGTTCTTCAAGATCAGCTTGCTCGGTCCCACCACCGACACCGCCGATCGCAAGGTGCTCGCGCGGTTCACCAACGGCGCGGCGGCGCTCGTCGAGGCGTCGATCGGCAGCGGGAGATCTCTGCTGCTGACGTCGACGCTCGATCGCGACTGGAACGACCTCCCGCTGCACACCGGCTTCTTGCCGCTGATCCAGCAATCGGTTCGCCACCTCGCGCGCAAGCACACGTTTGGCGTGGGGGAGGAAGATCACCTGATCGGCGGATCGGTGTCGCTACCGACGAGCGATCTCAAGAAGCTCGAGATCCGCGGCCCCGACAACATCGGAGTGAGCTTCGAAGGCGACCGCCTGACCGGTCGCAGCAACGTGCGCTTCACGAAGACCGATCGCCCCGGCGTCTATCACGTCGTCGGTACCGACCTGACGTCGGCGACGCTCGAGCGCGACGAGCTCGGCTTCGTGGTCAACCTCGACGCGCGCGGCTCGGATCTCACCGCCGCGCCCGCCTCCGCGCTGCCGCCATCCGGGACGTCGAACAACGGCGACTCCGGCGAGCAGACGCGACGGATCGAGCTGTGGCACGCGCTCGCGGCCGCGCTCCTGCTGCTGCTGATCGCCGAGGGTCTCCTGGTCTCGCGAAACTGATCGCGCGAGCGGGGTTAGCGCGGCTCGGTGCCGAGGTCGTGCGAGTGAACGCCGAGGTAGAACCCGGCCATCCATGCCGTCTGATCGCCGACCGTGAGCCCGCCGGCCGCGCCGAGCGAGAGCCGCTGGGTGAGCCAGAAATCAACACGCACGCGCGGCTCGGCGATGAGACGGCTCACCTCGCCATCGGGACCACCGTAGCGAAGCCAGCGCTGACCGGCCGCGAGCTCGACGGCGAAGTTGACGCCGGGGAGCGCGCGACGCACGCCGAAGATCCCGTAGACACCGGCGGCGGTGGAGTTGTCTCCCTCCAGCACGCCGGTCTCGACCTCACCACCCGCGTACGTGCCGTAGCCCGAGGCCATCGTGAAGCCGATGTTGACGAGCTTCGCCTCCTGCGCGGCGATCGCTTCCTTTGCGGGCGGCGTGGTTATGGTGCGGAACGACCGGGAGTCGTCGACGGACGTTGTCGCTGCGTGATGGCGTGACGTGGCGCCTACCGTGAGCCGCGCGGGCGGATCGTAGACGCGCCTGACACACCCCGACACCGCGATCACCAGACCCAGGGTCCCGACGAGCTTCACACCGTGATGGTAGCGCACGGAGCCTGCGATCCAGCGACAAACTACGGCGAGCCGCGCAACCGCTCCGCGAGCGCACGGTGCTCGGCGCAGCCGACGATCTCGCGGGCCGGGCGGGCCACGGCTTGCTCGACGAACCGGCGCTTCATGGCGCGCACGCGACCGGCGGACTCGCCGACCCGCGCGCGAAACTCGCTCGATCGCTCGAGCTCCTTGCGGAGCGCGCCCTCGACCGAGTCCTGCGTCGCTTCATTGTTGCAGAGCAGGAGCACGTCGCAGCCGGCGTCGATCGCCGCGATCGCGGCCGACGCCGGATCGCTGATCGCCTTCATGTCGAGATCGTCGGACACGATCACGCCGCGATAGTTCAGCCGCTCGCGCAACAGCCCCGTGATCGCCTTGCGCGACAGCGTCGCCGGCACACCCGGCTCGATCGCCGGGAACACCACGTGCGCCGTCATGATCATCGGCAGCCCGACCGCGGCCGCTCGCGCGAAGGGCACGAGCTCGATCGCATCCATCCGAGCCATGGCGTGATCGACGCGCGGCAGCTCGAGGTGGCTATCGGTCGCGGTGTCTCCGTGCCCGGGAAAGTGCTTGCCACACGCGAGCACGCCGGCTCGCTCGAGGCCGCGCGCGAACGCGAGTGCTCGACGCGCGACGGTCTCGGGCTCGGTACCGAACGCGCGATCGCCGATGATCGGGTTCGCCGGGTTGGTGTGGATGTCGAGCACCGGCGCGAAGTCGACGTCGAAGCCGAGCGCGTCGAGCTCGCGGCCCATCGCCAAGCCGACCTGCTCGGCGAGCGCTTGATCGTCGTTGGTGTGCCGATCGTGCGATCGCATCGGCGGCCACACCGTCGCCGGAGCGCGGACGCGCTGGACGACGCCACCTTCTTGATCCACCGCGATCAGGCACGGCGTACCGTCGGGCGCGGAGGTGTGGAGCTCTGCGGTCAACGCGAGCAGCGACTCGAGCTCGGTGTCGCCGTTGCCGGTCTCGAGGTTGCGCTTGAACACGATCGTCGAGCCGCACCGGCCGGCGGCGATCTTGTCCAGCAACGCGCGACTCGCACGCGTACCGTGAAAGCCGATCCACAACAGCTGCCCTAGATCGAGAACCGCGTCGGACACCCCCCGACACTAGCCCGACTCAGGGCTGGGTGCAGGCCATCACGTTGCCGTCGGCGAGGCAGACGGTGCCTTGCTCCTGCAAGCGGATCGCGAAGCTGAGCTGCGAGACGGCGCCGCCCGGGTGCACGATCGCGAGGAAGATGCCTCCGACGATGTCGCCGCCACCCGCGGTCAGCGTGTCGCCCGCCTCGGCGCGGATGTCGATCTTGTCGACGACCCCGGTCAGCTTGTCCGTGAACATGTTGGTGTCGGGCAGCGCGACCGAGATCTTGAACGGATCGCCCGCGCGCTCGAGCACCTCGACCGTGCAGCCACCCTGGCAGTCCCCGACGACCAGGTGGCTCGCGAGCGCTGGCGAGCACGGCGTGACCTCGCCTCCATCGGGACCCTCGAAGTTGATCAGGCATTGCGCGCATTGCCCGTTCTCGCAGGCGCACTCGGGCTCCGGTGCACACGCGACCGTGCCGCCGCCAGGGCGATCGTTGCAGATGCCGATGCCCGTGGTCAGCCCGCACGTGGTCCCGACGTCGCAGGTCACCAGCTCCCGCGCGCGGAAGTCGCAGTCGTAGTCCAGGCCATCGCACTTCTCGTCGGCGCCAACGTGGAACTCGCCACGCAGATCATCACAGTCGCCAGAGGCTGCAAGGACGCCGTCGCAATCGAGATCGAGCGCGCGACCGCTCGCGTCGGTCGCGTCGGGATCGGCTTCGCGATCCGGTAGCAGCAACCGTAGCTGGGTGGCGCCGGGTCGCCAGGCGATGCCGCTGCGGAAGCTGCCGCACGCGACGCTGACCACTTCGTTCGTCCCGACGCCGTCCTCCCCTGCCGGCGCCATCGCGTTCATCGTCACCGAGAACCGCAGCAGCTGACCCTCGGCGATCTCGACGGGCGCGGGCATGCCGTTGTCCATCACGGCACCGATCGCGGTGATCTGATCCTGCTCGTCGAAGCCGACCAAGATCGGGATCAGCGCGCCCTCGGGGATGTCGACGTTCGGTTCGAGCCTCACCGCGAAGCCGTCCAGCGGGCCGACGTTGTCGACCTCACCGGTGATCGCGCGCTGGCGGTAGTACCGCACCGGCTCGGACTCGAGGTCGGTTGGCTTGATGCGTTGGTTGTCGACGTCCTCGATGGTCGCGGGATCCGCGCTGGCGAGGAGGATCTCCACTCGCTTCGCCGTCGCGCCATCGGGCGACTCGACGACCAGCAAGACTCCCTGCTCGCTTCCCCCACACGCCCCGACGACCAGCATCACGATGGGCCACCGCATGGCGCCGATGACTGCATCGATCGTGCGCGTGGTGATCCGCGCAATTCCGCGATCCCACGGAGTTCACCGCCAACGGCGTTGGCGCTTCCGAAAGATGCATGCCGCGATTGTCGGGTCGGACGACGACGACAGCTGCCTACTTCTGGAACGGCTGGCCTTCGCCGGCGAGCTCGAGCCGCGTCGGTGCACCCGTGGCGGTGTATATGACGACGGTCCGGACGGTCGGGAAGTCGAACGACAGCACGATCTCGCGACGCCCATCGCCATCGACATCGACGACGCCCATCACGTGGAGCGAGACGATCTGCTTCGGGTCGGTACGCTTGCCTGCTTCGGGTGGTGGCGCGAGCTGGACGTCGTAGACCTCGAACGAGGGTTTGCACGCTGCCCCTGCCGTCGGTGCGGCCGTCCATTCCTCGGCCGGACTGCGAACCCCGTCGAGCACGCCGGACAGCGGAAACGACTCGATCACGCCGTCGCCGTCGATGTCGACCGCGAGGGCGTCGCCGGACAAGCACGCGCCACCCGTGACGTAGGCCGGGATCGGCGGTGGATCGTCTGATCTGCCGAGCTCGCCAACCGCGAGTCCGCAGCCGTTGACCGCAGCCGTGCACTTCGGATCCTCGACGCGCTGTCCGCTGCCACCATCGGACGTACAGGGCAGCGCGCCGACGTAGGTCCCGGACGCGACGCTCTGCTGGAGGCCGATCTCGGCGAGGCCGACCGTCTCGAACGTGCCGGCGACCTTGCCGTCCACACCGAACACGGCGAACCGCGGGACATCGCCGCGCTCGATCAGGTCCTGGACCTCCTGCGGCCGATCGTTCCAGGTCACGGTACGCATGACCAGTGGTGCCACCGCCGGGCGTCCGGCAGCGCCGTTCGGACACATCTCGCCGATCATCACCTGCCGACCGCCCTTCACCGGCTTTGACATTCGCTCCATGCGGGTCACCGGACCCGGCTCGGGAGCCACGCCGGGCGGGCGGATCTGCGGTCCGCATGCCGTGAGCACCAACATCGCGCCGAGCCAGGCAACGTTGGGGGCGGACTCACGGTCAGTAGGCATCGGATTGACCATAACAGGCTTGGATCTCGACCGCGCCGATCGGCAGATCGTTGCCCACCGCGTTTGACCCAGCCGAAACGGCCTGTCTATAGTCCGCCGGCTCTCGCGATGCCCAATTCCTTCGTGCTTTCTATGCCTTATTCAATTCGACGAACCGTATTACTGGGCATCCCGCTCCTCGTTTCTTCCGCTCCGGCCAGCGCGCAAATCGCGCCTGGCGGGATGGGCGGACCGACGCAACCGTCGGGAGACGACAAGAAAGAGGGCGTGGCCGAGGCTGCTCCCAAGACGCCCGGTCTGCTCCCAACCACCCCCGCGCTGCCCGCGCCGAAGAGCCGCCGCAAGCGCTGGAAGCTGTTCGAGATGGACGGCTACTTCCGGATGCGGACGGATTGGTTCAAGAACTTCCATCAAGGGTTCATCGACAATCCTGCCGTCGGTGGCGCGCCATTCCCGCGTGCGCTCGACTGCCTCTCGCTCGTCGCCGGTGCCGGCTGCGACAAGGAGCTGTCGTCCACCAACATGCGGCTCCGCCTCGAGCCGACGATCAACATCGACGAGACCACCTCGATCCACATCCAGGCGGATGTGCTCGACAACCTCGTGCTCGGATCGACGCCGTTCAACGAGACGTACAACGGTGCGTACTCGAACCAGGCCGGCTCGACGAACCTGCCGCCGCTCGGCGCGTTCGGGAACCCCGGCAGCGGCGGCAACACGCAAGGTCCGCCGACCGCCGGCATCAACAGCGATCGCGACTCGATCCAGATCAAGCGCGCGTGGGCCGAGGTCGCGTTGCCGCTCGGTGTCCTCAAGGCCGGCCGTCAGCCGAACCACTGGGGCATGGGCGTGCTGTTCAACGGCGGCGGTCGCGATCCGATCGCCGGCACCTATGACTACGACGGCGACTACGGTGACACCGTCGATCGCGTCAGCTTCTCCGCGATCATCCCGGGCACCTCGCTACGCGCGATGGTCGCGTCCGATTGGGGCGCCACCCGCCTGGTGTCGAGCCAGGTCGCCACCGCAAACCGCGGCCGCGAGCAGCACCCGTGGGATCTCGACGACGGCGATGACTCCAACGCGTGGACCCTCGTCCTGTCGCGGATGGACACGCCCACCGAGTTCAAGGAGAAGGTCGACCGCGGCGATGTCGCGCTCAACTACGGCGTCTACTTCGAATACAAGACCCAGGACTGGGACCTCGATCTCTCGGGCTACGAGCTCGGCGCCGACTTCGACGCGGCGACCAACTACCACGCGCGTGACTTCAAGACGTACACGCCCAGCCTGTGGGGCAAGCTCGGCGTCGGTAGGGTCCAGCTCGAAGCAGAGTTTGTCGCGCAGCTCGGCAAGGTCGGTCGACTCGACGAGTACGACTTCCCCGCGGTCAGCGGCAAGAACGCGGCGAACATCCGCAAGTTCGGCGGCACCACGCGGTTCACGTATCGCGGCCTCGAAGGCAAGTTGCGGATGGGTGTCGAGGGCGGCTTCGCCTCCGGCGACCAGCACGACAACCTGATCCCCGGCAACATCAACATCGCGTTCGCCAATCTGCTCGGCGACAAGAGCGACAACAAGCTCACGCAGTTCATGTTCAACCGCGAGTACAAGGTCGACATGATCTTGTGGCGCCACCTGATCGGCGCCGTGACCAACGCAGGCTTCGCGAAGCCGTTCATCGGCTACGACCTGACCAAGTCGATCGCGTTCAAGGTCTCGAACGTCACGTCGTTCGCGCTCAAGCCGGTGGCGACGCCCGGCAACAGCAAGATGTACGGCACCGAGTTCGACTCCGAGCTCTACTACCAGTCGGGTGCCCTCTATCTCGGCTTCTCGTACGGCGTGCTGTTCCCGTTCTCGGCGCTCAACCACCCGGGCATCGATGCGTCGGGCACCTCGTTCGGGTTCTCGGACGACGCGACGATCGGGATCAACACTGGTAATGCAACCACCTCGCACACGATCCAGTCGCGCCTCGTCCTGTCGTTCTGAGGCAAAAGGGGGTTGGCGTGTGAGCGGATTTGCGGGTTTTCCCCACGAAGGAACGCCGGTCTCGGGGTCGCTTGGCGCAAATAGCCCAGTGACGACCCAAGAAACTCGCGACACGGGCCGCTCCTTGCCCGAACATCGAGCCTGATGGTCCCCGCTCGATCGGTCGCGCTCCTCGTCGCAGCGCTGGGTTGTGCGGCCACGACTGCTCGCGCCGATAGCACCTCCCCCAAGCGCGCCCTCCCCGACTATGACGGTCGCGGCAATCGCGACGCGGATGCGGGTACCTGGGCGCTATGGATCCCGCGGGTCGTGCTGTGGCCGGTCTACGCGGTCAACGAATACGCCTTGCGGCGGCCGCTTCGGTTGGTGGTGTCGCGGGCGGAGAGCAAGCACTGGTTCCAGTCGATCAGCGATCTGTTCGAGTTCGGCCCGGGCGGCAAGAACCTCATCGTCCCGACCGCGTTGATCGATTTCGGACTGTTACCGAGTGTCGGTCTCTATGTCGGGCTCGAGGACGTCGGCGTGGCCAACAATGCCGTGCGGCTGCATGCCGCGACGGGCGGTACCGACTGGTTGTCGGTGACCGCACACGACCGCTATCGCTACGACGACGGTGCCGGAAGCATCGCTGTCCGCGCGGAGTTTCTCCGGCGTCCCGACTACGTGTTCCTGGGCATCGGACCCGACGTGACCCGGGCGACGATCTCTCGCTACGGGCTTCAGCGGGCCGAGGCGAGCGTCAGCTTCTCTCGCCAGTTCACCGCGGCGTCCAGGTTCACATCCTCTGCGGGGGTGCGCGGGATGTCGTATCGCGCAGGGGACTGCTGCGGCGACCCATCCCTCGACGAGCGGATCGCAGACGGTTCACTTGCGATGCCCCCTGGCTATCCAGCGCCGTACACGGTCGTGTTTCACCGCACCGAACTGACGCTCGATTCCCGCTCCGAGGGACCCGTCACCAGTGGCGCGTTCTTGCGGCTTCACGGTGGGTCCGCGACGGATTTCGAGCATGGCAATACCTGGGTCGGTTACGGCGCGACGGGTGGCGTCACGTTCGATGTCACGGGGCATCAGCGGACGGTGACCCTGGCGACGCGCGTCGATCTCGTCGATCCGATCCAGGGCAGCGTTCCTTTCAACGAGCTCGCGCAGCTCGGCCACGACCAGATGGCGGGCTTCGTGCTCGGGTGGATGAACGGTCGGAGCACGTTCGTCACCGAGGCGAGCTATCGCTGGCCGGTCTGGATGTGGCTCGCCGGTCAGCTGCGGGTGGCGGTGGGCAATGCGTTTGACGAGCACCTCGATGGTCTCGCGCTGCAGAAGCTACGAATCTCGACCGACGTCGGCGTGACATCGCCCCTCGCACGCGACGCCGCGTTCGAGATCCTGTTTGGCCTCGGTACGGAGACGTTCGAGCAGGGAGCACACATCACCTCGGCGCGCTTCAGCATCGGCGCGAGGAAAGGGTTCTGATGCGTCGACCGATCGTCATTCTCGGGTTGACTGCTGCCTGCGCGACGAGCACGACACGGTTTCCCCTGCGGGAGCCGTTCAGTCGCGATACCGACCTCGATCCGGTGACCGTCGCGTGCCGTCCCGATCCGTCGAAGAAGGACCCCGCGCGCGTCGCATGCTTTCCGCGCGAGTATGTCTCGCCGTTCGTGTGGGACCGGATCGAGAACACCGCGTTCGGCCGGCTCTCGCGAATCCTGTCGCTCGAGGTCACCGGCGAGGCGCGCAACGCTAACAGTCTCGACGAGGTCGCGGACTCGTCATGGTTCGAGAATCGGCCGAAGGCGTCGCCGGCCCAGAAGGCGGCCGGTGCCTGCACGCCTGACGACGTGCTGCCATCCGACATCTCCGATGGCAGCTGGTTGATCGACCATGGCAAGGACAACGGATCGAGCGTCGGCTTCCGCGTCGAGATCCCCGGCAAAGGTCGCTATCTCCTCAAGGCGGATGCTCCGAACGCGCCGGAGCTCGGAACGGCGGCGAGCGTGATCGGCGAGGCGATCTATCACGCTGCTGGATTTTCGACGAGCTGCGAGCAGATCGTCTATGTCCGCCGCGAACAGTTCACGCTCGCCCCCGGGATCGTCCTGACCGGCAACGACGGCGTGCCGCATCCTTTCGATGATGCCGCTCTCCGTACAGCGCTCGCATCGCTTCCTCAGCGAGGCGAACTTCGCCGGATGCAGGCCTCGAAGTGGCTCCCCGGCGTCGCGATCGGACCATTTCGTTACGAGACGACACGCGCCGACGACCCCAACGACATCATCCCTCACGAGGATCGACGGGAGCTCCGCGGCAGCAAGCTGCTTGCAGCGTGGCTCGATCACTGGGACGCCCGCGAGCAGAACTCCTTGGACGTCTGGATCGCGAAGGATCCAGCGCGCAAATGGTCGTCGCCGGGCTACGTCCGTCACTACCAGATCGATACCAGCGACGTTTTCGGTCAGCCGGTGTTGCCGGTGTCGCTGGAGAAGCGGCTCGGCCACTCCTACCAGTTCGACCTGCGCGACATCGCGCTCGACTTCGTGACGCTCGGGCTGATCACGCGCCCGTGGGACCAAGCAGCGATCGCGCGCGGCCACGAACGCTTCCGGTTCTTCACCGCGAACGATTTCGACCCAGCGGACTGGAAGCCTGCGTACCCGAACCCGGCGTTCCTCCGCATGACGGAGCGCGATGGTGCGTGGGCGGCTCGACTCATCGCCCGGTTCTCGCCCGAAGACATCCATGCCCTCGTCGCCGGCGGACAGTTCAGCGATCCGAAGGATGCCGACTATCTCGTGCAACTCCTGCGCATCCGTCAGCAGCGCATCCTCGCGCGGTACCTCACGAAGCTCTCGCCGATCGCGGACGTGCGGATCGAAGCGGACGGTCAGGTGTGCGCGGTCGACCTTGCTCGCCTTCGGGACGTGGTCCCGGCGAACAGGTTTCGCTACCAGATCATCGAGAGCGGAGCCGTGCCGCGCACGCAGCTCACCGCCGTGCTGCGTCCAGAGGGCGTCGTTTGCTTCTCGCCGCACCGTCTCGGCGCCATGGCGATCCCCGAGAGCGACCCAGCGCGAATCGTGATCTTCCACGTCGACAACGGGACCGGCGCAGGCGCGATCGACATTCACGCATACGACCTCGGCCCCGAACACGGGCTGCGCGTCGTCGGACTTGTTCGCCGGGCGCGCGACTGAGGTTCTCCGTCTCGGCGCAACGACTGCATCACCGCAAGGCCAAGGCGCCTCGCCGTTATTTTTGGGTGGGTCAGATGGGTTGTTGGTCACGGTCACGTGGTGCGTTGCGCTAGGATTGCTGCATGCCGCGTCGCCTGACCATTCCAACGACGCTCGTCGTCGTGATGATCGGCGCGACCTCGCTCGTTGCCATGACCGCATGCGATGAGGGGGAAGAGCCGCCGCAAGAATGCATGATCGAAGGCACC
>JBBQJJ010000120.1:0-20893 GCA_038325805.1 Haliangiales bacterium
AACGGCAAGGCGACCATCGCGCCTGACGGTGGCGTGATCGTTCGGCTCGAGCCGGGCGCGCAGGACGATCATTTCCTGACGCTCCGTGCGGATGGAGCGAAAGTCAGCCTGGGTTCCGAACCGATCGCCCACGACCTGTACGTGATGCGACCGACGGCAGGGATGAAGACACTCGAGGTCGTGCGGAACGGGAAGGTGGTGAGCACGATGCGGATCGCGTCGACGCCACGCTTGGGTGCGCCGAACGTGGCGCGGGCGAGCTCGACGCCGCGGCGTGCGGCCGTCTCGAAGTTCGCGGCTCCAGAGTCGCGCTTCTCCATCGAGGTAGGCGGCGCTACGCCTGCGGATGCGTACGCGCTCGTCGTGTACAAGGTCGAGGGAGATGCGGTGCGACCAGTCGCGCACGGCACGCCGAACAAGCGGGTGTTCGCCTACGGGACCGGCGGGAAGAGTTGTCAGGGGAACTTCGAACCGATCTTCGCTGGGGAGCGGATCTCGGTGGCGTGGTTGGATGTGCACGGCACGTTGTCGGCGCGGTCTGCCGTGGTGAAGGTCGGGGCGCGCTGAACCGGGCGGCGTCGGTAAGGCCGCTCGCTCGGAAACCTGCGCTAATCGATCTTGAACCGCACGCCGATGCCGGCCGCGACGTAGGCGTCGTCGTCCTCGGGCTCTTCGGTCGGCGACACCACGCTCGTCTCCATACGCCAGAACTTGATCACCGCGACACCGAGCAACAGGCTCGCATCGGGGCCGCCGATCTCGACGCCGAGCTGGACCTTGCCGATGACGTTGCGCGGCAAGCGGAGCTCGGTGATGTCACCGTCGGGTTCTTGGACCTGGAACGTGCGACTCCGATCGAGTGGCGCGCTGTAACCGAGGTCAGCGCCGAACACCGGCCGCACGTACTTCTGCCGGCCGGTGACCATCACACCGGCATCTGCTGCAGCCCACTGCCCTGCCGCGCGGGAGGTACCGCCGCCGAGCCCGGCGTACGCCGCGGTCCGCTGGTCTTCCGATCGCCAGATCACGCCGGCCCGCCCCGTATAGGCGTTGCGGTCACCGCCGCGGCCCTCGTTGTTGAGGTGAAGGATGCCGGCCTCGCCCTCGACGATCATCGTCGGCGAGATCGCACGGCGGAGCCGGCCATTCGCGTTCGTGAGGTCCGGCCCCCAGAGCGTGCCGATCTTCGCGACGTCGAGCTGAGCATCGCTATGCCCTGTCTCGAGCGCCGGCGAATCCATCACGAACGTACGCGCGGGCGGGCTGATCGCACGCGGCGTGCAGGCGGCAAAGACTGACAACAGGATCGGGATCGACGAACGCATGGTCATGCGCCGTTCACACGCCATACCGGCGCCGCGGGAACGCCAACTCGTCGATTGCCAGCTCGGTCCTGGTTGGTTCTCGACGTTACCGTGTGCAACGTGTGGCACGCGGCGAGCGTTCCGGTCTCGGGACCATCGTCATCCGACGGCGAAGCTACGTCGAGATCGAGGTTCGACCCGGACCCGGTTGCTACGGGAATGCGACGGTGTGGTTGCCCAGTCTCGGAGCTGAATCCGGGTGTGAGGAGTCCTCCGAACAGCTCTTCGTGTTGCCAGGAGCACAGGTTCCGGTCAGCTTCACGCCGTCCTTGATCGGGGCGATCGTCGTCTTCAACCAGGTTGTCTTCTTCCTGGACTTGCCGAGCACGTGCGTTTGCTTGGAGGTCGCGATGATTGCCCGGGTGCTCGACGGCTTCTTGGACGGTCCGATGCCGACGAATACCACCCCGGTCTCCGCCCACTCGAACGTTCCGGGGTCAGGCCCGTCGCGAGGCCCGGGCGCATCGCAGGCGAACGACTGCGAGAACTTGATCGCGATCGCGGGGCCGCTCCATCCCACCACATCCGAGACCTCGTCGACCTTGTACGACCACCCGCCGCAGCTCTTGCCCCGCCACTCGTGCAGCGTCGACAGGTTCGCGAAGAACCATCGCTTCTCGTACTGGACCACCAACCCGATCTTCCACTTCTTGCCGAAGTCGAACACCGCGTAGTCGGTGAGGGCTTTCTTCGCCGACTTGTTGTTCGAGATCTTTGCGCCGGCGAATTTCTCGCACGTCACATCCTTCACAGAGCTCCAGGTGCCGTCCCCGAGGTCGCCGCCCTGCGCCTTGACCGCCGCGCTGCAAGCGCTCTCACGTGTCGGGAAGCTACCCCCAAGGGGCTCGACGCCGACGAGCTCGTCGATCCGCGGACTGGGTTTGTCATCGGCCCGCGCGATGGGCGAAACGGCAAGCAGGTACGCTGCGAGGGTAGTTGCTTTGACCGCCATCGATGAGTGCAGCAACGTACCCTGTCCCTCCAGTATTCAGGTGAACCGCGAACTGCCGAGTTTGATCAGCGCGGGGGTCTCGCTCCTCGAGATGCGAGCAATCGAATCGGGGAACGGGTCGGATCGCGACCGGGTCAGCCGATTCGTTGCGAACGGATCAATGATCGGGATGAGCGAAGCAAGAGCTCCGCGATCGAGCGATAGTCCAGGACGATGGCCAAGGCGAAGAAGGCAAAAGCGAAACCGACGGCGAAGGCGAAGGCGAAAGCCAAGCCCGCGATGAAGGCGAAGGCGAAAGCCAAGCCCGCGAAGGCGAAAGCCAAGCCCGCGATGAAGGCGAAAGCCAAGCCCGCGACGAAGGCCAAAGCGAAAGCCAAGCCTGCTGCGAAGGCAAAGCCCGAGAGGATGCCGAAAGCTGCCACGTTCGATCGCACGCTTCCCGGCGCGCTGGCTGCGGCGAACAGCCTTGCTTACGACTACGACAAAGGCGTCGACTTCGAGGCCTACGATCAGTTCCAAGAACCCGCCGAGAACCAGTCCTGGATTCGCGCGTGGACCGGCAACCAGGAGCTCGACGGCGCCGAGTACCGCGTGTTCGGCCAGGACGGCACCGGTGGGTACGCCGCGTTCTGGCTCGTCAATGAGGGGCGCGCGCTCGTCGAGCAGCCGATCGTGTTCTTCGGCTCGGAAGGCGAGCTCGGTGTTGTCGCGCGCAATCTCGACGACTACTTGTGGATTCTTGCCGGTGGCGTTGGCCCGTACGAGGCGATGTCCTACCCCGAGTCGGAGGGAACGCCCAACGAGGAGTTCGTCGCGCTCGCCACCGAGCACGCGCCGAACGCGCGTAAGCCGGCGACGGAGCTCATCCGGCTCGCGAGCGAGGCGTTCCCGAAGTTCGAGGAGACCATCCGCGCGCTCTGTCGTCACTGACGCCGAACCGCGGAGGCCTCACCGCACGGCCTGGCCCGAGCTGCTCGTCGACGATCCGCCGGGCGAGCGCACCGTTTCCCGAGGTCATCGACGCGATATCGAGCGAGCTCCTGCACACCCGGTGACGAAGTGGCTCCGACCAGACATCGGCAGGAACCGGTACCCGAGTTCGGTGTCAAATGGCCCGATGAACATCCGGTCGCTCGTCGTGGGTGCGTTCGTGGTCGGTACGGGACTGGCTCGCGCAGACATCCTTCGAGCGACGCTCGAGCAGCCGATGTTCGAGGTCTCGCACACCGTCGACGTCCGGATCGAGGACGGGGTCGCGACCTACAAGGTGAAGCGCCAGTTCGCGAATCCTGGCAAGGTCGCCGACCAGGCCGTCCTCGAGATCGATCTCCCGACAGGGGCGGCCGCGACCGGGCTGAGGATCCGCGCGAAGGATCGCTGGTACGACGGCGAGCTGATGGAGCGCGAGAAGGCGGCGAAGCTCTACGAGGAGCTCACCGGCTACGGCGCGGCACAACCGAAGGATCCGGCGCTCCTCGCCTGGATGTGGGCGGACAAGCTGTCGCTTCAGGTGTTTCCGGTGATGCCGGGCCAGGTGTCAACGGTGGAGTACACGCTGACCGTGCCGACGCGGTATGCGAGTGGGCGCTACTGGGTGTCGTATCCGCGCACCGCCACGGCGACGGCCACCGATGCGTCCGATCGCGGGCTGCAGCTGGCGACGCCGATCCTCACCGTCCATCCCGGGTGGGGCAACGCGTTGACCTCGATCACGATCGACGGGAAGCGCGCCGCGCCCGACACCGCGGTGGTGCTGACTCCACCCGTTCGTCAACCGTGGGAAGACGCGGTCGAGGCTCCCCCCTCGGCGAGCTACGTCGCGTCGGCGATCGAGGTCGCGCCGAGCAAACGCTCGAACGAGTCGTTTCAGGCGGCGAAGGTCCAGCTCAAGATCTCGCACACGTACAAGAGTGATGTGAAGGTCGAGCTCCTCGCCCCGACCGGCGAGCACGTCACGCTGTTCGATCGGAAGGGCGGCGGCGACAACAACATCATCGGCACGTTCCCGGTGACCTTTCCGAAGCCGATCAAGGGCGCCGGCACGTGGCGACTCGTGGTGTCCGACCACGTCGGGCTCGACAACGGATCGATCGATTCGTGGTCGCTCCAGCTCGGTGCGGACAGCGCGGCTGCGACCGATACCCCGGTGTTCATCCCCGATGCACCGGAGAACGGCAACGATGCCGGGCTCGCGGCGATCGCCGTGGCGCCGCCGAAGATCGAGATGTGGAACGCGCGGCTCGGCAGGGTCGTGGCGTCGGACAAGCATGCGTTCGGCCGGCTCGAGGTGGATACCGCTCCGCAGCTCGTAGCGCTGCCGAAGCGCGCCCAGCTGGTGTTCGTGCTCGACGCCTCGTACTCGGTCACCGAGCAGATGATCGATACCCAGCTCGCGATCATCCGGACCTACGCGTCGCACGTGCCCGATGCCGAGATCCAGATCGTGGTGTATCGGCGCGAGGCCAAGGCGGTGTGGACGGCGTTCGTGTCGGCGGCGCCGGCGACGCTGCGCGCCCAGCTCGACGAAGCGCGCAAGGCTGGCAAGCTCGCGCTCGGCAACGGGAGTGCCCTCGATGCCGGGCTGACGCTGGCAGCCCAGGCGCTCGCGAAGCGCACCGGGCCACGGCGCATCCTCGTGATGACCGACCACCTGCTGCGCAGCTCGCTCGCCGAGCCCAAGGTCGCGGCGGTGCTCGACCGCATCCCGAGCGACATCGTCGTGCACGTCGTCCGGCCTCATCTCGACGACGACGATCGCGTGACGCTCGAGCGCGACGACAACAACCCACTCGCGACGATCGCGACCAAGCATCACGGCATCTACACCGAGCTCGCCGGTATGCCGACCACGGTCGACAAGCTGCCACCGACGGAGAAGCTGCTCCTGCCGGTGATCCTCGAGCTGGTTCGCCCGACGCGGGTGGAGAAGCTCGTCGTCGACGGCGGGTTCACGCTCACCGAGACGGTGCTCCGCGAGGGGGAGGGGTTGCGGCTGTTCGCGAAGGGCAAGACCGCCCCCACCCGGGTCACGCTCTCCGGCGTGTTGTGGAGCGATCCGGTGAAGAAGCAGGTGCTTGTTGGCGACGCGTTCTCGCGATCAGCGGCCGCGTTCGTGTTCGGCGAGGACGAGTATCACGACCTCTCGGATGCAGAGCAGCTCAAGGTCGCCTTCCTGGGGCGCGCCGTTTCGCCGGTGACCTCGTATGTCGCGTATGAACCGGGCACGCGACCCTCGGTGATCGGCTTGCTCAACACGATCGGCCACGGCTCGGGCGCGGGCAGCGGCTACGGTGGCGGTGGAGGGAGGGGCACGATGCGGCGCGTGCCGAACCTCGCGTCCCTGATCGACACCACCGCCTGCGTCGCGCAACACAAGCCTGCGGCCGGCTGGAAGGTGCAGCTCACCGTCGAGACCACCCGCGACGAGATCGTCGATGCTGCGGTGACCGGCGGTGCTGGCCCGCTCGCGACCTGCTTGCTCGAGACGACGTGGCAGGTGAGGCTCGACAGCCGCTGGAATCTCGAACGCGAATCGTTCGTCGTCGATCTCGGACGATGAGCAGGCTCGGCGCTGGTCAGTCGAGCGCCCAGCGCGACAGCTGATCCTCGTCGACCGAGACCGAGTAGAGCGCACCCTCGGCGAACGCGACGCCGTAGATCCGGGTGCCTGGAGCACTCAGCAGACGCAGCGGTCTCGCCTCGCCGACGTCCCAGACGACGATCGTCCCACCGGCGTCGCCCGACGCGAAGCGCTGTCCGTCCGCCGTGAATGCGATCGAGGAGATCGCCGCAGTGTGGGCGCGCGGCAGGGTGATGGCCTTGCCGTCGCGCCACAGTCCGACCGTCCCGTCGTTTCGGCCGAGCGCGAACGTGCCGTCGAGCGCGACGCCGAGGCTGTTCCACTCGCCGGTGACGACGGTGGAGGACCGCTTGAACGGCGCCGAATACCGCGCGAGCCGATCGCTGGCGAGCGTGTACAGCCGACCTGCACCGTCCCACGTCACCTGGTTGTGTTCGGACTTGAGAGTTGTCATCTTCGCCCGCGTCGCGGCGTTCCAGACCGTGATCGTCGCGAATCCTGCCGCGAGCGTGGCGCCGTCGGGAGACAGCGCGATCGACGCGCGGGGAGCAGGTTCGCTCGCGATCCGGTGCGGTTTCTTCCCCCCGAGGACGAGCACACCGCCGGCATCGGCAACCGCGATCCGCTCGCCGACGACCGTGACCGAATCGGCGCCTCCCTCGCACACGGCGATCTCGGCGAGCGGTTCACCGTGCGCTGCAGCGTAGACGCGCTCCCATCCGCCGACGACGACCCTCCGCGCATCGACAGCGATCGACCGCAGCGGCGAGGTTGTCGCGAGTGTGGTGCGCTCGCGCGAGACGAGCTCGGCGTATCGCAGCAGGGGCCGCTCCGCGACGAACGTGGCGAGGGCAGGGTGGGTAGTGGCGGCGTCGGCCAGGCCGCGGGGATCGACCATCGCCCACGCGGTTTGCGCCTGCGCCTGGAGGTCCGCGCCCGGAGTGCCAATCGCGAGCTGCCGGAGGGTCGGGCCGTCGCCGAGCTGTGCGAGTGCCCAGATCGCGTTCATCCGCACGGTGTGGTCCTCGGCGGGATCGAGGGCGCACGCGACGAGGTCTGGAAGCATGGACTCGACGCGATGCTCTCCCGCGAGGTACGCGGCGTGGGCGGCGACGAACGGATCAGGCGAGTCGCGGAGCAGTGCCTCGAGGGAGGCGCTGTCCGAAGCGATGGCCGGCTCGAACGTGCACACCGTTGCGACCGGCAGGTTCGCGTCGCTCCGCGTCGAGGTCCGGGTCACCAGCTGGTGCACGAGATCGCGTCGCGGGCGCTTGCGTGATTCGATGCGGATCCGCTGGAGGACGAGCGCGATCCGATCGCGTGCATGCTCGGTCTCGAGCTCGACCTCGAAGCCAAGCTCGTTGTCGAGCGCGTAGCTCGACCCGTGGAGCGCGCGCAAGCCGAGCTTGCCGATCTGGATGTGGAGCGCACTGCCACTCTGGACCACGACCCGCGTGCCGACAAACACCAGCTCCTTGATGCCCCACTCGCGCAGGAACAGCTCGAAGTACCCCTCGAGCGTGGCGTTGCCCACGGCGTCCCCGACGCAACACTGCACGTGTTCGGTGACCGGCAGCTGCATGGCCCGGTTGACCTCGACCTCGTTCGGTCGCGGTTTCATCGGCAGGCCCGTCGCGATCCCGGTCGGCGCGAGTCCGTAGACATAGCCGCGGGCCGCATCGTCGCCGAGCTCGCCGAGCATCAGGACCTTGCGGTTGCCGAGCGGGGTCTCGGGCTCCGCGCGGAGCTCGAAGCGCGCCCCGGCGAGGCAAGCGAAGAGGCGATACACGATCTCGAGTTTCTCGTCGCCAACGTCGATCTCGCAGCGAAAGCGGTCGATGCCGACGCGATTCACGCGATCGATCGATTCGATCATGCGTGTGATCGGGGTTTCGTCGTCCGGAGATTTCGGCACGCGTGGACGTTACGCGATTGGTTCTGCGCCGAGAATCACCAGCCGCCAGACTTCGATAGGTTGAGGCGCTCGCTCAGACACCGGGAGTACCGCTTCATGATCTTTTCGGTCTGCTGCTCGGCGGCGGCATCCGGCCGGGCTTGTTCGGGGGCCGCCTGTGCGAAGTCGGCGCCAAACTTCTGAGTCTCGTTAGCGGTCCGCTCGGCGCATGACTTCGAGGTGCACGTACACATCGTCGTCGCGAAGAACTCGAGCGACGTGTGGAAGCACTCCACGGTCGGCTGGTCGAGACAACGCCGGGGAGTATCTGGATCCTGAGCTGGCGGCGTTGGGCCACAAGCTACTAGAATCATTAGGAGCCAGCTGCGCATCGAGGCAGGTTACCCCAGCATTTTGTGTGGATGCACGCGACCTGCGGTGCCGAGAGTCGTCTACTAGGGACCATGAAGAAGATTGGCGTGATCCTCGCGATCGTGTTTGCAACGGCCTGCGGCAGCAAGACCGACAAGGCGCTCGACGAGCTCGAGGGGTTCAAGAACAAGATGTGCGAGTGCAAGGACAGCACCTGCGCGGACACGGTCCAGACCGACATGCGCGAGTGGTCCAAGAAGATGAAGGAGTCGGGGCTCGAGAAGTCGGATCTGTCCGATGCGCAGAAGACCCGCGGCAAGGAGATCGACGAAGCGATGTCGAAGTGCCGCCGCGAAGCGCGCGCCAAGAAGTGATCGGTCGCGCTACTTGCGGCCGTGCCCCTTGTCACGACCGCTCTCCTTGTCACGACCTCGCTCCTCTCGAGGCTGCTCCACTCGAGGCTGCGCAGGCTCCGACCTACCCGCGGGCTGGGGTGATGCCGGCGTAGACGTGGTCTTCGAATACGCCAGCACGGCCATCACGGCGCCAAAGATCCCGAACGCCAGGGTGATGCCGAGCCCGATGATCCACCGGCGTTGTGCGCGAGCATCACTCCTCGCACTCCTTGCGGTCGCGTCGCCTGGACTCATCTCAGGTCGATAACACGATAGGCGCAGCAAATCCTGCTGGCGACGCTCACCGCGTTGCTTCGACGATACAGCCCTGCCGAACAAACACCAGGTGGGTCGCGGATGCGTCGACGTGCGGCTGGACGTCTTCGAAGCCGGCGCCGAGCTCCTCGATCGCGAGCGGTTGCTCGAAGCCGGACCCCGCCGGTGCCGCGGTGAACAGCTGTAGTGGGCCGCGCTGTGCGTGGAAGTACAGCGTCCCGTCATTGCCAAGAGCTGGACCACCTGCCTGTTGTGCGGTGGCAAGATCGGACAGCTGGAGCGGCGTCGACCACGCCCCCGCGCTCGACGTGCGCGTGCTTCGATAGAAGCGGCGAACCCCGTTGGTGATGCGCGTGACGATGGCCGCGCGGCCGTCGGGCGAGAGCGCGATGTCGACGTCGTCGCCCGCGCTCGACAGCCCGACGTGCTTGGTCGGGATCGTCCATGCCGGGCCGGTGCGGCGGCTCGTGAAGACGTCGAAGCCACCGAGCCGGTTCGAGGTGAAGTAGAGCGTGTCGCCGGCGAGGAACGGCGAGCGCTCGTTGCTGCCGGAGTTGATCGGAGCCCCGGCGCCCAGCACGGTAAACGTGTCATCCGTCGTTCCGCGTGTGGCGACGAACAGATCGTGGCCGCCGAGCCCGCCGGCACGCGTCGAGGCGAAGTACAGGACGAGGCGGTCCTCGCTCTGCCACGGATCGGTGTTGTTCGCGAGCGCTCCGATGCCCGCGACCAGCTCTGGCGACGACCACGATCCGAGGGGCGCATCGGCACTCGGCATCGAGCCGTCGCCTGTCGAACCGTCACCTGTGGTCACGGTGGCGTCGTCGCCCGAGCTCGCATCTCCGGTCGGCGTCGACGGATCGTCCTCGGAGAGGAGGTCAAAGCCCAACCGGCCACAGCCGGTGAGTACGACGACGGCCATGCGCCACATGCCTGGAATCTACTACTGACGCTGTCTCAACAACCGGATCGGTGTCAGTTCTGTTCGAGCAACGCGCGGAAACCGGGCCGCTCAGAGGTCGTCGTCGACGAGCAACCGCTGCGCGTTGTTCGAGATCTCACCCGCGTCGAGCGCGGCGTTGTAGTACGCGACGTAGAAGATCGTCCCTTGGATCGAGCGATTGTTGTTCGGGCTGTTCCCGATCATCAACTTGTCGTTCCCAGCGAGCCCGACGTTCTGGTTCAAGTTCGGGGGTGAGCTGGCGGTCTTGGTGAGTGCGTCACCGTTCTTGTACAGCTCGATCCGTTGGTCCGCGTTCGCGAGAGTGGAGTCGAAGACCAGGTGAAGCACCATGCGCTGCTGGCTGTTCGCGTTGGCCCAGGTCGCGCCCTGCGAACCGAACGGCCTGAAGAAGCGGAGGTCGTTGGACCCGGCGGCCGTGAGCATGAAGTCGGGATTGCCGCCGCGCAGTCCGGCGATCTGTGACTCGTTTCCCGAGCCCGAGCCACCCGCCGTGATCTGGGCGACGACCTCGATCGTCACGGTTGTCGCCGGTGAGAGTTGGTTGAACAGCTTCGTCGACCCCAGGTCGAGCTCGACCTTGCCGGTGCTGACACTCGACGGAAAGTTCAGGCCGCGATTCCCGTTGGTCTCGACGTAGGCCGCCTGATCGTAGGTGATGGGCAGCGCCAGCGGAGAGGAGGCCGAGTCCATCAGGGTCTCCGGGGTCTGCCCGCTCGCTGCCTCGTCCATGAAGTAGCGGGCCACCAGCCCCCGATCGACAAGGATCGGAAGGATGACGGCGTCAGTGACCGCGCCATCGGTGACGGCGGCGTCACGCGAGCCATCGGACGACGAGCCGTCATCGGGTGCTACCTGGGGACGATAGCTACAGGCGGCCAGTGCTAGCAGGCCGAACCCCATGACCCTCCGCAACACCACAGCTAACGGTACCTGAAGCGGGACGTCGTAGGCGCTGGGTTTCTTGCAAAGGCCTCACGCCGGCTTCGCCGCAGCTTCCGGAAGCTCTTCCGGCAGCTTCGTGCTCTCGATCCAGCGGACGAACACAAGGAAGACGACGGCCGCGCCCGCACCGATCGCACCTTCGATCAGCAGCATGTTGATCGGACCGTAGTCGTCCGCCAGGGCGCCGGTGAGTAGCCCCATCCACCAGATCGGGAAGTTCGCCAGCGACGCGTAGATCGAATACTTCGTGGCCGCAGACGTCGGCCCGATCGAGTGCAGCACCGCAGCGGTCCAGGTCGCATAGGAGATGCCGACGACCAGCGTGTAGAGAAAACTGCCGATGACGTAGACGGTCTCGGTCATCGGCGCGAGCGCGAACAGGGCGCCGGCCACACCGAGCAGCACGCCGGCGACGACGTAGGAGAT
Organism: Haliangiales bacterium; assembly: GCA_038325805.1. Classification (GTDB taxonomy): domain Bacteria; phylum Myxococcota_A; class Polyangia; order Haliangiales; family Haliangiaceae; genus JABFXX01. The sequence continues at coordinate 11,166 of JBBQJJ010000120.1, forward strand.
GCGCGGATGAAACACCTTGGCGAGCCAGCCACCGATGAAGCAGCCGATCGAGGTCACGATCGCGCCAAAGTAACCCGCGACCCACGCGACCGTGTCCGCATCGGCATGCCACTGCTCGGCGACCTCTGCCTGCGCGAGCACCGATTGAGCAGCGCCGGTTCCCATCGGCACGAAGCACAACACGGTGACGAGCAGTCCGCCCTTCGTCTTCGCGAGGCGCCAGATGTCGCGAAACACGCCGCGCGTTGCCGCGAGCGGTCCGCCGGGGGTGCGGTGCGAGGGGATCGCCGGGATGGCGAGGAGCCCGAATGCGCAGAACAGGACCGCGAGAGCGAGGATCGCGCCCGCCATCCACGGCTCCTCCAGCTCCGTCAGCAGCGTCAGCCCGAGACCACCGCCGAGCCCGGTACCACCCAGGTTGCCGACGTTGAACCAGGCACTGACGCGAGCCTGATCTTCAGGTTGGGTGACGGCCGGGATCATCGCCTCGAGGGACATCGAGACGAACGAGCGCAGCAGGCTGACCGCCGCGACCACCGCGATCAACAGCGGCAGCGTCGACGGCGTCATCGGCGTGATCGACATCCCCACGATGCCGACCGCCGACGTGATGGTGCCGATCAGGTACCACTTGCGCGGCGTCAGCGTGACGTCGACGGTGGGTGCCCAGATCCACTTGAGCCACTGACTCAGCAGCGAGGCAGCCGGCAACAGCGAGGCCTCCTTGATCGAGAGGCCGTGCTTCGTTGCGAGGAAGGTCAGCGCGACGAGGACGAAGCCCGAGACGGCCCCGAACGGCAGCTGGAGGACCATCCAGATCGCTGGGTGCGGTGCCTTCGTACGCGGTTCGGACACGGTCACGCGTGTACCACGTGCCACGGCCCCACCGCGCGCGACGAGTACGACCTCGCGCTAGCGCTTGCGTAGCGGAGCGAGCAGGTCGCGGCAGTTTCTGCTCGGCGCGCGCGCTGCGTGCCGGATCACCCGAAGGCGGATCGAGTCGCCGGCCACGGCGATCGAGATGGCGAGTGGATCCGCGCAACGGGCCCACGTTCGTCACGTACTATTCACGACACCAGTGCTCCATCCCAAGGTCACGCCTGCGACAGCAACGATTCACGACATCGCAGTCCTTCAGGACGGCACCATCGCGTGCAAGACCACCAGCGGCATCGAGCTGTTCGACAGCTCGCTCGCCCCGGCTGACGGATCTCCGTCTAGCGATGCCAGTGGGGAGCTCACCGAGCTGCCCGACGGTCGCTTGCTGGTGGGTCGAAAGGACTCGCTGACGTTCCACCTCGGTCGGCGCGGCGAGGCGCTCGCGAAGATCGAGTCATCCGACGACCTCAGCCTGTTCAGCCGGTTCATCCCGACCGAGCGTGGCTTCCTCGCCCTGGCGTTCAACGGCTTCGTCGTCGACGAGGGTGGCGAGCGTCGCGTCGTTCGGCTGGACGGCTTCACGCACTACTACGGCGGCGTACCGTGGCGCGGCGGTGCAGCGCTGTTCGCGTTTGAAGGCATCGCGATCGTCGGTCCCGATGGCGCCGAGCTCGCACGCACGACCGAGCGATCACCGAAATCGCCCCTTGCCGGCACCGACATGTTGGTGGCCATCGACACCCGCGAAGTCGTCGTGCTCGATGGCGAGCTGAAGGTCATCGCGACGATCGAGGCCAGCGTGAGCTCCGGCGATGACCTCGTCGCCTTCCGCGATGGCTTCGTGATCCGGAGTTACGACGACGAGGCGAACGTCACCACGATCCAGCACTGGCGTCTCGAGAACGCCGCGGCGGTCGAACAGTGGTCGATCCGGAAACCAGGATTGCTGGCCTCGCCCCACGTCGCCGGTGACCGCGTCGTCCTCGTGCACTACGACGGCGGCGTCTGGATCGTCGATGGCGACGGCAAGGAGCTGGGTCACGTCGCCACCAAGAAGTACTGCGGTGCGGTGGCGGCGTTCGGTGATGGCGTCGCGATCTCGGAGCGCGAGGCGTTCGGCGCCGTCTGGTGGCGGCCGGATGGCTCGACGCAAACGCTCGAGCACGACACCGCACCCGAAACGATGCGGACCCTCCCCGATGGCCGGCTCGTCACGAGCGATGCGCATGCACTGCTGCTATGGGACGCCGCCGTCTCGGCGCCCGAGCGTGCTCGCGTCGCGTGCCCGATGCCGCTCGAGGTGCCGCTGCTCGTCAACGGATCTCTCCTGCGTGTTCTCGGTCCCGGGTTCTTCGCGATCCGCACCAAGACGCTCACCGGGCAGGCGCAGCTGATGTTGCCGGACTCGGCGTGGCGGCCGCCGCTCGAGAGTGACGAGGCATCGGCGATCGTGAAGGCGCTCGCAGCCCGGACGCATGAGGGAACCGCGCCCAGCTTCGACGAGCTCGCGTTCGTCCTCGGCACGACCGCGCGCCAACTCTCGGCGGCTGTTCGCGCACGCAAGTCCGCACTCATGCCACCCCGACCGCTCCCAGGCTTCGAGTACCTCGGCTCGTTCGCATCGTCGGGCGCGCTCACGGTGAGCGACCCCTGTTACCTCGGCAAGCGTGCGAGTCCGGGTGTCTCGTTATGGAAGAAGGTCGTCGGGCACGACGGCATCTGGCACGTGTTCGTGCGCCCCGATCCGACCGACCCTCGGTCCAACGCCGAGCTCGTGACGATCCACGCGAACGGCTTCGATGCGGTCGCAAGCGAAGGCATCGCGATGCTCGGTGTCGACGCAGGGTTGATGGGGGTGTTCGACAGCAAGTGCCCCAAGCCCGATCTCGACAAGGAGATCGTGGAGGGCACCGTCGCGGGTCAGGGCGCGATCGTGAGCAGCAATGGGGACGGGATGTATCCGTTGTTTGTCGGCACGGTCCAGGGCAAGGTCGCGAAGATCCGCGTCCACTTCCTGGGCGGGGACGCAGAGCTCGATCGCACGATCTCGTCGAAGCCGCAGGAAGCGGCGACCGCGTACAGCCCGAAGGCGACCTATGCCGCAGGCGAAGCGGTCGCACATCCGAAGTTCGGCACTGGCACCGTGGTGCGCCTCGGCACCGACGGCAAGATCGACGTCCGGTTCGCAGATGGCATCAAGACACTCGTCCACGCGCGGAAATAGGTCACGTGAGACAAGCGGTCGACATCCGCGGCGGTGACGGCTCGGCCTCGAGTTCGTGTGAGGATCATCACGACGAGCCACCCTCACTGATGACCTCGCGTAACCGAATGCCTCGCAGCGCATTCAGAGTGTGACTGCAGGTCAGAAGTGCCGAACTGAACCGGATTTCATGCTATTGGATGCACTGAATGTCGGTCTCTAGATGGATTGGGGACTACGAGATCGTGCGCCGCCTGCGGGTCGGCGGGATGGCGACGCTCTATCTGGCTCGGCTCCATGGTGCAGCCGGCTTCACGCGGCTCGCCGCGATCAAGGTGATTCATCCTCATCTGGTCGAGCAACCGCACTTCGTGGAGATGTTTGTCGACGAGGCACGCATCAGCTCGTACTTGAGCCACCCCAACGTGGTTCACGTCGAGGAGTTCGGTGAGGTCGACGGCACGTACTACCTGGTGATGGAGTACATCGACGGCTGCTCGGCGGTCGATCTGATGAACGCGGCACGCGACTCCGGCGGGATCGATCCAAAGACCGCTGCTCACATCGTGATGTACACGGCGCGCGGACTTCATGCGGCCCACGAGACCCACGGTCCCGACGGCGCGCCGCTCGATCTGATCCATCGCGATATCAGCCCGTCGAACATTCTGATCTCGACGGCGGGTCACGTGAAGCTGATCGACTTCGGCATCGCGAAGGCGCGAAACCGCGTCACCGAGACGGAGACCGGGTTCGCGATGAAGGGCAAGTACCGCTACGTCGCGCCCGAGCAGGCGAAGCGTACGGAGCTCGATCGGCGAAGCGACATCTTCTCCCTCGGCGTCGTGTTCTGGGAGCTGTTGACGGGCAAGCCGCTGTTCGCTGACGACACGCAGATCGCGTTGTTCAATCGCCTCGAGGAGACAGTGGTGGAGCCTCCGAGCTCCGTCGATCCCCGGATCCCTGCGGTGCTCGATCCGATCGTACTCGCCATGCTGCAGCACGATCCCCAGCGCCGCCCGCAGACCGCGCTGGAGATCTATCGGCAGATCGCCGTCGCGATGCCCGAGGCGCTGATGCACGACTCCGCCGCGCTCGGTGCGGCGGCCGTCAACGCCCGCGACAAGCGCCCGCAACCGGCGGACGAACGGAGCGTCGGCTCGAACCCGAGCTTCTCGGCGACGCCGCAGCCGCGCAGGTCGCAGATGATCCCGGTGGCGATTCCGCCGCTGCCCCTCTCCGCACAGATCGAGCACGTCGATTATCAAGTGGAAGTCGAGCCGGCTCCCGAACCACCGCCGGTGCATCCGCCGGCGCCGCGATCGCGGCGTGGATTGTATCTCGCGATCGGTGGGGTGGGTGTGGCAGCGGTGATCGCGATCCTGCTCAGCGGTCGAGTGAGCGAGCCGCGCGTCGAGCCCACGACGACCCCGCGAGCCGAATCGCCGCCACCCGCCGAGCCGATCGCGACGACAACCCCACCACCTGCCGAGCCGATCGCGAAGACAACGCCGCCACCCGCCGAGCCGATCGCGAAGACAACCCCACCACCTGCCGAGCCGATCGCGACGGCAACCCTGCCACCTCCGACGATCCCCACGCGGATCGCACCGACGCGTCCTGGCGTGGCGCCGGTGGTTCGACCGCCCGTCGCACGCCCAGCAATGGCTCGCACCGTTCCAACTCCGCGTCCGGAAACTCCGGCAGCCAAAGCGCGGACGATCAGGACCGGGAAGTCGACGTTCGTCGATGCGGCATTCGACGACGCTGGCAACACGACCACCACTCGCCCGGCGACGCGCGAGACGATCAAGAAGACCAAGACCACCATCGTCACCGACTTCGAGAACTGACATGAGAGCTTTGTCGTTGCTGTGTTTCGCGGCGCTTTGCCTTCCATCGACTGCGTCGGCCCAACCGAACGGCGACTCGACCACCGCGAGCAAGGTCACGCTCGCGCGGCGTCTCTACGACGAGGGCGTGGAGGCCGTCGGCAAGACTCGCTGGAGCGTGGCCCACGATCGCTTCAAGGCGTCGTACGAGCTGTCGCCGCGGGTGCTGACGCTCTTCAACCTCGCCGGTGCGCAGCGCGAGACCAGCCGGTTCGTCGAGTCGTCGGAGAGCTATCGCAAGTTCCTACGCGAGACCTCGGATGGTCGCTATCCCGAGCTACGCAGCGAGGCGACGAGCGCGCTCGAGCAGATCGAGAGGCAGATCGCCCAGCTGACGATCGTGATCACCAACGTCGAGTCGGGCGACGTGATCTCGATCGATGACATCGAGTTTCCTCGCCTGGCACTCGGCGAGCCGTTCCCGATGAACCCGGGTGTCCACGTGATCGCGGTGAAGCGTTCGGGTGCACCCCTGACGAGCAAGGCGGTCACGCTCGCCGCCGGCGTCGCCGAGACCGTGAAGCTCGAGCTCACCGCCACGGCGGTACCGAAGGTCGCGGATCTGCGCGTTCGCAACGATCCAGAGACCTCGGTCGCGACCACGAACCCACCGCGGCTCGACGACAAACCTGCGAAGCGCTCGTCGGGTGGCGTGCTTCGCTCGCCATGGTTCTGGACCGGAGTGGTAGTTGTCGTCGCGGGCGGCGTCACCGGTGCCTATTTGCTGACCCGTCCCGAGGATGGCGTCCTTGTTGTTCGCTAGGAGTCATTCATGAGACTACACATCGTCTTCTCGCTCTTGCTCGTCGCCTGCGGCAAGGACTCACCTGCGGCGGATGACGCGAGTGGCGGTGACTCGGGCACCGGCAAGCCACCGATCGGCTTCACGTTCGCCGCGATCGGCGACCGCAGCTTCGCGAGCTTTGGCTGGACGGGTACCGTGCACAACGTCCGAGTTCCGGACGGTACGCCGTTCGGTGTGACGGTCACGAGCTGTGATGGAACTGACGGGCTGTGCTCGTTCACCGGTCCCGTCCCGCCGGTCAGCGCGGTCGATCGGCGCCGCTGTCTCAATCGGATGAGCGTCACCTGCCAGGCCGCGTCCGACTGTCCCGACGACGGCACTCCCTACCGCCAGTGCGTATTCATCTACGACGCGCCCGCAGCGACGCCACTCGTCGGCGGAGGTGGAAAGAAGGGCGCGTGCGGCTGGTCGTACATTCCGATCGCCGAGGGCGGCCAGCCACCCACGGTGGCAGGCACGATCGACCAGGCATCCGGCGAGCTCAACCTGACGAACCTCTCCATCCTGCTGCCACTCAACGGCCAAGGCGGGACCTATCGCGGCGCCTGCACGGAGTGCATCGGCGATGACATCGGGAACGATGGCGTCAAGAACGGCACCTGCATGCCGACGACACGCGGCGAGGCCTCCGATCCGAGCCTCGATCTCGGCCAGCCGTGCGACATCCATCGCTTCGGCAGCATCCCCGGCTTCGAGGGCAACTACAGCATGGACTGCGCGCCGACCGTGCGGACCACCGACGGCTCGCCGAACTTGTTCGGTGGCTTGTTCACGAGCTCGGGCTATCAGATCGAAATCACCGCGGCGTCTCCCGATTGCACGGATCCGACCTTCGCCGGCGAGAAGTGCATGTGCGGTGCGTGCCCCGACGGCATCACGTCGTGTCTCAACAACGCGGATTGCGGTGGCGCGACCTGCGGGTTCTTGCCGCCCACGTGCGATCCGAACCCGTTTCCGTTCCGCGACGACGGCACGTTCAACACGAACTTCAACCCGTCGTTCGGTCCGGGGCAGTGCCGCACCGCAGGCACGACCCAGCACGTCACCGTCGGCGGCAACTCGTGCCGTGGCGGCGTCTGCAACTGGGACGAGACGGCGGGTCTCGGCTCGTGCATCAGCAAGCTCACGAATGGTCCCGTCGGCTGCTATCCGCACGGTCTCGGATCACGCGTGCTCGCCGTCGGTGGAGCGCGCCAGCAAGGCAACGTCTACATCGCCGATACCGCCACCGCACGCTGCAATCGCATCACTCCCTCTCCCGTCGTCAACGGTCAGCTCGGCCTTCCAGGCCTGACCTTCCAGAAGCGCAGCTTCCGGATCATCCCGGAGTACGCACCGTGAAGCGCCTGTGGCTCGTCGTGGCACTTGTTGGATGTAGCAATCGCGATCAGATCATCCTCTCCGTCGATACCTCGATGGGAATCCCGTGCGACCTCGACTCGATTCGCATCGGGGTGTCCGGCGATGAAGCCAGCAGCGTCGACCGCGAGCTCGCTGACGTGCGGTTGCCGTTCTCGTTGACGCTCGAAGATGGCACGTCCGACGGCACGTTCGATCTCACGGTGAGCGGCTTCAAGGACGGCATCGAGGTGCTGCGGTCGTCGGGACCGCTCCAGTTCGGACGCGGTCAGGTCCTGGCCGCCGATGTCGTGCTGCAATCCAGCTGCACGCCGAGCTCGCCCTGCGCGTTGCCGGCGCTGATCCCGTATGTCGCTCCTCCCGCGCCGGCGACTCGCTCGGAGTGCGGCGCCAACGTGCGGCGCTACACGCCGGGGCCAGCGACCGAGAGCTTCCGCGACGTCTGCACGGTGCCGGGTCCCAACACGGGCAAGGTGCTGGCCGACGGCACTCGCGGCGCGGTGCAGCTCCCGCTCTCGCCGGTTGCGCTCGAGAGCTTCGGCTTCGAGTACTACGGTGAGAAGGTTCGCCAGATCTGGGTCCACGAGGACGGATACCTCGCGTTCACCGTCGACAACCCCGATGCGAACAACGACCTCGACGCCGGCGCGTTCGATCGCGATCTGGTCGGGCTCGGGGTGCCGCCTCCACGCCAGGCCGTGTTTGCGTTCTGGGATGCGCTGACGCTCGGGCCCGACGGCGTTTGCTACGCGCTCGAGGGACAGCCCGGCACGCAGAAGCTTCGCGTGACGTGGAAGGGCACCTGTCAGACCGTGTCGTGCTCGGCGTCGAACAACCTCAACTTCACGGTCGTCCTCGACGAGCGTACCGATCGCGTGTCGCTGACCTATGGCGACATGATCGGCAGCAACCTCGAGCGCGCGCAGGGCTCGACCGCCACGTCTGGCATCGTCGAGACCGCGACGGGATGCCCGGTCGCGGAGTGCGAGTACACGACGGGCTTGTGTGCTGATGGCAGTACGCCGTGTGGATATTCGCAGACGTTTTCGAATCAGCCGCAGGTTCCCCGGGTGGAGAACGTGCAGTTCGATCCGATCGTCGACCCCGAGTGACTTCAAGCCCAAACCAGTGAACAGCTCGCGGCGGCGACTCCGATCTCGGCGCCGCCTCGGCTGGTCTCATCGACCAGATCCGCCAGGCATCGAGGCCGTGTGATGGGGTTTCCGTCCGCCTGGAAACTCTGTGAAGACGGCGATCTTGTTCGGACCGAGGGCTTGATGGGCTCACGATCGACCGCCATGGACGATAGTCTTCAAGTAGACGATGGTGTTGCTGGTCGACGATGACGAGGACCTGGTCGAGATGTTCGGCCTGCTGTTCACGCGCCACGGCATCCCCCACCGGGGTGCACACACCTTGCACGAGGTGAAGGCGCTCGGAACCGACCTGGCCCGCGTCACCACCGCGATCCTCGACGTCAACCTCGGGCTCAACCAACCGAGCGGGGTGGATGTAGCCATCTGGCTGCGCGAGCGGCACACGATGCGGATCGTGTTCATCACCGGGCACGCACCCGAGCATCCGCTCGTCCGGGCAGCCTCGGGCGAGCACGGGGAAGTGCTCGAGAAGCCGGTCCCGACGAAGCTCCTGCTCGAGATCGTGCGCGGAGAGCGATGACGGCGATCAAGCAGACGGAAGCGGCGAGGACCACGTTTCTGGCGGCCGCGATCATCACGGGCATCAATGTCACGAGCCTGATCCTCGACCGTCGCGATCATGCGTTTGCAGCGCTGATGGTGACCGACGCCGTTCATGCACTGATCGCGGCGGCGGTCGCGTTTGCCATGACGCGGGGCAAGCGAGCGTGGACGCCTCGCGTATGTGACATCGCCTTCGTGATCGCCACCGGGCCATTCCTCGTCGGGATGTGGCTGCCCCAGACCCACGACCTCAAGAGCAACGAGTTCCTCGAGCCGATGCTCGCACATCACTTCTTGCTGCTCGGCATCGCCGTCGTGGCGCCGAGCTGGCGAAGCGGGTTGGCGATGATCGTGGTGTTCACGGCACACGCGATCGCGTTGTGGCAGGTGCTGTCCGGTGCCGGTACCTCTCCCTCGCTCGACCGCGAGCCGTGGTTCACGCTCGTGTTTGCGGTGTTCGCGACGATGCTCCTGTTCACGCGCGAGCGCCGTCGCAGGCTCGAGCAGCGGCTGGCCAACGCAGAAGCCCGCGCGGTGATGCTCGCGCAGGTGAGCCGCATGCTGCTCGCACTCCGAGATCGCGCGAATACCCCACTCCAGACGCTCGAAGTTGCGATCAGCATGCTCGAGCAGGGTGATAGCTCGCGGGTGACGATCTCCATGCTGCGACGAGCGTTGGACCGGTTGGTCGTCGTTCAACGGGCGATCTCTGCGACGCAGGGTCCGGTGGAGGACCTGGTTCCACAGGAGCTCGAAGTCATGCTGCAGGAGCTCCTCGAAGCCAGCCCCGATCTGGAGAGCCTTCGATCCTGACGCTATCTCGTTAGCGAGCGAATGTGCTCGGCGGCCTTGTCGAGCGTCTGGTAGCCGAGCTCGACGGCGCCGAAGCC
>JBBQJJ010000121.1:0-20810 GCA_038325805.1 Haliangiales bacterium
GCGCTCCTGGTCGGCGTGCGGACCACGTTCGCGAACCAGGGGCGGGTAGGAGATGTGAAGGTCTCGGAGGCCTATCTGGTCGCGAGCCGCGAGCTCGGGCCGGTCAAGCTACACGCGGGCGCGCAGGCGGTGGATGCGGCGATGGGGGACGTCCAGCTCGGCCTCAAGCTGCGGCCGATCGGTGGTCTCGAGTGGACGCCCGGGCAGTACCCGAACACGACGGTGCTCGCCGACATCGCGTACGTGCCGCTGCTTCGCCATGGGGCGGGAGAGGTCGACCTCGAGTGGCTCGCGGGAGTCGGGGTCCGGTACAACGCCCTGCGCGACTGGGGCGCGATCGAGCTGGCGGTCCGGGTGCGCGAGGGCGAGGGCCTCGGCGACACCACCGTGATGGTCCGGCTCAACGGCGTGATCGACCCGGCCCATCCGTTTGGAAAGAAATCGAAGAAAAACTGAGCATCGCGCGATGAAAACGCTGGCTGCGGCAACCGTGTGGTACCGCCATGACCGTCGCAATGCGCTTTCTTCCACTGCTCCTGCTTGCCAGCGAGGCCGTCGCTGCGCCGTGCGAGGTCTCGATCCCGGGTGCACCCGACGAGGTGCGAGACGCGATCGAGACGTGGGTCAGCGCCGAGCCTCGCTGTGCGACGCACCTCGAGATCCGCGTGGTGCCCACCGAGGGCGGCTACTACCTGTTCGCGCGTGATCCCATGGGTCGCGTCCGCGAGCGGGTCGTGCCGGATGCGCAGAGCGCCGGCGTGCTGGTCGCATCGTGGGTCGCCGATGACGTCCCAGGGGGATCGGAGTCGACGGTGATCGAGATCGTCCCGCCGGCCACCATCACGATCGACGCGCCCGGCGCGATGCCGGCGACGGTCGTCGATCGCGTGGTGGCGAAGGGCGAGCCGGCGCGGCGCGCGACGCGGTGGCTGACGCTCGGTGGGATGGTCCGGATGGAGGGTGGTGGCGGTGGCGGCTTCCGCGCCGAGCTCGACCTCGTGTCGTGGGGAACCTGGAGCGCGGGGCTCTCACTCGGTGTCGCGCACGGCTTGTCGAACAACTTGGTCGTCGGGTTCCAGGACACCTGGGAGTACGGCACGCTCGAGACGATCGATTGGCGCGGGACGGCGACGCTCGCGCGGACGTCGCGGTTCGGATCGTGGGAGCTCCGGCTCGCAGGCGGCCTCGGCGTCGCGAAGACGAAGGCGTTCGGCTACACCGGTGGCGACCTCGGGTTCGACGCCAGCTACTACGACGGCGAGGGCGTGGCGGCGACCGCCGAGCTGTCCGCACAGCTGTCGTATCGGCTCGGCACCGGCTGGGCGATCGGAGCCGGGCCCCTGGTGACGTTCTACAAGCAGCAGCTCGAGGGCACGATGTCCGACAGCCAGACGCATGACATGCCGAACACGATCACCCGCGAGCGCCCCGAGCTCAGCATGTTCGCCGGCGTCCGTCGCGCGCTCTAGCGATGGGCAAGCTCGTCCAGCTGCGCCCCGAGGTGCGCGTCGAGGATCTCTCCGACATCGCGCTCGTCGCGGCGTGTGCGACGAGCGATCGCGCCGCACGCTCGCTGCTGTTCGAGCGCTACGTCGATGCGGTGCATCGGTTTGTCGCGCGGATGCGCGGTGCGGACCCCGACACCGTTGACGATCTGGTGCAGGCGACCTTCATCAGCGCGTTCCAGAGCGCCGGCAAGTTCCGCGGCGATCGCGCGATCAGCTGGATCTACGGCATCGCGGCGAATCACGTCCGCGCCTACGCCCGACGCGAGATCCGGCGCAAGCGTGCGCTGCTCTCGATCTCCGACGCCACGCAGGTCGAGTGGCACGCGCGACCGGTCGCAGCGAATCCTGCCTTGCTCGCGCGGTTGCCGTCGGCGATCGCGGAGCTGCCACACGATCTGCGCGCCGCGTTCGTGCTCGTCGATCTGGAACAGGAGCGAGGCAAGGATGCGGCGGAGGCGCTCGGCATCCCCGAGGGCACGCTGTGGCGCCGCGTGTTCCATGCGCGCAAGGCGCTGCGCGACGTGCTCGGAGGTGACGCATGAGCTGCGCCTCGCTCGAACAGCTCGCCCGCGCGGCGACGGATGACACGACGCTCGATCACGTCGCCAACTGCCCGCGGTGTGCCGAGCTCCTCGACGAGCAGCGCTCGATCCGCGCGCTCGCGCAGGCGATCCGACCCGTGAGGTTGTCGACCGATCGACGCGCCGAGCTCGCGGCCGAGGTGATGGCGCAGGCAGACGCCGTGGTGCCGGCGAATCGCCAGGGTCGCTTCGTGATCGCAGCGGGTGTGGGCGTGGCCGTCGCGGCGCTCGCGATCGTGCTCGCGACGCGGACGCGGGCGGTCGACGTTCCGGGTCTCTCGATCGCGCACGACGTGCACACGATTGACGTGCCGGTGACGGCGACGAGCACCGAGATGCCTCCTACGGAGCCGCTCGCGGAGCTGCGCTCGAGCGACGCGGAGCTCGTGCGCGACACCACGGCCGAGCGCGACGTGATCACGCTGCGCGCTGGCCACGTGTCGATCGATACATCGAACGCCCGGCCGGTCCAGATCGTCGCCGGTCGAACGCGGGTCGCGGTCGTGCGTGCGCGTGCGTCGGTGGTGGCCCGCGCCGGCGTGATCGAACAGGTCGCCGTGTTCGCCGGCTCCGTCGAGGTGATGACAGGGACCACGCGCCACGTGATCGTCGCCGGCCAGACCTGGGATCGCTTGCCCGAGCCCGTGCCACCCGTGCAACCGGCGAGCTCGCTCACCGCGTTCCGCGAGGGCTGGACGCAGCTGCGCGCGAACAATCACGCGGCGGCGATCGCGGCCTTGGATCGCGCGACCGATCCGGTGGTCGCCGAGGACGCGGTGTACTGGGCCGCGATCGCCACGGAGCGTCTCGGCAATACCGCCGAAGCGCGCCGCCGATTCGCAGACTTCCTCGCGCGCTTTCCGGCGTCACCGCGCAGCGACGCCGCACGCACGGCACTCATCCGGCTGCAGTAAGCGCGACCTACGCGTCAGGCAGGGGCTCGGATCACCGATGGTGTAACGCCCAGTTGAGGCACGCGATCAGGTCGGCGGGCTCCTCGATCCCGATGCCGAGGCGGATCAGTCGTTCGATGCCGAGGCCCGCGACCACATCGGGTGGAGTGAAGTACTCCGACACCGACTTGTGGTGGTTGACCTTGGTGGCCAGCCCGTCGAACGACAGCGCGTAGCGAATGATCCCGCACGACGCGATCCGGTCGGCGATCTCCCGATGCTCGAGCTCGTTCGCATCGCGGCACCGGAACGCCACGATCGAGCCGGTGCGGTGGTAGTCGCGTGCGATCACCGCCGCGTCGGGATGGTCGGGGAGCGAGGGATGGAACACGCGCTCGACGCGGGGATGCGACGCGAGGAAGCGCGCGACCACGGAGGCCGTCGCACAGCGACGCGCGTGCAGTTGCTGTGCTTCGTCGAGGTGATCCGCGACCAGTCCGGCGCGCGCCTCGTCGAGGATGCCGCCGCGCATCGCGATCAGGTCCATCAGCGCATTGCCGAGCTCGGCGTCGTCGGTGGCGATGTAGCCGCCGAGCCCGAGATCGCGGCCGCCGAGCGCCTTGGTCAGCGAACCGATCACGATCGAGACACCCTGCGCGAGCAGTGGGCGATCGAACGCCCAGGGAGTCGCGATCGTCGAGTCGACGATCAGCCGTGCCTGTCCGGCCGCGGCGACCAGCGCCGGGATGTCCTGCGCTCGCATCAGCGGATTCGTGAACGTCTCGGCGAACACCAGCTTGGTGGTCGGCGTGATCGCCGCGGCGACCGCTGCTGGATCGCCATCGTCGACGTGCGTGATCGACGCGCCGATCCGCTTCGCGGTCCACTCCAGGAACGTCTTCGTCTTGTTGTAGACCTGCCGCAGGACGACGGCGTGATCTCCGGGCCGCAGCAGCGCATCGACGACGAGCGCGAACGCCTGCATACCGCAGTCGGTGACGAACGCCGCCGTTGCTCCTTCGAGCGCGCGCAGCTGACCGATCAGCCGTGCGGTGTTCGGCGTGCCGTAGCGCGCGTAGAGATGCGGCAGCTCCGACCACGCGCCATCCCCGCGCAGCATGAAGGCGAGCTTCGCTTCCTGCCATGCCACCACCTCGGGCGAACCGCGGAGGTCGCGCTGGATCGTTCGCTCCGTCGGGTGCAGCCACGGAGCGTTCGCGTCGAGCGCGTCGTGGAGCGCCCGCGTCGCCTCGCTCATCTGCGCGCGAGGTGGTCGCTCGGCCGGGCAGGTGGTCGGGTCGCGCCACTCGGTGATCGACATCGGCGGGGACTATACGCTCGCTACTCGGCGAGGCCGAGCCACAGCGTCGCGCCGACTCGACCGAGGCCGCGGATCTGATCGACGACGTCACCGATCGCCGTATCCGTCGAGCCCGAGATGATGAAGCCGTGATGCGTGATGTCGGGTTCGTTGCGCGTCGCCGTGTTCTGGACGACGAGGTTCGCGCGGCGTACCAGCGAATCGACGCGACGCACGAGGCCGGGATGCGGCTCCGCGGTGACGCGCAGGTAGTGGCGGCGAGGGGACGACGGGGCAGGGGACAGCTCGCGAGGCTCCGGCCATTGCACCGAGTTGTCCTGCGCGAGATCGATCAAGTCGCCGAGCACCGCCGTCGCAGTAGGCAGCGCACCGGCGCCCTTGCCGAACAGCGAGAGATCACCGGACGACGCACACTGGAGGTAGACCGCGTTGTACTCCTCCTCGACGGAGGCGAGCAGGTGCCAGTCGGGCAGCAACACCGGCTCGACGGCAGCGGTCAGCGATGTCGCCGTTCGAGCGGCTTGTGCGACCAGCCGGATCCGGAAGCCCATCGCCTCCGCCAGATCGCAATCGGCGGGACGCAACTCACGAATGCCGCGCACGGCGAGCGCATCGGGCGGCACCCAGTGTCCGAACGCGCGGTACGCGAGGATCGAGAGCTTCGCCGCGGCGTCGTGACCGTCGATGTCGGCGGACGGATCGGCCTCGGCGAGCCCGAGCTTCTGCGCCTCGGCGATCGCACGCTCCATCGTCCACTCGTCCTGCTCGAGGCGCGTGATGATGTAGTTGCAAGTCCCGTTGACGATCGCGAGCAGCGAGTCGATCTCGTCGGCGCGGTGCGAGAGGTGGCGGATGATCGGCAACGCCGCCGCGGCAGCGGCTTCGCACAGCAGCGGCGTGCCGGTGCGCTGGGCGAGCAGACCGAGCTCGGCGAGCTTGCGTGCGAGCAGCGCCTTGTTCGCCGTCACCACCGGTTTGCCGGCGGCGAGCGCCGCGCGGACCGTGGGTTCCACGGCGAGACCACCTGCAACCTCGACGATGACATCGACCTCCGGATCGCCGACCAGCTCGAGTGGCGCCGTGATCACCGGGATGCCCGCTGCATGTGGCGATCGCGCCTTGGAGGGATCGCGGACCGCGATCTTGGAGATCGAGAACTTCACGCCGTAGCGCTCGGCCATCGCGCCGGCCTGCATCGACAGCAGCTCGAGCACGCCGCCACCGACGACACCGCAGCCGATCATGCCGATCCGGATCTCGCGCAGCGGACGCTTGCCCAGACCTTCGAAGGGCGCACGCGGTGCAGCCGCGCGAAACGCGTTCGCATCGCGAAGCAGCGCCGCGAGCTTGTCCTGATCGGCGAGGAACGCGTCGTGGCCATACTCGCTGTCGAGCTTCCACAGCGAGCATGCTGCGCCGACGGCCTGCAGCTCGCGGTAGAGCTCGACCTGCAGGGCGTACGGGAACAGCAGATCACCCGGCACACCAACGACGAGCACATCCGCCGTCACGCGAGCGAGCGCGGCACGCACGCTCGCCTGATCGATGCCGAAGCGCGTGCGATCGATCGCTTCACTGAGCAGCAGGAACGTGCGGACCGGGAACCTCGCCGCGAACCGCTGGCCGTGGTGATCGAGGTACGCGGCCACCGGCGGCTGCGCGAGCTCGGGCACCAGCGCTCCGAACCGCGTGTCGAGCTCGTCGCGTCCGCGATACGTCAGCATGCCGAGCTGCCGCGCGCGGATCATGCCGGTCCCGACGTCGCCGGTCTTGATCCCGTCGCGGACGAGCTCGCGCTGGAGATGGCGCGTGGCAGTGCCCCAGCCGTCGGGCCGCAGCCCGGCGCTGATCGTGATCAGCCGTGCGCACTTCGCGGGATGCCGGGTCGCGAACGCGATGCCGACCAGACCGCCGAGGCTAGCGCCGATGAACGTGGCCGACGAGGCGCAACCGATGCCGTCGAGCCATGCCGCGATCAGATCCGCGAGCCCGAGGCCGGACAATTGTGGCGTCGCAAGCTCCACCAACCCCTGCGAGATCGGTCCCTCTTCGAAGCCCTTCCACGTCGACCCGTTGCCGGGCCAACACGGGCACAGCACGGTCATCGCGTCGAGATCGATCAGGTCGGGTGCGCACAGCGCCGGCCACCACGGCTCGGTCGCGCCATCACCGAAGGGAAACGGCGACGCGGTGATGCCACCAACGACGATCACCACGGGCGCGGTGCCGAGCGGCCGACCCAACTGGTAGCCCGCGAGCACGACGTCCTCGAGCGCGTGACCCTCGACGGTCATCGCCGCACGCGTCACCGTGATGTGGTGCGGAGCCGTTGCCGGAGAGGCGATGACGGACAAGCGTCCGCGATACTGGGCTCCGAGTGTGGGCATTGCAAGTATGCTTCTCGAGACGATCACCCCGGCGAGGGACCGGGATTCCGTCGGCTCCTCGGGCTCCTCGCGAGGGGTTGAACGGCAACGTCGACCACGGAGATCCGCAAGCGTCTCGCGGAGTAGCGACACCGGAACACGACTCGGCCTTTGGGAGAAACCGATTGGAAAATCGCGTGTCCCGACTGCTAGATTGAGAGGCTAGTGGCGGACATTGGTACAGGCCCGACCGTCGCGGCAGCCCCGCGCGGACCCGACCCGGTGGGGGAAGTCCTGCCGGATCGGTTGGTCGAAGGCGATGCCGTCGGCGACTACGTGATCGAGCACTTCCTCGGCGCGGGCGCGATGGGCGATGTCTACGCGGGCCGCCATCCGGTGATCGGCAAGCGCGTCGCGGTCAAGGTCCTCAAGCGCGAGCTCGCATCGGATCGCGAAGCGTCCGAGCGGTTCATTCGCGAGGCCAAGGCCGTCAACCAGATCGATCACCCGAACGTGATCAACGTCTTCAACTTCGGGCAGCTCAAGGGCGACGACGGCCGGCTGTTCCTGGTGATGGATCTGGTCGACGGCAGGTCGCTGCGCAAGGTCGTCGAGGAGGGGCCGCTCGAGATCGTCGCCGCCCTCGACATCCTCGACAAGATCGCCGATGCGCTCGACGCCGCTCACGCGCGCGGCGTGATCCATCGCGATCTCAAGCCCGACAACGTGATGCTGTCGAAGACGAACCAGGTCTTCGTCCTCGATTTCGGGATCGCGAAGCTGGTCTCGGCGACCGCCACCGCGAGTGGCACGACCGGGACGCTGACCGGAAAGGGCACCTGGCTCGGCACGCCGGGCTACATGGCGCCCGAACAATGGAGTGCGGAAGGGGCCAGCACGGCCTCGGATCGCTACGCGTTCGGCGTGATGGCGTACGAGCTGCTCTCCGGCGTGCTGCCGTTCAAGGCGCCGACGCTGCCGCAGATGATGGAGCAGCACTTCCGCTCGCCGGTGCCGGCGCTGTCGTCGAAGGGCATGCTCCGGAAGCTGGAACATCACGCGACGATCGATCCGGTGCTCGCGCGCGCGATGGCGAAGAATCCCGACGAGCGCTTCCCGTCGGGACGCGCGATGGTCGAGGCCCTGCGGCACGCATCGACGGGCAAGAAGGTGATCGCCACCAAGCGATCGCTGACGGTGCCCGCAGTCGCCGGCGTCTCGGTGTTGGGGATCGCGATCGCCTCCGTGCTCGTGCTCCGAACCAACGACGACGACCCGGATACGCGCGAGCGGCCGAACGCGTCGGTGCCCTCGAACGCATCGAAGATCGAGCTCGACGTCGCGACCCGTCCCGAAAGCGCGACGGTCTCGCGCGACGGCGTGCAGCTCGGGCAGACACCGTTCAAGAAGGTGGTCGACGCCGGCGGCAAGGGCGTGCTGACGATCCGCAAGCCCGGCTACCGCACGGTCACCGAGACCGTCGTGTTCGACCGAGCCGTGACCCTCTCGAAAGACCTCCAGCCGATCCTCGGCTTCGAAGGGGTGTGGGCGATGCCCGACGGCAAGCTCCGCGCGTTCTCGCGCAGCGAGGCCGGCAAGGTCGACGTCTATCGACTCGAAAGCGTGACCGCGACCGAGCGCGAGCTGTGGCGGAGCTGCGAGCTGGTCCTCGGGCCCGCCGGAAAAGATCTCGTCGTGTTCGCGACCACCGCCGAGATGACCGACGAGCGCGCGCACGCGGGTGACGCCGGCTGCTCGAACCCGCATGGCATCGAGTACACGTTCGATCCGGAGGCGCAGACGCTCTCGGTACGCGTCCAGCGGATCGAGACCACGCGCAGGCACGGCCACTGCGAGGTGGTGTCCAAGACCTGGCGAGAGCCCCGCTTGCTGACCCGCGCCGAGACCCGTGGCGACACCCGGATGACCGAGCCGCCGGTGGGTGTGCCGATCACGTCGGGGAACAAGGACTCGCTCGATAACGCGTTCGATACCGGCAAGCCGAGACTCCCAGACGACGACAACAAGAGGCTCAAGGAGGAGCTCCTCAAGAAGTCGATCAAGTCCCCGCCCACCAACAATTCCAAGCTGGTCCAGCAGGCGCCGAGTAAGCCGGTCCCGACGAAGAAGCCCCCGAGCAACAAGCCCGAGAGCAAGGAATCGGACAAGGCGCCGGCGAAGCTCGACGACGTCCAGATCCAGCAGAACACGGCGCCGCCACCCGTGAAGGGCAAGGCCATCCAGAAGTCTCAGGCGCCCAGCAACGCGGTCCCGCAGGCCCAGGCCCCTCAGACACCGCAGGGTGACTCCCAGGCGGCGAAGTAATAGGTGCGTGTGAGATCGTTGGCTGGCTTTGCTCGCCGACGGAGATTCGAGCTACGATTTAGAGGATGAGCAGCCCGGAAGCCAGTGCACGTGCACTGCTGCTCGATATGCAAAACAAGCTGGCCGCGGGACCGCACGTGGCACTCGGGCTGCCGACGCACGCGACCGCATCGGATATTCGCAGCGCGTTTCTCCAGCTGACCAAGACGTTTCATCCGGCACGGTTCGGGCGGATGACCGTCGAGATCCAGCGACTGTCGAACGAGATCTTCCTGTCGCTGCGCGCCGCTCACGATCAGATCTCAAAGCCGCATCAGGTCAAACCGTCCGGCCGCAATGCCTCGACCACCGCGATCCCGATCACCAAGCCGGCGACCACGCGTCCGTTAGGCGTGCCGGTCGCGCCGACGACGCCTCCGAATCCTGTCGCGCGAACGCCGAGCGGAAAGCTGCCACCGGTGGCCTTGCCGGATCCAGGCACGCAGCCGCCGCATCGTGGCACGCAGCCGATGCCCACGACTGTGGGCAGGGCGCCGGCGACCAGTCCCGCCGTGCGGCCCACGCCGGCGCAGACGCCGACGCGCCCGAGTCAACCGGGTGGCACGATCCGGTTCCCGGCGCTCGCGAAGCCGAACGTCGCGGCACCGGCTGCACCGACGAGCGCGAAGCCAGCGGCGTCTAGCTCGACGGGCTCCGCTCTCGATCCCGAGCTCGCACTGATCATCCAGCTGATGGGGATGGGGCAATGGGACGCGGCGCAGGCAGCGATCGATGCGCTGGCGGCGAAGAATCCGCAGAACAAGAGGTACGCGGCGCTGTCGTGTTACGCGCGCGGTCGCCGGGCGCAGCTCGAAGGCAACCTTCGCATCGCGCAGATCGAGCTCAACGATGCGCTCAAGCTCGATCCCGATCTCGACGTCGCCAAGAGCGCGTTCGCCGAGCTGTACGCTCGCCGCAAGTAGGTATACTGCCCCCTAGTGGGACGCGTCATCGGCATCGATCTGGGCACCACGAACTCGTGCGTGTCCGTGCTCGAGGGCGGGGAAGCCACCGTGATCCACAACCAAGAAGGCGGTCGCACGACGCCGTCGATGGTGTCGTGGAACGCCGACGGTGATGTCGTCGTCGGTGCCGCGAGCAAGCGGCAGATGGTGACGAACCCGCAGCGCACCGTGTTCGGCGCGAAGCGCTTGATCGGCCGCAAGGCGAACGATCGCGATGTCCAGCAACTCGCGTCGCGGCTGCCCTACGCGGTGGTCGCCGCGAAGAACGGCGATGCCTGGGTCGAGATCGCTGGGACGCCGCGCTCGCCGCAGGAAATCTCGGCGCACGTGCTCGCGAAGATGAAGCGCGTCGCCGAGGACTATCTCGGGCAGCCGGTCACCGAGGCGGTGGTCACCGTGCCGGCGTACTTCGACGACGTCCAGCGTCAGGCGACCAAGGACGCCGGGATGATCGCCGGGCTGACGGTCCGCGCGATCCTCAACGAGCCGACGGCCGCGGCGCTCGCGTACGGCGCCCAGCACCAGCACAACCAGCGACTCGCGGTGTTCGACCTCGGCGGCGGCACGTTCGATATCTCGATCCTCGTGATCGAGAACGGCGTGTTCGAGGTGCTCGCCACCCACGGCGATACGACGCTCGGTGGCGACGACTTCGATCGCGTGATCATCGATCTGCTCGCCGAGCAGTTCCTCACCGAGCAAGGCATCGACCTGCGCAGCGACTCGGTCGCGTTGCAACGGCTCAAGGAAGCGGCGGAACGCGCGAAGATCGAGCTGTCGTCGGCGATGACCACGGACGTCAACCTGCCGTTCATCGCGGCCGGTGCGTCGGGCCCGGTCCACTTGATGCGCGAGCTCGAGCGCGGTCAGCTAGAGCGCGCGTGCAAGTCACTGCTCGAGCGGCTCGAGGCCCCGTGCAAGAAGGCGCTCGACGACGCGCACTGCACGCCGGCGGACATCGATCAGGTGCTGCTGGTCGGTGGCATGACGCGCATGCCCGCGGTCCAGGAGCGGGCGGTTGGCATCTTCGGCAAGCCGGCGAGCAAGGGCGTCAATCCCGACGAGATCGTGGCGATGGGCGCGGCCGTGCACTCGGGCATCATGGGCGGTGAGCTGCAGGAGATCGTGCTGCTCGACGTCACGCCGCACGACATGGGCATCAAGGTCGCGGGCGACAAGATGTCGATCGTGATCCAGGCGAACACCTCGATCCCGACGCGCGCGAAGAAGGTGTTCGCGACCACCGAGGACAACCAGACCTTCGTCGCGATCGAGGTCCACCAGGGCCCGAGCGACGTCGCGTCGAAGAACCGCCGGCTCGGCAGGTTCACGCTCGGCGACCTCAAGGCGGCGCCGCGCGGTCAGACCAAGGTCGAGGTGAGCTTCACGATGGACGCCGACGGCATCCTCGAGATCACCGCGGCGGAGATCGGGACCGGCAAGGCGGCCAGCGTGACGATCGAAGCGTCGAGCGGTCTGACGGCGGACGAGATCACGAGACTGCGCGCGCGCACGCAGCCCGGCTACCGCGAATAGCCGTGGAGCTGCTTCGCAATCTCGATCTCGAGGCTGCGATCATCGAAGCGCCCGAGGATCTCGGTGCGCGTATGGTCTATGGGGACTGGCTGGCAGTGCAGGGCGATCCGCGCGGTCCGTGGTTCGCGCTCTCGGCGGCGGTCGAGGCTGCACCGCTCGATGTTCGGTTGCGCTCGGCGGCGACCGAGATGTTTCACGAGCACGGTGCGCTGTTCCTCGGGGACGGTGTCCTCTTGCGGCCGAACGCGTGGTTCGGTTGGCTCGGCGGATTCCTCGACGAGGTGCGGCTGCAGACGTTCGCGCTGGCGAAGCGTTCGATCCACGCGGCGAGCTCGTTGTTCCACCATCCGCACGCGCGGTTCCTGCGGCACGTCGGCCTGGGCAACCTCGGGAAGCCGCTGGAGATCCTCGATGCGCTGATCGCCGCGGATCTGCCGCTGCTCGAGGGGGCCACGCTGATCGACGCGCCGTACGTCGACCAGCTGGTTGGCATCGACGTGCTGCTCGAGCGCTATCCACTGAAACGACTCGGCGCGCGGTCGGTGACCTGGACTCGTGTGCTGCCGCACCTCCGCGAGCTGCACCTCGAGCTGCACGGCACGTCGCTGGCGTGGCTCGGGAGGACGTTGCCCGACCTCGCGCAGCTGACGCTCGATTGCCAACGCGTCTCGCCGGCGCCGATCGACATCGCGCGCCTGGTCGCCGATCTACCGATTCACACCCTGCGCGTGATTCACCACGACAACCCCGAGGCCGTGATCGGCGCGCTGACGCCACCGCCGCCGCACCTCCGCCGGATCGATCTGTCGCATTCGTCGCTCGCCGACGTCGGTGCGCTCGCGCGCTGGCCGATCGACGTCGAGCTGGTCGCGATCCGGACGCAGATCACGCCCACGACGGAGGAGCGGCTGAAGGCGGCCGGGCGCAAGGTCGAGATCACGCGTCCCGCCCTCGACTGGAGCAATCTCGGCGGCGACCTCGGCGAGGACACCTGGTGGGTGCACCGCGCGAAGCTCGGCGACCGTGCGGGCCTCGCGCTGGTGCCGGATGGTGGCCGGCAGTTGTTCGAGAGTGCGACGCGCAACTGGAGCTCGGAGCGGTACGACGTCGACGTGATGGATGTCTGCGTGACGTTGCCGAGCGCGCGCTGGCACGCGTGGCCATGGGCCGCGGCGGCGAGTGCGCGGTCGTGGAAGAAGCAGTACGCGCTGTCGGAGGCGATCGCGCGCGAGGGCTTGATGCGCGAACCCCGCGAGCCGAACTTCTACGCATTCGTGACCTATGGCCTGCGGCGGCAGGGCCTGCTTACGGAAGCAGTTGCGGAGATCCCGCGGGCCGAAGCAGCGCTCGAGCAGCCACCGAGCGACGCGCAGGCGACCGGCGGGCCGCTGTGCTTGATCGACTGCATGTTCACGCTGACCTTGACCGGCGACTACGCGGCGGCGCTCGCGCTCGCAGACCGCTTGCCGGCGCTCGACGACGCGAACCTCCAGGCGATGCGCGCGATGTGTCATGCGGCGGCCGGCGACCCGATCCTGGCGCGGGTGGCGTTCGACAGAGCCGGGCGGAGAGCCAGCGCGCCGGCGTACGTCGAAGAGCCGGCCCGGCGTGCGGTCTACGATCACGCCACCGCAGTGATCGCGTTGCTACCGAAGCCGAGAACCACGCAGCCGTTGCCCACGGTCGAGGTCGAGCTGGATGCGTACGGACCGAGCGCGGGCGCCACCGAGTGGACGCTCTCCGAGGTCGACTTCGATGCCGCGATGACGGCGCTCGAACGCGCGTGGCCGGTGTACCCGGAACGCAACTGGTTCAAGACCGATCGGAACCTCGCCGCACTGCACCAGCACCCGCGCTTCCTCGCGATGATCGGGTGACGTTCGGGCGCCCCAGCCGGGTCGCGCAGGTCCGGGGAGCCTGGTCAGCCGGGCGTGGAGAACCTCGTAGAAGTGGTCCGATGGGGGATTCCTGGGCTGTACGTACTAGTCACGTCGCAGAATCAGTCTTATGTCAACTCGAGGATACCCGTCAGGCTGCTGTCAGGTTTCCAGGGCTCGGCCGGCCCCGATCCGACTCTTTTCGAGGCCGCTGGCTATAAGACCAAGACCTTTGTGAGCGATCGCGATCCATTGAGCCCGTTTGGTCCCGCGACCACGCAGTGGTTCACCGCGAGCTTTCCACATCCGACCCCGATCCAAGCGCGCGGCTGGGAGCGGATCGCGCGCGGCGATCACACGCTGATGCTGGCGCCGACCGGCAGCGGTAAGACGCTGGCTGCGTTTCTGTGGTGCCTCGATCGGATCGCGCGCAACCCGGAGCCCGCGGCCGGCACCACGGTGATCTACGTCAGCCCGATCAAGGCCCTCGCCTATGACATCGAAAAGAACCTGCGGGCACCGCTCGCGGGTCTGCAGCGGCTGGGTTCCGGCAACCACATCGTGGTCGACGTCCGGACCGGCGACACGCCGCCCAAGGAGCGCGAACGGCAGCGCAAGTCGCCCGGCCAGATCCTGATCACCACGCCGGAGTCGCTGTACCTGGTGCTCGCGAGCCGCGCTGCCGAACGGCTGACCGCGGTCGACACGATCATCGTCGACGAGATCCACGCGCTGGCGGCCACCAAGCGCGGCATCCACCTCGCGCTGTCGCTCGAGCGCCTCGCGCACCTGGTGACCAGTGCCGGCAACCCCGAACCGCAGCGCATCGGCCTGTCGGCGACCCAGCGTCCACTTACGGAAGTGGCTCGATATCTGGGCGGGGACCGTCCCGTCGAGATCGTGGATGCCTCCGAGAAGCCGTCGCTCGATCTCGAGATCGTTGTTCCCGCGGCCGACATGGATCATCCGGGAACCGCCAACAAGGGTTCGGGACACGGTCCCGATAAGAACGACGGCGGCGGCATGTGGCCCCTCGTCTACCCGCGCGTGCTCGAGCTGATCCTCGCGCACCGCACGACGATCGTGTTCGTCAACTCGCGGCGGCTCTCCGAGCGCGTCGCGCAGCAGCTCAGCGAGCTCGCGACCAGTACGGGTCAGGCCCCCGAAGGCGTCGATCTCGTGCGCGCGCACCACGGCAGCGTCGCGCGGCATCAGCGGCTCGAGATCGAGGACGCGATGAAGGCCGGCCGGCTGCGCGCGATCGTCGCGACCAGCTCGCTCGAGCTCGGCATCGACATGGGCACCGTGGATCTGGTGATCCAGGTCGAGTCGCCCGGTGCGGTCTCGCGCGGCTTGCAGCGGATCGGCCGCGCCGGTCACCACGTCGGCGGCGTGTCGCGCGGCAAGTTGATCCCGAAGTTCCGCGGCGACCTGCTCGAAGCCGCGGTGGTGGTTCGCAAGATGCTCGATGGCGAGGTCGAGAGCATCCGCGTGCCCGACAGCGCGCTCGACGTGCTCGCCCAGCAGATCGTGGCGATGGTCGCGGTCGGCCCGTGGAAGGTCGACGAGCTCGAGCGGCTGGTCCGAAGGACCGCGAGCTACAAAGATCTGGCGCGCGCGGCGTTGACCGGCGTGCTCGACATGCTCGCCGGCCGCTATCCCTCCGACGAGTTCGCCGAGCTGCGCCCGCGGCTGACGTGGGACCGCCAGACCAACGTGCTGACGGCGCGCAAGGGTTCGCGGCTGCTCGCCGTGGTCTCGGGTGGCACGATTCCGGATCGCGGCACGTATGCGGTGCACCTCGGAAGCGGCCCGCGGATCGGCGAGCTCGACGAGGAGATGGTCGCCGAGAGCCGCAAGGGCGAGACCTTCATCCTCGGCGCGACGACCTGGCGGATCGAGGACATCACGCGCGATCGCGTGATCGTGTCGCCGGCACCGGGCGAGCCCGGCAAGATGCCGTTCTGGCGCGGCGAAGGTCCGGGGCGACCGATCGAGCTCGGCAAGGCGCTCGGTGCGTTCTGCCGCGAGCTCGATACCAAGCTCGCCGGTGACGAGGTCGAGGCGCGCAGCTGGCTCAAGGCCGACTACAAGCTCGACGAGCTCGCGACCCACAACCTGATCGACTATCTCGGCAAGCAGCGTGAAGCGACCGGCGCCGTGCCCACCGATCGGTCGATCACGATCGAGCGGTTTCGCGACGAGCTCGGCGACGTCCGCGTCTGCATCCTGTCGCCGTTCGGCAGCCGGATCCACGCACCGTGGGCGCTGGTGTTATCGAAGCAGCTCGAAGCCGAGCTCGGCTATCCGATCCATCCGCTGTACACCGACGATGGCATCGCGCTGCGGTTCGCCGACGGCGACGCGCTGCCGCACGACGATCAGCTGATCCCGGATCCCGACGAGGTCGAGCGGATCCTCGTCGACGAGCTCGCGCGATCCAGCGTGTTCGCGAGCCACTTCCGCCAGAACGCCGCGCGCTCGCTGTTGTTGCCGCGCAAGCGCCCCGGCCAACGCACCCCGCTGTGGGCGCAGCGGTTGCGCGCGCAGCAGCTGATGGGTGTCGCGCTGCGGTTTCCGGCGTTCCCGGTGACGCTCGAGACCTATCGCGAGGTCCTGCGCGACATCTTCGATCTGCCGGCGCTGATCGAGGTGCTGCGCGGCCTGCGCTCGCGGGCGATCCGGATCGATGCCGCCGTGACCGAGTCGGCGTCGCCGTTCGCGCGCTCGCTCGTGTTCGACTACGTCGCCGCGTTTCTCTACGAAGGCGATGCGCCGCTCGCCGAACGCAAAGCCCAGGCGCTGACGCTCGATCGCGATCTGCTGCGCGAGCTGATCGGCGGCGACGAGCTCCGCGACCTGCTCGATCCCGACGTCCTCGAGCAAGTCGAGCGCGAGCTCCAGCAACTCGCCGACGAGCGCAAGGCACGCAGCGCCGACGAGGTTCACGATCTGCTGCGCCGCCTCGGCGATCTGACCCAGGACGAGATCATCGCGCGGTACGTCGACGCTCCCGAACAACCGCTCGAGCTCGCGCTGCAGGGCCTCGAGCTGCAGAAGCGGATCTGCAAGGTGCGAATAGCCGGACACGAGCGCTGGATCGCGACGGAAGACGCCGCGCGGTATCGCGATGGCCTCGGCGTGATGTTGCCGCAGGGCTTGCCGGACGCGCTGCTCGAGTCGACGCCGCAACCGCTCGAGTCGCTGGTCGCGCGATGGGCGCGCACACACGGTCCGTTCACCGCCGAGGCACCCGCCGCGCGCTGGGGGATGCCGGTCGCACAGATCGAGGTCGTGCTCGCACTCGCCGAAGCGCGCGGTCAGCTCGCGCGCGGTGCGCTGCGCCCCGGCGGCAAGGCGACCGATTCCTGCGATCCGGACGTCCTTCGCCAGCTGCGTCGCCGCACGCTCGCAGCCCTCCGCGCGCAGGTCGCGCCCGTCGGCGGCGCCACCTATGCCGCGTTCCTCGCACGCTGGCACGGGCTCGATCAACCGCGGCGCGGGATCGGCGCGTTGCGCGATGCGGTCGGCCGGCTCGAAGGGGTCGCGATCCCGTTCGGCGAGCTCGAGCAGCGGATCCTGCCGGCGCGGATCGCCGACTACCACCCGCGGATGCTCGACGAGCTCGGCGCCGCCGGTGAGCTCGTGTGGATCGGCGCCGGTTCCCTCGGCACGCGTGACGGGAAGGTCATCCTGCTGCGTCGCGATCGCGCGCTCTCGCTCGCGCCTCCTCCCGCCGAGATCCCGCATCGCTCGCTCGTCCACGATGCGATCCTCAGCCACCTCGGCCACTCCGGTGCATCGTTCCTCGTCGCGATCGAAGGTGCGTGTGCCGAGCTGGTTCCGCGGGGGGAGCTGCGCGGGCAGGTGACGGCAGCGTTGTGGGATCTGGTGTGGGCCGGCTGGATCACCAACGACACGTTCGCGCCGCTGCGCTCGCTATCGACGCCGAATGCCCGGCGTGCGGCCGTGCATGCCACGTTCGGCGGCCGGTGGTCGCTGATCGCGTCGCTCGGCGTGATGCCGACGGAGACCGTCAAGAAGCACGCCGTCGCCACCGCGTTCCTCGAGCGCTGGGGCATCGGCAGTCGAGCCTCCGCGCGCGCCGACGAGCTGGTCGGTGGCTTCGGTGCCGTCGGCGACGTGCTGCGTGCGATGGAGGATGCCGGGACCGTGCGGCGCGGCATGTTCGTCGAGGGGCTCGAGGGCGCGCAGTTCGCGTGGCCCGGCGCCGTCGATCGGTTGCGCGAGGCACCGCGAGGTCAAGCGTCCCGCGTCGACGTGCTGCCGGCCGTCGATCCGGCGCTCGCGTGGGGCAGCGCCCTGCCGTGGCCGCAGCTACGCGACGGTGCGCACCCCACACGCCGCGCCGGCGCGACGACGATCCTGGTCGACGGCGATCTCGCGGTGTTCGTCGAACCGAAGGGCAAGAAGCTCGCGACCGCGAACCTACCGATCGAGACCCTCGAGCTGGCGTTGTCGATCGGCCTGCCGCGGATCGCCGCGAAGACCAAGCGTCGCGAGCTGCTGGTCGAGACGATCGACGGCATCGCCGCCGGCGAGTCGTCCCTCGCGCGCGGCCTGCTCGCGGCCGGGGCACGGATCGACTACCGCGGGCTCGTCGTGCGCGGATCTCCGACGGTGATCCCGCAGCCTGCGCCGGATCCAGAACCGGAAGCCGACGAGGACGAGGAGGAGTAGTGCCCGAGGGCGACTCGATCCGCCGCGTCGCGAAGCAGTGCATCGGGCTCCCCGGCAAGACGCTGCTACGTGTGACCACGCAGGGTCTCGAGCGCGGCATCACGGGCCAGGTCGTCACCAAGGTCGAGCCGTACGGCAAGCACCTGATCATCGCGCTCGCGAACCTGGCGGAGATCCGGATCCACCTCGGGATGAACGGGCGGTTCCGTCGCTACGATCGCGTCACCGGCGATCGCGTGCTGTCGCGGATCTCACCCGGCAAGGCGATGCTCGCGCTCACCGTCGACGACGCGGTCTATCTCTGGATCATGGCGAAGGTCGTCGAGATCACGGACCGCCGTGCACCGATGCGTGGCCTCGCCGTGGCCTCGCTCGGCGCCGACATCCTGGCAGCCGACTTCGATCCCGCCGAGGCCGCCGCGATCGCCGCGCAGCATCCGCGCCGCACGATCGCGGACGTGCTGCTCGATCAACGCGTGGTCGCGGGGATCGGAAACATCTTCAAGTGCGAGTCGTGTCACGAGGCCGGCGTCGATCCGCGAACGCTCGCCGGCGAGCTCACGCTCGACAAGCTCACCGAGATCTACGTGGCCGCGCAGACGCAGATGCAGCGCAGCGTCGCGAAGGGTCGCAACGCGCTGATGCCCGAGCGACCGACCCACCCCGATCGCTACGGCGTCTACTCGCGCGGCGGCCGGCCGTGCAAGCGCTGCCAGTCGATCATCCTTTGCTACCAGCTCGGCGACCCGCCACGCTGGACGTGGTCGTGTCCGCGCTGCCAACCGCAACCGGGTGTCAACACGATCACTGGGGCTTCCACTGGGGTCGAGAGTTAGCGGCGTGATCGCCCGCCGCTGGCTAGCCGAGTGGTCGGAATGCCAGACCGAAACGGCGTTCAACTGTGCGGAACTCGGTCGCACGACGGCTGGTATCGCGGTTGCTGAGTGACAGGTCAGCCTCGAAAGGAACTGACCATGGCCACCGCGCTCGCATACGCCGCCGCATCTGTCCCACTGTCCAGCGAAGTCTCGACGACGCTGACCGTCGGTGCTCGAGCCGCCTACGAGGTGTTCTCAGACCCCATGGAGATCCCGCGCTGGCTGCCCATCGTCCAGACCGCACGCGTCCTCGGCCGCCACCTCGATGGTCGCCCTGCCCGCGTCGCCTTCACGCGCGCCCTGGAGCGGGGATCGCTCGGCTACACCCTCGAATACACCTATGACCAGACCGGGATGACGGTGCTGTGGACCACTCCCGTGACCTCGAACGTCGTGCTCAGCGGCGAAGCGCGGTTTGTCCCACTGTCGCAGCGTGCTTGCTTGATGTTGTACCGACTCGTGCTCGAGCTGCCGATCGTCGACGATCTGCTCAACAGCGAGCTCGACAAGCATCCAGCGTCGCTCGTCGTCGCCGAGTTTCGCGAGCACCTGCGCCGGTTCTGCTGAGAGCACGTACATCGGACGCGTTTTCGCTGGGGTAGCGAGGCGATCACCGACGACGAACGCGGTTGGGTGCGCCGTGTTTTTGTGTACTCTGGTGACTCGGTGTCGAGCGAGAGACCTGCAAAACCACTGCCTTCTGTTCTGGGCTTGAACAGTGGCGCGGTCCCGGCTTCGCACTCCCAGGAGCTGCCGCAGCTCGCTCGCGGCACGTTGCCGAACGCACTCGTCGATCAGTCGCTCGAGGTCGCGAGTCAGCTGCGCGAGCTCGAGACCAACTTCGACAAGTGCATGGCGGGGCTCAACATGCACTTTCAACCGATCGTGCTCGCGGATAGCCGCAAGCGCTTCGGGTACGAGGCGCTGATGCGCTCGACCGATCGTTCGCTGCCGCATCCCGGCGCGATCCTCGATGCTGCGGAACGCCTCGAGCGGATCCCCATGCTCGGTCGCGCGGTCCGCGCGCAGACCGCGAAGGTGATCGCCGCGGCCGAGCCCGAGCGTGGCGTGGTGTTCGTCAACCTCCACTTGCTCGACCTGTTCGACAAGCAGCTGACCTCCGCGTTCACCCCGCTGTCCCGCGTCGCCTCGCGCGTGGTCCTCGAGATCACCGAGCGCACCTCGCTCGAGGGTCAGCTCGACCTGCCCTACCGCGTCGCCGAGTTGCGCGAGCTCGGGTTCCGGATCGCGATCGATGATCTCGGTGGCGGTCATGCACGCATGGGCACGTTCAGCGCCGCCGACACCGACTTCGTCAAGCTCGACATGTCGCTCGTGCGCGACGTCGACAAGCACCAGATGAAGCAACGGCTGATCCGCTCGATCACCGATCTCTGCCGCGCGCAGGGCACGATGGTGATCGGTGAAGGCGTCGAGACCGAGGAAGAAGCGAAGGTCCTCGTCGACCTCGGCTGCGATCTGCTGCAGGGCTATCTGATCGCGCGCCCCGCGCCACCGTTCGCCGACCCGCTCTAACCCCAGAGACCAGCGGGCCGGCGGCCGGCCACCACCTTGAACGAAAATGAGTTCGCATAGACCGCGAACTCTATTTTCGTGGCAGTTCGCCCGTGTCGATCCTTGAGCGCGATAGCGCGAACTCCTACTTCCAGAGCACGCCGATGAACGCCATGTGGACGCCGCCCTCGAGGCCGTCCCGGCGGTAGCTGAAGAATCGGTCGCCCTCGCACCGCGTGCAGGGCGGTCGGTCGTCGATGTGCTCGGGGCTGACGCCAGCGCGTTCGAACAAGGCCCGCGAGGCG
>JBBQJJ010000122.1:0-20771 GCA_038325805.1 Haliangiales bacterium
CACTCCGACATCATCGTTCCGTACATCCACACGTTCGGGAGCGACGAGCAGAAGCAGAAGTGGCTGCCCGGCTGCACCAGCGGCGAATTCGTCACCGCGCTCGCGATGACCGAGCCCGGCACCGGCAGTGACCTCGCCGCGATCGCGACGACCGCGAAGCTCGACGGCAACGACTACGTGATCAACGGCGCGAAGACGTTCATCTCGAACGGTCAGCTCTGCGATCTGATCATCGTCGCGGCGAAGACCGACTCGGATCCGGCGAACGCGCACAAGGGCATCTCGCTGTTCGTCGTCGAGGCGAACCGCAAGGGCTTCACCCGAGGCAAGCGCCTCCACAAGATGGGCATGGCCTCGCAGGACACCTCGGAGATGTTCTTCGAGGACTGCCGCGTGCCCGCCGCGAATCGGCTCGGCGCCGAGGGCGGTGGCTTCATGATGCTGATGCAGAAGCTCCAGCAGGAGCGGCTGTGCGTCGCGATCGGTGCGCAGTCGGCATCCGAGCAAGTGCTCGAGGACACCATCGCGTACACCAAGGAGCGCAAGGCGTTCGGCAAGCCGATCAGCAAGTTTCAGAACACGCAGTTCAAGCTCGTCGAGTGCCTCGCGAAGGTCGAAGTCGGGCGCGCCTACGTCGACAAGGTCGTCGCCGAGCATGTCGCCGGGAAGTACCTCGTCAAGGAGTGCTCGATCGCGAAGTTCTGGCTGACCGATACCGCGCAGGAGATCGTCGATACCTGCCTGCAGTTCTTCGGCGGCTACGGCTACATGCTCGAGTACCCGGTGACCCGCGCGTTCATGGATGCGCGCGTCCAGCGGATCTACGCCGGCACCAACGAGATCATGAAGGTGATCGTCGCGAAGCAGCTCGGGCTCTAGGGAGGACAGTTCTGGCAGGCGCTGGGGGCGCTCCTGCAGCCCTGGCCCGTATCGCAGGCAGGTGTGCCGGGGCAGCTCGAACCCGTCGCGCACGCACCCTGCGCCGAGCAATCGACATCGCACGCACACGCCGTCGCGCACGTGACGCCGCTGTCGCACGAGTCGTTGCCGCAGGTGACATCGCACGTTCCGGGGCCGCACGTGATCGGCGAGCTGCACGCCTGGCCGCCCATGCAGTTGATCGTGCAGCGCTCACTCGCCGCGCAGGCGATGGGCGAGACGCAGGCATCCTGGCCGCAGGTGATCGTCGACGTCGGCGAGCTGGTGGACATCGGACCGCGGCACGACTGCCCGCCCGTGCAGGCGATCGTGCACGCCTCCGTGGCATCACACTTGACGGCGTCGTCGCACGAGTCCTGACCACACGTCACGGTGCAGCTGGTGCCCGCGCAGTCGACGCGGCCGTCGCAGGACTGACCTCCCAGACACCCGATGGTGCAGCTCGACGCCGCCGTACAATCGACGTTGCCGTGACAGCTGTCCTGGCCCGTGCAATTGACCGCACAAGGGACGTTTGGTGGGCAGACGACACCCGCGGCGCACGCGTTGTTGGTGTCGCAGTCAAACGTGCAGGTGCCGCGCTCGCAGGTGCCACCGAGGGCGGTGCAGCTCGTGCCGCACGCGTCGACGATCGGGGCGTCGATGCCCGCGTCGACACCGTCCGGCAAGGGTCCGTCGGGTTCGAGCGAGCCGTCCTCGATCGCACCCGTAGGCGGCTTGTAGTTGCAGGCCGCCGTCGCGAAGCAGAGCGCGATCAGGAGCCGCATGCCACGGACGGTATCACTGTGGGTGAAGGACAGGCGCGAGGTGATAGAGCATCAGATAAACGATCACGCCAGTCACCGAGACG
Organism: Haliangiales bacterium; assembly: GCA_038325805.1. Taxonomy (GTDB): domain Bacteria; phylum Myxococcota_A; class Polyangia; order Haliangiales; family Haliangiaceae; genus JABFXX01. Next base: position 1,790 of record JBBQJJ010000122.1, read on the forward strand.
TACATCCAGATGGGCCAGGTGAACCGCACGATCTTCTTGTGGGCCGCGAAGTTGCCCTTGAAGGCGCGGCGCAGGGCCGTCACCACCAGGGGGACCAGGACGACCGCCAGGACCATGTGGCTGAACAGCGTGACCAGATAGAACGTCTTGTCCCAACCCTCGCCGGGATACTTGTGCGCACCGGTCGTCGCGAACCGGATCAGATACGAAACCAGGAAGACCGACGATGCGGTGAACGCCGTCAGCATGCGCTTGCGGTGGAGTTGCTCGTCGCCACGCGCGATCGCCATGCGACCCGCGACGAGAAACACGAAGCAGGTCAGGTTGAGCGCGGCGTTGATCGCCGGGTGAACCTGCTCGATCGTCATGCGCGTCCGTCGAAGACCATCACTGCGAACAGCAACGGCAGGTAGACGATCGAAGCGAGGAAGACGTTGCGCGCCCACTTCGTGGAGCCAGCGCGCACGCCCGGCAGACCCTGCACGAGCACGAAGATGCCGAGCGCGATCGCGGTGGCGAGATAGATCGAGCCGGCGACGCCGAGCATCACGGGGAGCACCGACACCAGGACCTGCACGACGAGATAGATCCCGATCTCGCGGCGCGCACGCGGGACGCCGTGGGTGCCGGGCAGCGTCTTCAACCCCGCGGCGTCGTAGTCGCGCTGGCGATACATCGCGATCGCGTGGAAGTGTGGCACCTGCCAGATGAACAGCACGCCGAACACGGCAAGCCCGCCGAGATCGATCTTGCCGGTCGCGGCCGTCCACCCCATCAGCGCGGGCATCGCACCGGGGATGGCGCCGACCCAGACGGCGATCTGCGAGCGCTGCTTCATCGGCGTGTAGACGCCGACGTAGAGCACGAGGGCGAGCAAGCCGAGCGCCGCGGTGACGAGGTTGACTCGCGCGAGGAGCGGGATCGAGAGGGCGCCCTGGATCGCGCCGAACATCAGCGCGGTGTTCGCGTCGAGGCGTCCTTGCGGCAGCGGGCGATCCTTCGTCCGCACCATCAGGCAGTCGACATCGCGCTCGAGCCACATGTTGAGTGTGTTCGCCGAGCCGACGATCAGCGCGGTGCCGGTGAGCATCCACAGCGCATCGGCGAGGGCGATCGTGCCGGGTGCGAGGCTCGCGGCGCCCGCGGCCGTGAGCAGCGCCATGATCATGATGCGCGGCTTGACCAGCGCGATCAGATCGACGGCCTTCCTGGCGACGGCGGAGGTCATGCGACCTCCGGCTCGAGCTTGACGAGGCTCTTGCGCTTGACGAGCGTCGCGGTGGGCATGGTCGAGCGGCTACGCGTCATCAACACCGCGCTCATCCACAGCGCCCACAGGCTCGCCGCACCGGCGAAGTGACCGACCGCGACGGGCACCGAGCGCATCGTCAACACCGTGTAGATGCCGAGGACGATCTGGCCGAGCACGAGTACCGGCGCGATCAGCGAGAGCAGCCGCATGGCAGGCCAGCTCTTCGCGGCGCGATAGATCTTCACGGCGGCGATCGTGGTGACGAGGCCGGTGATCACGCCGAACGCGCGGTGGATCATGTGCAGGTGCTGCACGCCGGTATCCGGCCACCACTCGCCACCCATGGTGCAGCTCGGCATGCCGAGGCAAACCATCGCCGCGCCGTGATGACGCACCAGCGCGCCGAGCAGCAGCTGGATGAACACCGCACCTGCGGCGATCAAGATCCACCTGCGTGCGCCACCGAGCTCGCCGCGGCGCTTTTCGTGCTGCTCGATCTCGAGCACGCTCGGAGCCGGGCGGGTCAGGAACGCGGTGTAGATCAGGGTCGCGAAGTAGCTCATCGCGACCAGCAAGTGCGCGGTCGAGACGTACCAGGGGAGCTGGTACTTGACGGTCAGCGCACCGAGGCCGCCCTGGGCGCAGACCATCAGGAGCAGCAACAGCGCGAGCTTCTTGTGCGTGGCGCGGCGGCGGAACAGCAGGACCGTGAGCGCGACCTGGAGGAACCCGACCGTCATCGCGGCGAGCCGGTGACCGTGCTCGTAGAACACCCCGCCGACCATCTCCGGGAACAGCTCGCCGTGGCACACCAGCGACGGTTCCGGGCAGGCCAGGCTGGAGCCCGTCGGATTGACGGTCCCGCCGATGACCAGCAGGACGAACGTCGCGAATGCGACGACTTTGGTGAGGCGATGCTCCAGCATCAACTAGTCGCTGGGTACCACACTCACCGTCGATCCGACGAGGGTTGCCGCGGTCGTGCGACAACGCACCGCTGGTCGTCCGTCTCCGACTGAGGGCAGGGATATCAGGTTGTTACCGTTGTTCTCGGAGGGAGGCAGGCGTAGAGTGATCGGCGGCGACTGCGAATGTCCGACTCCTGGGTCGAAACCACGTCGATCGGAACGATGCGGTCGGAGGACCTCTCGAAGCCGGGGATCGTGTTCCGTTACAACCGGTACCTCTACCGGACGAACGGCAAGCACCTGTCGAACGGCGGCATGGGCAGCGTCTACGAGGTCGAGCGCCGCGACGATGCCACTGGCTGCCTCGAGCGCGCGGTCGGCAAGGTGTTCCACTCGAACTATCTCTACCAGCTGCGCACCGACGAGGTGACGCGCCGCGATCACCACAACAACCTCGCGGCGATGGCGCGGATCGCGGCGATCGAGCACCCGAACATCCTGCCGACGTACGTCTCGGCACCGATCGCCGACAACTACCTGTTCATCACGCCGCGGATGGGGATGACCCTGCTCGAGGCGATCACCAAGCACAACCTGACGGCGCGGGCGCGCTGCAAGCTGCTGGTGCAGGCGCTCGAGGGCTTGGCCACGCTGCATGCGGCGCGGCTGATCCATCGCGACTTCACGCTGCGGAACATCCTGGTCGACGACGGCGCGAACGTCGCCTACCTGTTCGACTTCGATCTCGCGATGTCGCTCGACGACTCGAGCAACCAGACGTATCGCAGCTACTACAAAGGCCGGATCTTCGGTTCGCCGGGTTGGTCGGTGGCACCGGAGACGATCGATCAGGCGCTGATGGACAGCCCGATCAACACGTCGCTCGACATCTACGCGATCGGTGGCGCGCTGCACGGCCTGTTCACCGAGCAGTTGCTGTACGGCGCCGCCGACGATATGTGGGCGCTGTTGATCCGGATCGCCGAGGGAGTGGTGATCGGCGGACGCAGCAAGGTGCACTACCCCGACGGATTCCCGCTGACGCTGCGCAGCGTGATCGAGGGCTGTCTCGAGCGCGATCCGGCGCAGCGGTTTCCGTCGGTGCAGGCGGTCGCGCAGGAGCTGCGCGGCATGTTGCGCGAGCTCCCCGACGAGCGCGCCCGCGACAGCAGGCGCAAGAACTCGCTCGCGCCCGACGTGGCGGCGGCGAAGGAAGCCGCGGCGCAGGAGAAAAAAGCCGAGGCGATCACCAACGCCGATCCGAGCATCACCAAGGAGCTGGTGGCCTCGGCGGAGCGGGCCGTGCACGAGTGGGGCTACGCGGTCGATCGCTCGCTCGGCCGCGTCAAGGGTCACCCGATCTTCCTCGCGTCGCCGCGTCCGGATCTCGTCGCTTCGGGTGCGTTCCCCGACGCGAACGTGTTCCCCAAGCTGGTCACGGTGATCGACCTGACCAAGGTCAAAGACCCGCGGCAGTTCGTCGAGAACTGGCAGCAGTTCTTCTGGCCGATCTTGAAGCGCGTGCGGCAAGGCCTGCTGACCTCGCTGCATAAAGTGATCTACGACGCGAACACGTCGTCACTGCTGCTGTTCACCGAGTACATCGACGAGCCGCGGTTCGGCGATCGAATCGCGGAGCTCGATCTCCACGTCGATGGCGCGCTCGCGCTCGGCTTCCTCGTGATCCGTCAGGTCGCGGCGCTGCACGAGCAGGGCATGGGCCACACCAACATCTCGCCGAGCGCGCTGCTGTTCAAAGGCGCCTCCGCCACACGCACCGTGCAGCCCGCGATGATCGGTCTGGTCGAGCCCGCGATGGGCAAGGAAGCGATGGCCGAGGACTGTCGCGCGCTCGCCGGCATGGTGCTGCAGTGGCTACGTCCGAACCGGATCGCGTCGCTACACATCCGCATCAAGCCGATGTTCGAGGCGATGCGCAGCAAGCTGTCGGTGTGGGCGTTCGACAAGAATCAAACCACCCCCGGCATTGACGAGCTGTTGCGCTTGATCAGCGACGCGCTCGCGCTCGTCGATTTCAACTTCTCGGTGCTGCGTGACTCCGGCGGTGATCTCCAGGAGTACGCGCTGCTGCTGATCAGCTTGCGGCTGTATCACCTGCTGTGGCCGACGGCGCCGCAGCTCGCGAGCCGGCCGTCCCAACCACAGATCAAGCCCGGTCGGTAAGACCATCGACGTGACTGGCTTCGTCGAGGTAGGTGGTGAGATCCGTGCCGGTGAGCTCGCCCGCGTGGACAACGCTGACGAAGTCGACGTTCGTGGTCGCGGGCAACCTCGCGGCGAGGTCCGCGCGGATCAACAGCGGCTTGTTCCACTCAGCCAGCCGGATGATCGCGGCGGTTGGTCGCGGTAGCGAGGCTGCACGCATGGCGAGCACGTCGCGCACGCTGTCGAGCGTCTCGCGATCCAGAGCGTTGAGCTCCGCGAGCTCCTCCGGCGGCAGGTCGAGCACGAAGGAGGCGAGTGACACCGTCCCGATGACGTTGACCACCCGGGCGTCCCACGGTTCACTCACGTTCGTCAGCTTGGCGCCGTAGTCCTCGAGGTTGTCGGCGCCGGCGTCGCGCAGCATCGCGAGCAACGCCGTGTCGAAGATCGGCGGGATGCCCCAGTAGAAGTCCTCTCGACCCACCTCGCGCTCGAACGCCACCGTGATCGCGGCCTCTGGGACCGCGGCCAACCGGGTGCCCTGCCGCCACGCGTCCGCCGCGATGTTCGCGACTCTGAAGTGTGGGTCACGCTTCGCACGAAGCAGCTTGTACATGCTGCGATGCTATCTCGCCGCCAGTGAATCAGTCCGCCGTCACTGCGGTGGAGTGCCGTCGCAACACGCGAGGGGGCGTGCGTTCTGGCAGCCGCCATCGGTGTTGGTGACGCTGCTACTCGAGATCCCGCCGAGGGCCGTCACCAGCAGACCGCGCCCCGTGTTGATCCCGTCGGGCTTGACGGTCGCCGAGCTCGACGTCCAGCCGGCGCAGGTGCCGAGGCTGCTCGTCGAGTAGCTCGCACGATAGAGCCGTGAGTTGGGATCGGAGTTGCCGGCATCGACCCACGCACCCGTGGCCGGAATCGGCGCGGGGATCGCCGCTTGATCGACCTCCCAGTCGGTGCAGAAGTGGCTACCCGAGAACGCCGCGTGACAGATCGCGTTCGCGCCGCTGCGCCCCGCGAGAGCGCCGGTGTGCGATGGCGAGAAGCCGCGGAATTGGACCGACGTACCGCCGAGGCAACACGCGAGCGAGCGAGCATTCTGGCAGCCACCGTCGGTGTTGCTGACGCTGCTGCCCGCGATGCCACCGAGCGAGGTGTACGTCAGCCCGCGCCCCACATTGATGCCATCGGGCTTCACCGTCGATGACGCGGACGTCCAGCCGGCGCACGTATTGAGGCTGCTCGTCGAGTAGCTCGCACGGAACAACCGCGACGACACGGTCGACGCGCCCGCATCGACCCATGCACCGGGCTCGGCGATCGCCGGCGGATGCGCCTGATCCATCTCCCAGTCGGTGCAGAAGTGACTGCCCGGATACTCGCCGGCGCAGATCGCGTGCGCGCCGGCGCGTCCGGCGAGGTCGCCACCTCGCTTGACGTCGGTGAAGCCGACGAACCCGATCTCGAGGTTGGTCTCGCCGCTACCGGCGGGGCCGCGAGGTCCGACAGGTCCTGCAGCTCCCGTCGTCCCAGCAGGTCCGGTCGCACCGGCGGGTCCGGTGAGTCCAGTAGATCCCGCGGGACCGGTAGCTCCTGCAGGACCTTGAGCGCCGGGAGAACCGGTCGCGCCTTGTGGGCCTGCGGGTCCTTGCGGTCCTGCAGCTCCCGTCGCGCCGTCGGCGCCGGTCAAGCCGATCGGACCCTGCGGACCCGCGGGACCTGGATCGCCACCACCCGGACCGATGGGACCCTGCGGGCCCGGTTCGCCCTTCGGTCCTGGTTCGCCGGCCGGCCCAGGTTCGCCGTCGCTACTGGGATCACCACCACAACCGACGAGCAACGCGAGCACGAGACCGAGACGCATGCCGAACCTGACGACATTGCTCGCGAAGCGTCGCGTGTGTATCCGATCACCGTCCTCGCGAAACGACAGTGTGGTGTAGCGAGGACAATCCCCGCCCGCAAGGTCAGCTAGTTACGCGGGTACGAGGTTTGCTGTTGCTGGCAAGCTTGCGCTCGTCCGTCACCGCTTCGCTTCTGATCACCGCGCTCGCCAGCGGCGCGTGCGGTGGCTCGCGCTGGCCGAATCAGGTCGCCACCGTCACTTCCACCGAGCTCGGTACCCGGCCGGTCCGCACGATCGATCTCCTCCCCACGGATCTCGAGGTCTGGACGCACCCGGCCGTGATGGACGACGCGGATCAGATCCGCCTGGCGGCCGAGGCGCGGCTCCTCGGGGTCGCTTCGGAGACGCTCTACCGTCGTGGGTATCAGGTCGGCGCCGTGCTCGACTGGGATGGTCACTACGTCGGACCCGACGGCACGCCACAAGCCGCGCTTCCTCGCGAGCTGCTCCTCTCGACGGTCGACTCGCTCGCGAGCTACGGCACCTTCGTCGGCAACTCGAACACGCTCCCCGCCCCGATCCTGCCGGCGCGGCTCGGTGCGAGTGGTGCCGACGCGACGCTCTACATGGGTGGCTGGGGCTTCGCGGGCAAGGATCCGGACCGCGGCCAGCTCGCAGGCAAGATCCTCCTCGGCACGCTCTTGGTCGTCGGCGTGGTCCTCGTCATCGTTGCGATCGCCGCCGCGACGAAGGGCAAAGGTGGTTCGCTCGCCAGTGGGGCGGCTCGCTCGACCGGCCGGGTTGCCGCGAGCGTGGGACGGACCGCGCTGCGTGCCGGGACCGCGATCATCGACATCGGTCGCGCAGGCGTCGAAGGTGTCGAGCCGCTGCTCGAGCCGGCGATCGAGGTCGCGCTGGCCGCACCTCCTCCAGGCCCTTCCATCCCTGCGCGTCCCGTGTGGTCGAACGACAAGACGCTGCCGCGCACCGGTCGCTCGAAGATGTATCTCGAGATGACGCTCGTCGATAACCGCTCGGGCCAGGTGCTGTGGCACGCGCATCAACAGTTCCCGGCCAACCCGTCGCATCCGAGCGACGTCATCAAGGTTGCGAAGCAGCTGCTCGGCTCGCTGCCTCCCAGCTAGTCGCAGCGTCCGATCGAACGCGGCCGATTCTAGTCGTCGCCGGTGATCAGCTGCGTCGGATCTTCGGGCCACTGATGCCGTGGATAGCGACGCGCGAGCTGATTGCGCAGGCCGGGATAGTGGCGGACCCAGAACCCGGGGAGATCTTGCGTGACCTGGACGGGCCGCTGATTCGGCGCGAGCAGGTGAAGGACGAGGGGGACCTTGCCATCGCCGACCGTAGGCGCACGAGCGAGCCCGAAGAAGTCCTGCATGCGCGACGCGATCCACGGCGGCTTGTCGGCCTCGTAGTGGATCTGCAGGCGCTTGCGCCGGGGCAGATCGATATGCGTGGGAGCCATCCGATCGACGGTGCGCTTGTGCTCGCCGAGGCCGGCGTCGAGGAGTGACAGCAGGCCGGCCTGGCGAAGCTCGGCGAACGACGTGGCGCCTTCACAGGCATTTGCGATGACGCCCTCGATCGCGTCGTCGGCGACCTTGGGGACACTCGGGTTGACCGAGGCGGCGAGGGTGACGCGATTGCGCCAGCCCGCGAGGGCCTCGGCGTCGATCAGCTTGTCGAGGTTCGCGAGCGCGTGCTTCGCGAGCAGCTCGGCCGCGGGGCGCCCAGCGCGGCGTGCACCTTCGACGTCGCGCGAGTCGTCGATCGCGAGCCCGTCGTAGGTCAGCTGGACGATGCGCTCGACGCGCTGCTTCTCCGCGTTCCACACCAGCTCGTCGCGCTCGACGATGCGATCGAGGTAGAGATCGAGCAGCCAGCTCGCATCGATCCCGGAGGCGCGGCGGATCTGCACGCGACTCGTCGCTCCTCGCTGGCCGGTCTCGGCGACATCGACGGCGACGATCAGCTCGGCATCGATCACGGACGAGGATGGAGCGAGCGTGCCGCCGCCGCCAGCCGCGAACACGAAGTCGGGCGATCTCGCTGCGCGACGCTTGCCGACGCGATCGGGGAACCCGGAGAGGATCGCGATCTGTAGCGCCGCATCGACCTCGTCATCACTGCGCGGAGCAGGAGCGGAGTGGTCGGCGATCCGATCGAGCTGTTTCGCGGCGCGGTCGGCTTGGTGTGCGGTGCCGATGTCGAGGTTGTCGCGACGCAGGCGGTCGGCGCGCAGACCGTGAGCTCGCGCCTCGAGGAGCGCATCCATGTCGTCGATCAGATCGGAGGACGACGCGACGCGCGCATGACCGGCGGGACCGCGTCGCTCGAGCCGCAGCTCGCGACCGCCGAGGAGTGCGGCGATCACGCAGGCCTCGCGCGCGACGCCTCGGGCTTCCGCCTCGACGATCATGCGAGCGAGACGAGGGTGGACCGGGAAGCGCAGCATCCGCTTGCCACGCTCCGTGATCGCGCCTCCATGAACTGCATCGAGGCGCGCGAGCAGCTCCTCGGCGGCGACGATCGCCGGTTCGGGTGGCGGCTCGTACCAGTTCAAGGCGCGCAACCCGGCGAGTCCGGCACCGTAGAGCTCGAGTGCCGCACCGCCGACATCGGTCCGCGCGACCTCCGGAACCTCGAACGCGCGGCGCAGGTCGTGATCGTGCTTGGTGTACAGGCGCACGACGCGACCGGGACGTGTTCGACCCGCGCGACCGGCGCGCTGTGCACACGACGCTCTCGAGATCGGTTCGATCTGCAGCGACGGCAAGCCGGTCCACGGCGAGTACCGCGCGATCCGGGCGAGCCCGGAGTCGATCACGCAGACCACGCCATCGATGGTCACCGACGTCTCGGCGACGTTGGTCGCGAGGATCACCTTGCGCTTGCTCTGCTTGCCGACCGCGCGATCTTGTTCTTCGACGGTGAGATCGCCGTGGAGGGGTAGCACCGCGAGATCGAACACGCGCGCAGCGTCCTCGAGATCCTCGGCGCAGCGACGGATCTCGCCGGCGCCGGGGAGGAACACGAGGATGTCGCCGTCGAGACCCTGCGCGACGCGACGGACGGCGGCAGAGATCTGCTTCCCGAGCGGGCGATCGTCCGCGTGCTCCGCGTACTCGATCGTCAGCGGGAACGCGCGGCCTTCGGACGTCACGATCGGCGCGTCGAGGAACTTCGCGACCGGCTCGGCATCGAGCGTCGCCGACATCGCGACCAGGGCGAGCTCGGGGCGCGTGACGCGCAGGCGATGCACGAGTGCGAGTGCGAGATCGCCGTCGAGGTTGCGCTCGTGGAGCTCGTCGATCACGACGCAGCCGACGCCGCGCAGCTGCGGATCGGAGAGGAGGCGGCGCGTCAGGATGCCTTCGGTGACGAGCGAGATCCGCGTCGCGTTGCTGCGCTTGCGATCGAAGCGGACTTCGTAGCCGACCTCGCGGCCGAGCTCGACACCGCGCTCGCTGGCGATCCGCGTGGCTGCGAGTCGTGCCGCGAGCCGGCGAGGCTGCAGCACGACGATCTCGCCTTCGATCGCGCTGGCGTCGAGCAGCGCACCCGGCACGCGCGTCGTCTTGCCCGCACCGGGAGGCGCCACCAGCACGGCGACGCGGCGATCATGCACGGCAGCCACCAGCTGGGGCAGCACGTCGTCGATCGGGAGCCGGATCACGCCCTACCGTTGCGGGATTCGGACGCGTTGTCGAGAGCTTGGTCCCTGATGTCGGGGTGATGTCGCGGGTCGACGGGGCCGGCCGCAGGTTCTACCCATGAAGCATTTCCTGATCCTGGCCGCCCTGTTCACCGCGCAGCCCGTTGCCGCCGACTCGATCATCGCGGCCAACAAGCAGACCAAGACGATCGCCTGCGGGAAGGGCGGCGTGGTGTTGATCGCCGGCAACGACAACACGATCAAGGTCACCGGTAGATGCAAGCTGGTTAACGTGCCGGGCAACCACAACAAGGTCACCGCGGAGAGCGCGGCCGTGATCTCGGCGGATGGCAACGACAACACGGTCGTCGTCACCGCGGTCGACGCGATCACGGTCAATGGCAACAACAACGCCGTGACGTGGAGCAAGACCCTCGACGGTGACGAGGCGCCGGACGTCTCGGAGCTCGGCACCGATAACAAGGTCACGAAGAAGTGATCAGTGGCACCAGATGCTGACGCCGAGCTCGACGATCGGCCTGGGCGCGAAGAAGGCGCGCGCTGCGTCCCCTGTCATCACATCCACGGTGATCTGACCGGTGACGACATACGTGTCGGAGTCGGTGTCGCTGTCCTCGGCACGCTCGAAGTGACAGCGTGCCTGGTCGGGGCCGTTGGCGTAACAGACAAGCGGCGTCTTGGAGGTCGCGCGCTCAAGGACGTCCTTGCCGGTCGCCTTGGTGATCTCGATCCCGAGACGGTCGCGAATCCCGGGCACCACCACGCGCACGCCACATCCGAGCTCGGCGACGAGCGTGCCCGAGGAGGAGGTGACCTTGTTCCGCTCGACCTTGCACGAGCCATACGTCGTCGGTGGTGGCGGCGGCTCGCCCTCGGTCAGGTAGACCGACCACGAGTGCTTCTCGAGGGTCTTCCACATGTCGTTCGCGACGATCGCGGGCTTGCCGGCGAAGCACGGGTTGTTCGACGCGACGGGCGTTGGCGGTTTCGGTGCGGCGGCGGTGGCTCCGCAGGCGAGCAGCGCGAGGATGAACAGCCGGTGCATGTTGGTACAACGATCGTGAGTTCGTCGTGATTCCGCTATCCTTCCCTCGATGTTTCCCGCTCCGCCGCGTCCTGAATTCCCGTCGGACCAGCACGGCAAGACCGAGGGACATCTGCGCTACGAGGACGTCACCCAGGACGGCCGGTTGATGCCGATCGCGATCCCGCCGACGCTGTCGGGCTTTTGGCGCGGCGTGCTCGTCAAGCACAAGGGCGCGACGCTCGCGGGGCAGCAAGGCATCCTTCCGATCCTGACGCGGCTGACGATCACGGCGCTCGATCAACATGTCCGCGTCGACCGGATGATCGAGTCCGATGCCGGCTTCCAGCTCGCGTACGATCGCGATGCCGCGGGCGAGGTCAGCAAGCTCTACATGCTGATGTGGAGCGACATTCGTGGCGCCGCGGGCCGCATCGTGCCTCGCACGCCGGCCGGGCCGTTGACGCTCGTGGGGACGCAGTTCGCCGAGCATGTCTATACGCGTCCGTTCGGTCCGCCCGCGCAGCGCAAGATCACGCGCTTCGATGTCCCGGGGTTTCCCGAGGTCCCGGAGCTCCGCTACGCCGCACCCGCCGCCTCGACCGCCGGGGACGCCCCCGAGGGCGGGGTGTGGCTGGACGAGCTCGCGCCCGATTCCGCCGACGTCGTGTTCACGCTCGACCAGACCGACTCGAACCAGCACGTCAACTCGCTGGTCTACATCCGGATCTTCATCGATGCGCTCAACCGCCGGCTTGCCGCGGCGGGGCGGCCGCTGTCGGGGCGCAGCAAGGCGGTCGACGTCGCGTATCGCAAACCGTGCTTCGCGGGCGATCGAGTCAGGTGTTCCCTGCGGCTGTTCGAGGCTGACGGCGTGCTCGGTGCGGCGGGCTTCATCGCCGTCCCGGGTGAAGAGGCCAAGCCGCGCTGTTACGTGCGGATCAGCGTCGGTTCGTAGCCCCCTATTACGGCGAGGATCGGGCACGGGTAATCACCGCGTACGCGAACGTCAACCCGTTGCGCATGCACACGGTGTGGTTATCGCTGTCCCCACAACCGCAACACAACCCGCAACGCAACCCTCTCCCTCTACAGGAGGAATCCCGATGTCTCTCGTTCTCCGCAACAACGCCACCGCCACCCGCTACCGCGACCCATTCTCGATCGCCCGCGAGCTGCTCGCCTGGGACCCCTTCACCCGTCCGACGAGCGCGTTCTCGCCGTCCTTCGAGGTCAAGGAGACCACCGAGTCATTCATCGTCAAGGCCGACCTCCCGGGGATGAAGGAGTCCGATCTCGACATCGCCGTCCACAACAGCATCCTCAGCGTGTCGGGCAACCGAGCCGAGGAGCGGCAAGCAGGAGACGGCGAGGTCTACTCGCTGTACGAGCGACAGTTCGGTTCGTTCTCGCGCACCTTCCAGCTCCCGGCCACGGCGAGTCCGGACAACATCGCCGCCTCGCTCGAGCATGGCGTGCTGACCCTGGTGATCGGCAAGAAGGCCGAAGCGAAGCCCCGCAAGATCGCGCTCAGCTCGAAGTAGTCACCAGGACTGCGCGAAGCGATCGAGCACCGCGAACGCGAGCTGTTCGAGCTCGCGGCGTTCGATGTCGCCATCCTTACCAACAGACCGGGCGATCACTCGCAGTTGGTTGACGCCGTCGTTGAAGTACGCGGTGATGGCTTGATCGAAGGCGTTCGGCAGGATGGTGAGCTGGTAGGTCGCGACCACGATCGCTCCTCCGAGCGCGCTCGACATCACGTCGAACGACGTGCCGTCGGAGCGATCTCGCAGCTCCGGCGGCACGGTCACACGCAGGGCGTCGGTCTCGGCGCGCCACTTGTCGAGTTGCATCGGCAAGCAGCGCAAGCAGGGCTGCACGGTCACGCCGACGACGATCGGCAGCGCGAGCGTGTACTCGAGGTCGAGGAACGTGTCGTCGAGCTTTCGCACGCGCGGGGTCAAGCCCGCGAGCTCGAGCCCCGCCAGCTTCGTCAGCTGCTCGCGCCCGATCGGCTTCGTCGTCTTGACGGGAGCCTTGCCTCCGGCACGCAGCGCGATCCGCGAGGGCTCGATTGTCGCATCCGGCGGCAGCGACGGAGCGACCGACGACCCGCTCGGCGTCACCGGATCAGCCTGCCGTTTGTCGCCGCAGGCGATCAGCGCGATGAGCAGAACACTACGCACGCTCGAACAGACCGGCTGCGCCCTGACCGCCACCGATGCACATCGTCACGATCGCGCGCTTGCCGCCGCGCCGCTTGAGCTCGTAGAGCGCCGACGCGGTGAGCTTCGCGCCCGTACACCCGAGCGGGTGACCGAGCGCGATCGCGCCGCCGTTGACGTTGACCTTGTCGTCGGGGATGCCGAGCTCGCGCTGGCAGTACACGCTCTGGCTCGCGAACGCCTCGTTGAGCTCGAACAGATCGATGTCCGCGACCGTCAGGCCGGTCTTCGCGAGCAGCTTCTTGACCGCGGGGACGGGGCCGATACCCATGATCTCGGGATCGACGCCGACGGTGACGAACTGCTTGAACGTCGCCAGCGGCGTGATGCCGAGCTCCTTCGCCTTCGCCGCCGACATCACGAGACAGAACGCCGCGCCGTCGGAGATCGGCGACGCGTTGCCGGCAGTGACGCTACCCCCCTGCGCGAACGCGGGTGGCAGCTTGGCGAGCCCTTCGAGCGTGGTCTCGGGACGCGGCAGCTCGTCGACGAGGAAGTCCTTGTAGATGCGCTGGCCATCCTTGAACGAGACCGTGCGCACCGGGACGATCTCGTCCCGAAACACCCCCTTCTCGAGAGCGGCCTTCGCTCTCTGCTGGCTGCGAAACGCGAACGCGTCTTGATCCGCCCGCGAGATGTTGAACCGCTTCGCGACGTTCTCGGCGGTGATGCCCATCGGCGTGTTCGCGCCGGGCAGCTTGTCCATCAGCTCGGGCGAGGCCGAAAGGTGGAAGCCGGTCATCGGGACGTAGGTCATCGACTCGACGCCACCGGCGATCACGATGTCGTTGGTGCCGGTCGCGATCGAACCGGCCGCGGTCGCGATCGCCTGCAAGCCCGACGAGCAGAACCGATTGATCGTCTGCGCCGGCACGTCGGGACCGAGATCCGCGAGCAGCGCGATCAGCCGCGCGACGTTGAGGCCTTGCTCGCCTTCCGGCATCGCGCAGCCCAGGATGACGTCGTCGATCTTGCCTCTCGCCTGAGGAACACGTGCCATCAGGCCGCGGATCACGTCGGCGGCGAGCTCGTCGGGACGCTTGCTCGCGAGCGAGCCCTTGTGACCACGACCGACTGCGGAACGAACTGCTTCTGCAATGACGATTTCCATGATCGTGCTCCTTAATTCCTGAGGGGCTTCTTGTTCTGGAGGAAGTACTGCATGCGCGCCTGGCTGAGCGGCTCACCGCACAGCGAGAGGAACGCTTCGCGCTCGAGCTCGAGGATCTGGTCCTCGGTGTTGAGCTGCGTGTGCCCCGACGGCCCACCGCACAGCACGTTCGCTAGCTTCATCGCGATCAGCGCGTCGTGCTCGGTCGCGTACCCGCCGGCGACCAGCGTGTTGACCATCATCTTCAACGTCGCGATCCCGTTCTCGCCGGGCAGCTTGTACGCGCGGGGGATCGCCGGGTGGTAGCCGGCGTTCGCGAGCCCGAGGGCACGCTGTTTCGTCTCGTAGAGATGACGCGCGCGATCGAACGACACGCCATCCGAGTTGCGGAAGAACCCGAGCGCCTTCGCTTCTTCGGCCGAGGTCGAGTACTTCGCGAGCGCGATGTTCTTGAACGTCTGCGTGACGAAGCCGTAGACGTCGGGATCGACGCCTTCCGGCACGCTCTCGAGCGAACGCCACAACATGTTCATCGTGCCGGCGCCGCCGGGGATCAGCCCCACGCCGACCTCGACCAGACCGGCATAGGTCTCGGCCGCGGCCTGCACCGCATCGCTGCCCATGCAGAGCTCGAGACCGCCGCCCATCGTGCCGGCGAACGGCGCCGCGACGACGGGGATCGTCGAGTACTTGAGCCGCTGCGTGCCGTATTGATAGTCGCGGATCATCTTCCGCAGGGGATCCCACTGCTTCTGCATCGCGGCCATCACGACGGCCATCAGGTTCGCGCCGACGCAGAAGTTGTCGCCGTGGTTGAAGATGATCAGCGCGCGGAAGTCCTGTTCGGCGCGATCCACCGCGGTGTGGATCATCGAGATCACGTTGTCGTCGATCGAGTTGTAGTCGCTCTTGAACGTCAGCCCGAGGACACCATCACCGAGATCCCAGGCTTCTGCGCCACGGTTGCCGACGACGAACGCGTTGCCCTTGCGCATCACCTCCCACGGGATCTCCCGTGGATCGACAGCGCGCTTGACGTACTCACCCTTGGTCGGGCTGAAGATGCTTGTGCCGTCATAGAACCGTTCGCCGACCTTGTCGATCCACGCGGGGAGGGCGACGCCATCCTTCCTCATGCGCGCGATGGTCTCCTTCACACCGAGCGCGTCCCAGACTTCGAACGGGCCGAGCTCCCACGCGTAGCCCCACTTCATGCCGTTATCGATCGCCTCGATCGACTCGGTGATGTCGGGGATCCGGCGCGCGGCGTACGCGAGGCTGCGCGACAGCACGGTCCACGCGAACTCGCCGGTGATGCCGGAGGTCTCGACGAGCTTCTTGACGCGCTCGCGCGGGTTCTCGATCTTCGACACGCTCTTCGTCGCGGCCGCGATCTCGGGATTGCCACCCTTCGCGCGGTACTCGCCAGTCGTCGGGTCGAGCGTCTGGATGTCCTTGCCGACCCGCTTGTAGAAGCCGCCCTTGGTCTTGTCGCCGAGGATGCCCTTCTCGATCAGCGCCGTGATGTACGCGGGCGTCTTGAACGTCTCGCGGTCTTCATCGCTCGTCAGGCTCGAGTAGCAGTTCGCGGCGACGTGCCCGACGGTGTCGAGACCGACGACGTCCGCCGTCCGGAACGTCGCGCTCTTGGGGTGGGCCATCGGGATGCCGGTGATCGCGTCGACGTCTTCGGGCGTGAGCCCTCGCTCGAGCATCAAGTGGATGGTCGTCATCATCGAGTGCAGCCCGATCCGGTTGCCGATGAAGTTGGGCGTGTCCTTCGCCCACACGATGCCCTTGCCGAGGATCTCCTTGCCGAACTTCTCGCAGGTCGCCTTCACCTCGTCGGTGGTCTCCGGTCCCGCGACCAGCTCGAGCAGCTTCATGTAGCGAGGCGGATTGAAGAAGTGCGTGACCACGAACTGCTTCTTGAACTGCTCGGTCCGGCCGATCAGCATGTCTGCGATCCGCAGGCCCGAGGTGTTCGACGCGATGATCGCGTTCGGCGCGATCGCCTCGAGCTTCGCGAACAGCGCCTGCTTGATGTCGAGCCGCTCGATCACGGCCTCGATCACGAGATCGCAGTCCGCCGTCTTCGCGAGATCGTCCTCGAGGTTGCCCGTCGAGACGAGGACCGCGTTGCGCGGGTGCATGAACGCCGCGGGCTTCGCCTTCAGGGTCTTCGCGAGCGCGCCGGTGGCGAACGAGTCGCGCGTCGCCTTCGAGGTGTCGGTGGCCTTGGGTGGAACGATGTCGAGGAGGACGACAGGAATGCCCGCATTGGCACAGTGGGCGGCAATCCCGCTCCCCATCACGCCGGCGCCGAGCACTGCGACGCGCCGGATCGGTCGAGCAGTAGATGACATGGCGCGAACCATAGCGCTGGGCTCGACCTGGCGCCCCGGCGTCGGGTGTAAATTGGTCGCGGGATGATCGTCTGCTCGAACTGTGAGGTAGCTCCAGTTGCTCCGGCACAGGCAGGATCAGCATGTGCGTCATGTGGTGAACGGCTGATCGCCGTCGACACCGGTGACGATCTTCTCGGCAAGACCATCGATGGCCGGTTCGAGGTGCTCGCCCCGCTCGGCAAGGGCGGCATGGGGATCGTGTACCGCGCGAAGCAGCTGTCGATCGGTCGCGAGGTCGCCGTGAAGGTCCTCGACCGCGCGATCGAGAAGGACGTCAAAGCGATCCAGCGATTCTTCCGCGAGGCCAAGCTCGCGAGCGCGCTCCAGCATCCAAACACGGTCCCGATCATCGACTTCGGGCAGAACGCCGAGGGCCGGCTGTTCATGGCGATGGAGCTGATCAACGGCACCACGCTCCTCGAGGCGCTCAACAAGCAGGGCGCGTTCCCGGTCGCGCGTGTGATCGCGGTCGGCACGCAGCTGTGCGACGCACTCGAGGCTGCGCACGATCTGCAGATCGTGCATCGCGATCTCAAGCTCGAGAACGTGATGCTGGTCTCCGGCAAGCGCGATCACGTCAAGGTCCTCGACTTCGGGCTCGCGCGCTCGCTCGTCGACCCGACGACCGCGATGACCGCGACGGGCCTGGTGTCCGGAACGCCGCGCTACATGGCGCCGGAGGTCGCGCTCGATGGTGCTCAGCCCGCTCCCTCGCAAGACATGTACGCGCTCGGGGTGATGCTCGCGGAGATGGCGATCGGCCGCCCGCTGTGGAGCGCGCCGACGATGGAGCTGTTGTTCATCAAGAAGCAGGAGTGCGAGAGCGCGATCATCGACGTTCCCCCGGGGCTCAAGCCGCTGGTGCGCGCGCTGCTGTCGGACAACGCGGAGCTGCGCCCGACGGCGGGGCAGGTGAGGCAACTCCTGCGTGATGCCGATGCGAGCGGAGCGGCCCCGGTCAGGCTCGAGCTCGACGCGATCGGGAGCGCTCCCACCACCGAGATCGCCGTCGTGGTCTCGACCTCGGGCGTCTCGGATCCGTTCGCCGCGCTCGATCACGCCGGGGTGGTTTCCCTCGACGAGCGCGACACCACCGCCACCGACATGGTGCCGTCACCGACGACGCGCGTCGACTCGCCGGCGTTCGAAGACGATCACGATCCGCGGTTCTCGGGACCCAGCGAGAGCGAGGTCCCATCCGAGCAACTCGAGATCGACCAGGCCTACGTGGTCCAGCGCTCGGCCAAGCTCGCCGCGCGCAAGTCGGCGCCGCCGGTGGTGCTCGGGCCGACCCGACAACAACGCGACGTCCGCGCGAATCGCTGGCTCAACCTCAAGGTCGTGCTGCTGCTCCTCGTGATCGCGGGAGGCGCCGGCGCGTACTACTACTGGTTCCACATCCGCGCGAAGCCCGAGCAGGGCTTCAAGTACTACACCCCTAAAGGATGATCGGAGCGTCGGTCGCGACGCCGGCGCCGAACCAGCGGATCGGGCTCGAGTTGAGCAGCGTGCCCGCGCCGGTGTTCTGGTCGATCTGGATCATCTGACCGCCGTTGCCGGCGCCGAGATCGACGAAGCCGTAGATCACGCCGCCCCAGAAGCCGAGCCCGAAGATCTTGTTGAAGCCGGTGCCGATCCCGATCGGCGTGGCCTTCCACGTCACCGGATCGATGCGCGCGAGGAAGTCATCGCCGTCCGCGGTCCCGACATCGACCGTCGCGAAGATGCCGAGGCCTTGCACGGCGAACAGATCGCCCGAGGACACGATCTGCATCCCGTTGACCATGCCGTAGTTGCCGAGCGGGGTGGTCGTTCCGTTCGTCGGGTCGATCTGGACGACATCGCCGAACGAGCTCGCGGTCACGAGGATGTCGGGGCTGTTCGGGTCATTGATGTCCGAGGGCACGAACGACAGCGAGGTGGCGTTGTTGATGTCCATCGGGCCGATCAACGTGGCGGCCGCCGTCTGGGGATTGATCGAGAACAACTTGTCGAACGTGATCCCGAACATGTTGTCGTCCTTGTCGATCGCCAGGTCGGTGAGACTCTGGGTGTCGAGCTCGGGCATCATTCCGATCTTCGTGGTCGCCAGGGTGGCGGAGTTCAGCAGGTACAGCGCCGATGGCGTGGCTGCTCCGCCCCCGTTCGAGACCCGCCCGTCGTGCGCGTAAACACGCGAATTCTCCGCGGGGCCCGGGCCATCAGGACTCGGCGTATCAGGCTGCGACGGGCCGTCTGCCGCAGGGTTGTCCCGATCATTTGGTGAGCAGGCGGCCACAACGACAACCGCAAGCAGGATGCGCATGGGCGCGGACTCTACTTTGCGAACAAGTCAGAAA
>JBBQJJ010000123.1:0-20740 GCA_038325805.1 Haliangiales bacterium
GGCGAGCGCGCCACCTGGCATGAAGTCGTACTGTAGATCGACGAGAACCAACGCTCGCATTAGCGTCACTCTAGCAGCTCTACTAGGATGATCGGATGCGACGCGTGGGGTGGTTGCTGCTGTTCCTCGCGGGTTGCATGCGCGGCTGCACCATCCCGTCGTGCACCAGCGGCGACGGAAGCGGTCGGGATCTGAGTTGCACGAGCACCGATGACTGCGAGGACGGAGAGCGCTGTCACGAGGGGACCTGCAAAGACCCGAGTTGGCTCGAGTCGTCGGAGCGCTGCCTCGACGCGCCGGAGTGCAAGGCGTACGGCGCATGTCGGCCCGGACTGACGCGCAGCTTCCTCGGCGCGAACTCACGCCCGACCTGTCTCACCGAGCGAACCGAGGATTGCGCAGCCTCGGAGCTCTGCAAGACGCAAGGCCGCTGCGAGCTGCAGTGGACCACCGGAGCGTTGCGCGACGGCTACTGCGCAGCGACCACGGCGACGGCGTGCGCGAGCTCGACGCGCTGCGCGAGCCACGACGAATGCCTGCTCGACGCCACCGATCACGTGTGTCACCGAGCGTGGGCCGGGTGTACCGAGGAGACGCCGATCGCGGGGTTCGAAGCCACGATGGACCTCGGAACGGCGTGGCAACCCGGCGAGCTCGCCGATGCCGCCGTCGCATGCCGACTCGAGGACGACTACCAACAGACCACGAGCTACGTGCGCGTCGGCAAGACGTGCAGGCGCGGTCCCAGCCTGGGCGTGAGCACGCCGATGTTGTTCCGCACCAAGCTCGCGCCCAAGGATCGGATCGAGGTCGCGATCCAGGCGAATCCGATGCACGGCACCTCTCGCGACTCTGGCTACGTGCGCGCGGAGTACACCGGAGACTCCGTGTTCACCAGCGGTCCCGAGCTCCCGAAGTTGACCTGCACCGTGGTGTCTCCCGAGGCGGCACGCGCGAACGCGGCGGGCATGGTGACGCGGATCGAGAAGGGCTTCGTGCGGCTTGCCAACGAGCGGGCAGATCCCGACTACCTGCTCGCGGAGCCCGCCGAGGCCGGTGGCATTCGCCGCGTGCTGAGAGAGGCGATCGTGTGGCTCGGCAGCGATCCGCAGGTCGCGAAGCTGCAGGCCTCCCTCGACGCCGGGCTCGTCGAGTGGCGGAAGAAGCTCGACACGGCGATCGGTACGCTCGCTGCCTCCGACGTGGGACCGATGGGCTCGACGATCCGCTTCCAGGGTGCGGTGTGTGGAGATGCGCTGAAGGCGCGGATGAAGAAGGACGAGCTCGGGAAGGACGCGTGCGGCGTCGAGATCTCCGTCAAGGCGAAGGACAAGATGACGATCGGTGCCGGCATCAGCGACCTCGGCTACCTGAAGATCGCCCGGCGAGGACCCGATGCAACGGTGGTGGAGACCGACGTGATCGACATCCACGCGCAAGGCAAGCCGCCGGTGTACGCGCTGACGCTCGAGCGCGGTGAGGAAGCGATCGCGCTCGTGGTCCCGCGGCGATTCATCCCGCTCACCCAGGCGCGGCTCGTCGGTAGCGCCGGCACGCACAAGTTCGTGCTGCCGCTAGATCGATAGCTCGAAGCCCTGCTTCGTCAGCCGGTCGTAGCGACGGCGATCGAACTTGTAGAGCCGTGCCGCGCGGTGGCGAACACCTTGCTCGTACTCGTCAGTCTCGACGAGGAGCTCCATCGACAGGATCTTCTTCCGGAAGTTTCGCTTGTCGAGATCGGTGCCGAGGATGATCTCGTAGAGCCGCTGCAGCTGCGTCAGCGAGAACCGTGGCGGCAGCAGCTCGAAGCCGACCGGTGCGTAGCGGACTTTTCCCCGCAACCGCTCGTGCGCCGCGGTCACGATCTCCTGGTGATCGAACGCGAGCTTCGGCAGATCGTCGAGCGAGAACCAGCCGACGCCCATCGCATCCGTCGCCGCGCGGATCCGGTGATCGGACAGCTTCGCGAGCGCGTAGTGCGCGACGGTGACCACGCGCTCGCGCGGATCGCGGCCCAGCGCGGAGAACGTGTAGAGCTGCTCGAGAAACACGTCGGTGACGCCGGCTTCTTCCTCGAGCTCGCGGCGGGCCGCATGTTCCACCGTCTCGTCGAGCCGGACGAAGCCCCCGGGCAACGCCCACGAGTGCTGGTGCGGCGGGATCTTGCGCTGGATCAACAGCACCTTGAGATCGATCTCGTCGAGGCCGAACACGACACAGTCGACGGCGAGTGCCGCGCGCGGATATTCGTACTCGAACATCAGTCCCCCGCTGCGACGTACGCTCGCAGCTGCGCGAGCTCGCGCTCGAAGCCACCCGACAGGATCGGGAAGCGGCACCACGAGCGCGGGTCCAGGTTGCGATCGTCGAGGTGGAACGCCGGTGCGAACCGCTCGCGCTTCCACTGGTTGATGCACCACAGCCGGAAGAACCGCTCGATCCAGGTCGCGAGCTGGAGCGGCTTGTACTGCGGATAGCGAGGCGTCAGCTGCTGGAGGCACTCGAGCGGCGTGAGCTTGTCGCGGATCGCGCAATCCTCGACGGACTCGAGGAAATCGTACGGCATCAGATCAGCTTCGTCGGTCTGCTCGGCGGTACCGGCGACGCGCGGGCGAAGCTCTGCGGTGGGTTGCTGCTTGTTGATGTACGAGAGCGCGGCGATCGGAGCGAGCCCCGAGATGCCCTGCACCTCCATGAACCGCAGCCACGCACGCAGATAGGGCTTATCGATCCCACCGAGCGGCGCGAGCCCGCCGGCGGTGTCGCCGTCCATCGTGGCGTAGCCGACCGCGGCCTCCGAGCGATTCGACGTCGTGAGCAGCACCGCGCCGCGCACGTTCGCGAGCATCCAGATCGATGGCGCACGCACGCGCGCCTGGATGTTCTGCAACGTCACGTCGTCGGCGACCCAGTCGAGCTTGCGGCCGATCACCTGCTCGGTGGCGGCGATGTACTGCTTGAACTGCGGATCGACGTCGATCACGTGGAACACGCTCCCGACCGCCTTCGCCACCTGCTCCGCGGCGACGCGCGTCACCGACCCGGAGTTCTCCGTCGGTTGGTACGCGCACGCGAGCAGCGCGCCGATCGATTCGGCGATCGAGCCACCGCGATCGATCACCTCGTGCACCCGCTTCGCGCGCGGCAACCGTGCCTTGACGCCGAGTGCGCCGAGCTCCTGATACGCGAGCTGGATCGCCAGCGCGACGAGGACCGCACACGCCGCGGAGTCCGCACCACCTGACAGCGACACCACGTATCCGTGCGACCGCGACTTGCGCATGTAGTCCCACAGCCCGAGGGCGACCGCGCGACCGAACTCTTCATCGCGAACGTGCTGGCCATCTTCCCAGCTGGTGTCGAGCGCGACGGGTGCTGCGGGCTTGAGCGGCGTCCACGTAAAGTCGTGATCGACCACCAGGTCCTCGGCGTCGTGCCGTGGGCGGTGCGAGCCGCGGCGCGCTTGTTCGCGGCGATTCGCGTCGATATCGACGACGGCGGTGGACAGCTCGAGGCTCTGAAACGAGAACCGGCGGCCGCGCGCGAGCAGCTCGGAGTTGGATGCGATCAGGCCGCCACCGTCATAGATCACGCGGCCGGCTTCGTTGCCCATCAGGTTCGCGTAGAGGTAGACGACGCCGAACGCGCGCGAGCCTTCGATCACGAAGCGCTGGCGCGTGACGAACTTGCCGAACGCGAAGTGCGATGCACTCGGGTTGCACAGCACGTCGCAGCCGCGCAGCGACAGATCCGTCCCTGGGCGATTCGCGACCCACGCGTCTTCGCAGATCTCGAAGCCGATGCGCACACCGCCGATGTCGAACGTCAGATCGCCGAGCGGATACCGCTTGATCGTGCCGTCGGCCTGCTTGCGCTCGAGCACGTCCTTCTCGCCGGCCGGCCAGGCCTTGAACCAGCGCGGCTCGTAGTGGATGCCATCTCCGGCGAGGAACTGCTTCGCGGCAAAGCCGACGATCGCTCCATCAGCGAGCAGCGCCGCGGCGTTGTACAGCGCCTTCTCGTGATAGACGGGCAAGCCAACCGCGACGACCATGCCCTTCGTCAGGGGCGCTAACGCCTCGAGCTGCGCGAACGCGGTGTCCTGCAGACCGTCCATGAAGAACGCGTCCTCGCAGGTGTACCCGGTGATCGCGAGCTCCGGCAGGCAGAGGAGCGAGACGCCCCTCGCGCGCGCGGCCTCGATGGCATCGCGCAGGTTCGCGAAGTTCTCGTCCCACGCAAACGGCGTCTGGTTGACGCACGCGACTCCGACGTTGATCAGCTGCATGACTTCACCGGTTGACGTTGAGATGTTCGATCAGCAGGCCATCGGTGCTGCTGATGTGGAGGAACTTCGACTGCTTACTGAGCGCGACCGCGTTGGGATGGCTATCCGTGACCCAGATCGATCCGAACAGCGTGCTGGCCTCGAGCTTGGCCAGAGAATCACCTGGGAACAGGCCGTGGGTCGCGATCGCGTCGACGGACGCCGCACCCGCTTCGAGGTACATCCGCGCCGCGTTCATCAGCGAACCACCGGTGCGGATCATGTCGTCGTAGATCACGACGCGCTTGCCTGTGACCTGTGCCGACACGCCGGTGACCTCCGGCTCGCCGCTATCGCCGCGTCGTTTGTAGACGAAGGCCGCGGGCACGCCCATGTCGTTGGCGAGCGACTCCACCCACTTCGCGCGACCGGCATCGGTACACGCGAGCACCTCGCAGCGGAAGCGTTGCGCGGCGGCGATCACCAGCGGCTTGCCGTAGACGTGGACGGTGCGCGAGCCGCCCTCGAAGTAGTGCGCGACGGCGTCGACGTGGAGATCGAGCAGGAACACCTGCGTGCCACGGCTGGCCTGAGGGATCGAGGACAGCAGGCGCGCCCGGGTCTTCGCCTTGACGACCTCACCCGGCTTCACCGCGCGCTCCATCGTCGAGTAGCCGTAGAACGGGATCACCATGCGCAGGCGATACGCACCCTGCATCACGAGCACGCACGCGAGGTCGTAGAGCTCGAGCGTCGAGTGATCGTCGATGGTGCCGCCGATCAACACGACATCGCGATCAGCCACGTGGCTATCGATCCGCAGGTAGTGCTCGCCGTCGGGGAACGTCTTGCGGGTGACCTTGCCGACCTCCCAGCCGGTCCCCTTCGCGATCGCGTCGCCGAGGTATTGATAGGCCTCGGTCGTGAAGATCAGCGGCTCATGCATGGGACTTGTCTCCACGAGCGGCTGCGATCAGCTGCTGCTTGTTGTCGTGCACGCGCTTGTCGAGCCCGACGGGATACGGCTGCGGATTCAGGAACCGGCGCGTGCGCGGTGACAACTGCGCGAGGTCGGCGGCAGCGCGTGCCCTGCAGGTCGCGAGATCATCCGGCTCCTTCACGAGCTGGCCCTGGTCGAGGTAGCGGACGAGGAGATCCTCGGCCGAATCGTGTGGCGGCGAGATCGCCGGCCGCGTCGGATCCTCGATGTCGTACAGCGTGGGGCCGGTGAAGCCCTGCTCGCTGCAATAGATCACGTCACCGACCAGCTCGCCGGCTCGCCGCAGGCGCTTGACCTGGAGGATGCCGGGGTTGCTGATCTTGATCGGCTGCTCGGACAGCTTGATGACATCGCGCCAGCGGCCCGGAAGGCCTTCCTTGACGGCGCCCAGCTTGTAGACGCCGCCGAGCGCCGGCTGATCGAACGCGGTGACCAGCTTGGTACCGATGCCCCAGGTGTCGATCCGCGCGCCCTGATCCTGGAGCGACAGCACGAGGTTCTCGTCGAGATCGTTCGACGCCACGATCCGTGCGTTGGGGAAGCCGCCCTCGTCGAGCAGCTTGCGCGCCTCGATCGAGAGATACGCGAGGTCGCCGGAGTCGAGGCGGATACCCTGGAGCTCGTGGCCCTTCGCGCGCAGCTCCTTGCCGACGAGGATCGCGTGCTTGACGCCCTCGAGTGTGTCGTAGGTGTCGACGAGGAACGTGCAGTTGCCGGGCAACGCGTTGGCGTACTCGCGGAACGAGGTGAGCTCGTCGCCGTGGAACATCACCCAGCTGTGCGCGTGGGTGCCCTTGACCGGGATCCCGAACAGCTTGCCGGCCAGCACGTTCGAGGTCGCGTTCGTGCCACCGAGATAGGCAGCACGTGAGGCCGCGAGCCCGCCGTCGATGCCCTGGGCGCGGCGCAGTCCGAACTCCATCACCGCCGCGCCCTTTGCCGCCATCGCGACACGCGAGGCCTTGGTGGCGATCAGCGTCTGGAAGTTGACGATCGTCAGCAGGGCGGTCTCGACGAGCTGCGCCTGGAGGATCGGCCCGGTGACGCGAATGATCGGCTCGTGCGCGAACACCAGGCTGCCCTCGGGCACCGCATCGACCGTGCAGGAGAACTTCATGTCTCGCAGGCATTCGAGGTAGCCGGCCGGGAACAACGGCTTGCCGGAGGCGTCGGGGATCGAGGCCAGATACTCGATGTCGTCCGCCGTGAACTTGAGCCGCCGCAGATACTCGATCGCCGGCGCGATGCCTCCCGCGATCGCGTAGCCACCACCAAACGGCGGGCGCCGGTAGGTCAGGTGAAACACCGCCTCGCGATCGCTGGTACCGGCCTTCCAGTAGCCGCAGGCCATGGACAGCTGATACAAATCCGTCAGTAGCGCGAGCGAACCGCCGTAGACCTGATCGATGCCGTTCGAGTGCGTTTCAGCCACGTTAAAGTGTACTTTGTACACTAAGTTAGCGGTTGTCAATGAGTGACGCGGTCGTCGTCTGGGGCGAGCTCCTGTGGGACCGGTTCCCCGACGGCGATCGTCTGGGTGGCGCACCGGCGAACGTGGCGTGGCACCTCGGGCAGGCCGGGTCGTGGCCGCAGCTGGTGACCCGGGTGGGTGACGACGAGGAGGGACATCGCGCGATCGAGGCGCTGTCCCAGCTCGTCGATACCGAGCTCGTGCAGATCGATCGCGAGCGCGCTACGGGAGAGGTCACCGTGCGGGTCGAGAACGGCGAGCCTCGCTACACGCTTCACCCCGCTCGTGCGTGGGAGCGGATCGCGTGCACGCCGCAGGTCCACACCGCGCTGGCGACGGCCGGCATCTTCGTCTACGGGACGCTCGCGCAGCGCACACCCGAGGGGCTCGCGGGGTGGCGTGAAGCGTCCGCCGCGACGAAGGCGACGCACGTCTGCGACCTCAACTTTCGCCCGAGCGATCAGGCGAGCGTGGCGATCCGAGAGGCGATCGCTGCCGCGCACGTGATCAAGGCGAACGATCGCGAGATCCTCGCCTTGCGCGACTGGTTCGGGTGGACCGATCCCGTGGCGCGCCTGAGAGACACGGCCGGCATCGTCGCGATCACGCACGGTGCCGACGGCGCGACGCTGTATGGCGACGACGAGGTGATCGAGATCCGTGGTGTCCCCGCGACGCCGGGTGGCGACAACATCGGGTGTGGCGATGCGTTCGTCGCGATCCTCGTCCACGGGTTGGCCTCGGGTTGGGACCTCGAGATGTCGGGGCGCGCAGCCTCACACTACGCGGCAGCAGTCGCCGGGGAGCGTGGAGCGACGCCGCGGTTTCCGCCCGAGCTCGTCGCACAGCTGCTGGAGCTCGCATGAAGCTGTGGCAGGTCGCGATCGGCGCGTTGATCTCGCTCGGTGCGATCGTCGGCGGCGTGCTGTCGTCGAAGTCTTCCGCCGGGCTCGGCGCGGCGGGATGGATCGGATACGGCATCCTCGCGCTCGCAGGCCTGATCACGACCATCGGTGGGGTGCGCTCCGACGAGGAGGAAGCGTCCAGCATCGAGCTCGTCGTGGTGCGGCCGCTCGACGCGGCGCGACCGTGGACGCTCCTCGAGCTCTCGCGCTGGGTCGCGATGATCGCCGGCGGGTGCTGCGCGGTGATCGCCGCGACCTGGTTTCGCTTCGCGCTCTACGACGACGACTGGTCACTGATCGGGACGACCGAGCTGTCGGCGATCGTCACCGTGCTCGTCGGTGTGGCGCTGTTCGCTCGCGGCTACCACGCCGGCACCACGCCGCGACGCTCGCTGCCGAACGCGGATCGCTGGGATCGCGCGGTCGCGTGGGTCGAGGACCACGGCGCGATTCCCGCGGTGCTCGCCCTCACGATCTCGAGCGGCGTGATGTTCGCCGGCGTGTTCAGCGGCGAGAGCATCGGCGACGACCTGTCGTTCCACATGGCCGAGAGCGCGCGGCTCGCCGACTGCATCCGCGCGGGCGATTGGGACCTGTGGAATCCGAGCGCGAACGGCGGGTACGCGTCGGCGTACTACTACCAGGTCATCCCGCAGCTGATCTCGGCGCTGCCGACGGCCGTGTTCGGTCACCACCTGTTCTGGTTCCAGCTCAGCCTCTGGCTCCCGCTCGTGATCGTGCCAGCGGCGGCCTATCGAGGTCTGCGCGTGATGGGCGCGACGCCGTGGCAGGCCGTCGCCGCCGCGCTGTGCGTGACGTTCCTCTCCGGCAACTCGCGGTGGGGCAGCGGCGCCGACGGCACGTTTCAGGTCGGTCTCTACACGCAGACCTGGGCGCTCGCGTTCTTCCCCCTCGGCCTCGGCTACGGCGTGCGCTACCTGCTCGAAGGTCGCAACCTGCCGACGGCGATCGCGTGGGGCACGCTGGTCTTCCTCTGCCACCCGTTCGCGAGCATCGCGCTGTGCATCGGCCTCGCCGTCGGCATCCTCGCCCATTATCTCCAGTTCAAGGTGCGCAACGCGAATCTGAAGCTCGTGTTGCTCGCGCTCCTCGGGCTCGCGTTCGTGCTCTCGGTGGTCTGGCTCGTCAAGGATCGGCCCGTACCTCCGGACAACGCACCCGAGACGCCGGTCGCGCCCATCAAGTTCATGTACCTCGCGCCGATCTTGCTGTTCGGCGGGCTGCTCGCTCGCGTCGCGCTCGCCGGCAAGAAGCTCTCGCTCGCGTTGGTCACCGGCGTCGCGATCGTGTTCGGCGCGAACGTGATCGCCTTCGTGATCATGACCGTCGTGCCGAAGCGCGAGGAGGGCGCGACGGTGGATCCGCCGGCGGAGTGGCAATGGGGCGCGGCGAGTGCGTACATCGGACCGCTGCTCCTGCTGGCCGCGATCATCGCGAAGCTCGTGCTCGAGATGCGCAAGCGCGACGAGGATCGAGACGAGCCGCCCTCCGAGGCCGTGAAGCTGATCCTGCGTGCGCTCGGCGCGGCCGCGTTGCTCGGCGCCGCCCTCGGTGCGTTTCTGTTCGGGGCGATGCAGGGCAACGTCGCGATCGCGGCGGCCGCGGTGGTTCCAGCTGCAGGCTTCGGGCTCGTGGCGTGGCCGGTGCGCGACCAACCGCTGATCCGCTTGCTGATCATCGGCGGCTGCCTCGCCATCGCCACGATGCCCGGCTACCTCACGGTGATCGTCGATCGCGACGGCTTCGGCGGCTTTCCGCATCGCGTCTGGGATGAGGTCGGCCCGGGCTACAAGGAGCTGTCGCGCTGGTACACGAAGGGCGAGATCCTCGACTTCAACCGACTCTCGATCCTGACCTGGACGCTGCCGCTCGTCGTCGCGTTCGGTCGGATGAAGTTCGGACGCTGGCTGTGGGCCCCTGCCCTGACGTTCGCGGCACTGCTCGCGCTCGGTCCCCACGCGCCGAAGACCGCCGACGATCTACTCCCCGCGGTTCGCTTCCTCGGTGCGATGCAGGTGGTGCTGGCGCTGGCGATCGGTGCCGGTGCGTTCGCCATGCTGCGTGCAGTCTGGAACATGCGCGTCGACAGCTGGTTGATGCGCCACCTCACGCGCCTGCTCCGCATGGGTTACTCGGAGGTGGTCTACGGCGTCCGCACGGTGATCGTCGCGATCGCGTGTGCGCTGATCATCTTCGTCGCGCTGCAGGGCTCGCAGAAGCTGTCGGCTCGCGTCAACTCGCTCGCGGCGTTCGACTACCACGACGAGATGTTCGAGATGATCGACATCATCGCGAAGCAGCCGCAGGGCAAGAAGCAAGTCGGCCCCGGTTGCGAGAACCACTGGTGGAACATGCTCAGCTACGTGTATGCGAAGCGTCCGTCGCTGCTGCAGATGGGTGGCGGCGGACTGCAAGCGTCGCCGAACTACGACTTCGTCTACACCGTGCGCGAGTTCCCGAAGCTCGCGTGGGTCTACGACACGCCGCTGTTCCTGTTCGCGAAGGCCAACGGCAACGCACCCGAGGGTGAAGTGCTCGGCGAGACCGCGCGCTACGAGCTTCGCCGCCTGCCCGCCCCCGGCATCGTCTCGCCGATCCAGGTCACCGGTGTGCTCCCCGAGGGGCCGTCGCGCGCCGGCAACGACGTCCGGATCGCGGCGCTCGACTGGATGAAGAGCGACGCACCGCTCAGCGATCACCACCTCGCCTACTTCGGGTACGGCGGCTTGTTCCAGGCGCCCGATGCGAAGGTGCTGCGCGCGTTTCGCGTCGATCCATCGCCCGGCGAGCTTGCCGACATCTATGCCGACGTCGAGGTCCTTGCGCCATCGACGTTCGTGGCGCGCGAGAGCTGGCACCCGCGGTGGCACGCGTATGTCGACGGCGTCGAAGCGGAGATCCGGCGCGTCACGCCCGACTTCCCCGCGATCGATGTCCCGCCCGGCAAGCACACGCTCGCGTTCCGCTTCGAGCGTCCGTGGTGGGCGCATGCCGTGTGGCTCGCGTGGCCTGGCGTCGTGCTCGGTGCGTGGTGGCTGGTGCGGCGACGGCGCAAGCGCGACGTGCTGCCGCGCGCCGAGCTGCTCGAGGGATAAGCCGTAGCGATCTCGAGCGGTTGCACGAATCCACCCGACGCGATTCCACTGACGATCGACTAGCGATCGATCAGTCGACCTCGATCAGCGTGCGCGTCACTTCGCCGGTCGTCCGCGACACGACGACCTCGACGTACGCGTCGAGCCACCGACCGACCACGACGGCAGACTCTGCAGCGCCGAGCTCGATCGGGTTGGACTCGCGGAACTCGCGAATGCTCTCGACGTGCCGCGCGCGGAACTCGTTGACCAGCGTGGCGTAGCTGCGATGGAACTCGGTGTTCTCGAAGTCGAACGTCGCGAGCTCGGCGAGCAGGCCGTCGGCAGCAGCGTTGCGCACCGAAGCGTCATCGCCCGGAATAGCAACCAGCGGCTCGACAAGATCGAGCGGATGCAGGTAGGCCTGGGCGATCGCACCGTCGACTGCGGAGGACAGCACCTTGGCCTTCGCCGTGTTGGTGAGCAACCAGCGACTGAAGGTCTGCGACACGCGATCGTCGAGCGTCTGCTCGGCGCCACCGATCAGCTGTTCGACGCGATCCGCGCCGACGAGACCGAGCGCATCGCTGCGGAACGCCGACGACGAGGTTACCGTGTGGCCGCTCGCGATCGCGCCCGTCACGGCGACGTCGTCGATCCTGAGGCCGATCACCCGAGCGCACGAGTTGACGACGAACGCCTCACCGCAGCTCGCGGTGTCGAGCGCGCCGTCGGGGAGCGCGAGCAAGCAGGTCTTCGTCGCGGTCGCGCAGTTCGGGCGGGGGAACTTCTCGTACGGATCACCGGCGGTGACCGCGAGCTTCTTGATCGACAACCCGAGCGCTGCCTGCTTCTCGACGCGCGTGCCGGTGTTCAGCCGCGCCACGAGGTCCAGCTTGCTGGTGGTGCCGGCGATCCGCAGCGCGACGTGCGGTGCGAGATCGACCTCGAAGTGCGTGCCGTCGACCTGGGTGATCGCGAGCGGCTGACCATCGAGCGAGACCTGCAAGCTGGTGAACGGCGCGCTGGTCTTGCCCTTCGCGCGATACACCGTCTCGCCGGCCTGGATGACCGGCGTCAGCTCGGCGGTCAGGTAGATGCTCGACGAGCCCGTGAACTTCGAGAACCGCGGGCGCACGATCGCGCGCGCGGTCAGCGAATCCGGCCGGCCGTTCGAGTGCGGGTAGCTCATGCGAACGAACTGATCGACGCCGTCGACCAGGGTGCGCGCCTCCGACACCGACCACGTCACCTCGAACGTCCGCGCGCTCCTGATCTCGAACTGACCGTACGGGTCGTCGATGATGAAGCCCATCCCCTCCGTGACGTTGCGGCTCGCCCGGCCACGCATCACGAACAGGTCGCCGCGGCGCTCGAGCGCCTGGCGCATCCACACCGTGGTCTCCCCGGTGCGAACCGAAAGCTCCGCGGCCGCGTCCGCCTTCGAATCCGGATCGAGCTCGATCTCGTCGTCGAGAAACTCACCCTCGGCCGCACACGCGGCCACGCAGATGCTCAACAAAAGCCTGACGAAGCGCATTTGCTGCGCCGCGTTGCAGGATTCATACGCGTAGGTGAACTTCCAACCCGCAGAGATCGCTGGTGCCGATCTGCGCCCCGGACTGGCTACTCCAGCGGCCAGTGGCCGGATCAGCCGCTACTTGGAGGCCGGCTTCGGCTCCTCCTTCTTCACCTCTTCCTTGTTCGGCTCCTCCTTCTTGGCCTCGTCCGGCTTCGCCTCGGTCTTCACTTCCGTCTTCACTTCCGTCTTCACGTCGGTCTTCGTCTCGTCGGGCTTCGCTTCCGTCGGCTTCACTTCCGTCGGCTTTGTCTCGGTCGGCTTCGCTTCGTCGATCACCTTGGTCTGGGGATCGACCTTCTTCTCGTCGCTCCCCTTCTTCGGGCAACCCGCGAGAGCGAACATGGCGGCGAGAGAGATCGAGGCAAACAGCGTGGTGGTTTTCATCGTTTCGGAATCTCCAGGACGACGTCGCGTCCGAGCTTCACTTTGATTCGGCGCCGCCATGCCGCCACGCATCTATTGTCGAACTTCGCCGCGCGTGTTCGACGAGCTTGTCACGGGGCCTTGACGATCGCGGATCGTCATCGACGATCACGCCACATCTTCACGAACCGGAACCAGATCCCGCGCTTCCACTGCCGGTTGTCGCCGGCGCGGTGCTGGATCCACTGCCAGAATGCACCGGTCGAGTCGCGCGTTGCGGTGGCCGTTGCGAGCCCACACCGGGGCGCTGTGAGCCCGCACCCGGCTTCTGCGATCCAGATCCTGCCGAGCCCGTCCCGGGCTTCTGCGATCCAGAGCCTGTCCCCGAGTCCGGCTCCCGATCGCTTCCCGCGGCACGCGCCAGGTCGTCGATGCGCGGCATCGGCAACGCGATCTTGAGGCTGCGCAGCTGCCACTCGAGCGTCTTCGATGGCCGCGTGAACCCGAAGATCACGCGCACGTTCGCGCGCGAATACTCGGCGATCACGTCGAAGTAACCGCGCTCCTCTTCCTTGCCCGAGTACATCTTGGCTTCGGTGACCGCGATGATGCGGCGGTATTCGCCGAGCACGCGCTGCTGCTCGGCCGTGATATCGATGAACTTTGCCTTCACTTCCTGCTTCTGGAAGACGTCGCGGTTCGCCGCGTCCCAGACGCCCGCGGCTTGCCCGTCACGCAGCTCCTCGAGGATGCGATTGCCGACACGGTGGACGTCGCACTTCGTCGGGTTCATCGTGCCGTTCGGGATGTCGTCGTCGGTGTCCTTCTTGCCGTCGTCACCCTTGGTGTCACATGGCGTGACGCGCTCCTCGCGGGCCTCCTGCGTGATCGCGAGCTCGGGCGGCACCTCGACGCTGACGCCGAGCAACTTCCACTCGCCATCGACGAGGTGAAGGCTGACCGCCGCGCGCGTCTTGCCACGCTCGTACTGCACCATGGTCGACATCCGCCCGATCCGGCCGGTCGGTCCCGACGACACGAACGACTCGTTGACCGCGGTGATCTCGAGGAACTGACCGAGCGTCTTGTTGAGATCGAGCATCTCGTCGATGAAGCGCTCCTTGCGCACCATCTCCTGGAAGCGCGGCGACGCCTTCTCGTAGAGATCGCCGATGTCGCGGATGCGCTCCTGCTTGAGCTCGTCGAGGCGTCGCGACAGGCGGACTTTCTCCTGCTCGATCATCGCGCTGCCGAGCCGCTTCTCGAGCGTGGCGATCGCTGGCTGGTTGCGCGTGATCTGCCGCAGGATCCGCTCGGCGTGCGGTCGGAAGTCTGGAGAGTCGGTGCCCTGGACCTGGAGCATCACGATGATCGCGATCCAGCTGAACACCAGGATGAAGCCGACGAGCAGGCTGCGCACCAGCAGCGCACCTCGCCGCGTGCGCGCGACGCGCGGGAAGCCGGTGAGGGACTCGCCGAGCTTGGAGACCCCTTCGCCGAGCTTCGCGATGTTGGAGCCGACCATCGGCACCTTCTTCGATGCCTCGCCGAGCTTGCTGACTCCTTCGCCGATCGTCTCGAGGCCCGAGCCGATCGTGGAGACGCCCTTGCCGAGCATGTCCTTGCCGACATCGGTCAGCCGCTTGCCACGCGTGATCTCCCCCCCCGACGTCGGACCGGTCGCCGCGGCGTGGACGTTGGTCACGCGCCCGCTCGACACCGGCCCGGAGTCCGATGCGCTCGCCGGTTCGACGACGGCGCCGTCGGGAATCACCGGAGGTTTCGGAAGCGGGCCGGACATCGCGACGTCGATCGAGCCGGAGGCACCGGTCGCGATCGAGATGTCGATCGACGCGGAGTCCGCCGGTTTCGGCGCCGCATCGATCGGGGCGGCCCCAAGCCCCGGTGCCGCGGTCCTGTTGGAACCTTCGGCGTCGACCGGGGCGGGCACGCCTTTATCGTCAGGGTCCGACGGCACGTCTCATTTTCCGGCTCGCAAGCTCGCCCAGATCTTGCCACGTTGCCCGAAAAAGCGAGCCACGAGGTTCTCCGCGACTTCGCGCCGGTAGCTCGCCGTCGAGCGCACGTCATCGATCGGCTTGATCGACGCACGCATCGCCATCCGCGCGGCTTCGGCTGCCTGGTTCCCGATCCGCTGCCCCCGGACCGCTTCCTCGATCGCCGTCACTCGAAGCGGCCGATCCGCGATCGCACCGAACGCCACGCGCGCCGAGGTCACGACATCACCGCTCACCGTGATCGCCGCGGCGCCCATCACCTTCGAGATCGATTGCGCGCGTCGTGTCCCGACTTTTCGCCACACCAACGAGACGGTCGGCTCCGGCAGCGGCAGGTGGGCGGCGACGATCAGCTCGTCGGGCGCGAGCTGCGTGGTGCGATAGCCGGTGCAGTACTCGGCGTACGGGATCCGCCGGCGACCGCGCGTCGAAGCCACCTCGATCTCGGCTTCGAGCGCGAGCAGGGCCGGCAGCGAATCACCGACGGGCGACGACGTGCCGATGTTGCCGCCGAGCGTGCCGCGCGCCTGGATCTGCAACGCACCGATCTCGCGTGCCGCGGCGGCGAGCGGCGTCAACCGATTCCCGATCACCGCGTGGTTCTGGACTTCCCACCACGTCGCGCCGGCGCCGATCGACACCTTGTCGCGGTCCGCGCGGATGAAGCACAGCTCCTCGAGTCGCCACAGATCGAGGATGCCCGGCGGGTCCGCCTTGTGGTTCGCGCTGACCATGTGGTCGGTGCCGCCGGCGAGGACCATCCAGTCGGGATGCGTGGCGCGGATCTCGAGCGCTTCCTTGATCGACCGCGGGCGAACGTACTCGGCGGTCATTGGGCGACTTCCTTGGCCGCCGCGATCACCGCGTCGACGATCAGCTGATAGCCGGTGCACCGGCAGATGTTGCCGGCGAGGAGCTCGCGGACGCGCGTCCGGGCATGCTCGTCACCGAGCTCGACGAGCTTGTGATCGACGACATGCGCCGCGCAGATCGCGATGCCCGGCGTGCAGATGCCGCACTGCGCCCCGCCGCATGCAACGAGCGCCCGCTGTACTGCATGCAGGATGTCACCGTTGGCGAGCCCCTCGACGGTGGTGACCTTGCGCTCGCCACACTGGCCGATCGCGACGAGACACGAGTTGACGACCTCCCCGTCGAGGTGCACCGAGCACGCGCCGCACTCGCCCTCGCCACAGCCTTCCTTGGTGCCTGTCAGCTTGAGATCCTCGCGCAGCACGTCGAGCAACCGCTTCCATGGCGAGACGTCGACGTGCGCGGCCTTGCCATTCACTTCGAAGGTGATCTTCACGACGCACAACCCTTCGCTAGCGACTCGGGAGACAACGGCAGCGTATCGAAGGCGATTCCGAGCGCATCGTGCACCGCGTTCGCGACCGCGGCGGCCGGGCCGTCCATCGGAATCTCGCCGACGCCCTTCGCGCCGCTGGGTCCGAACGGATACGGGACTTCGACGATGATCGTCTCGAGATCCGGCGCGTCGGCGAACGTCGGGACGATGCAGTTGGTCATGCTCGCGTTCCATACGCGGCCGTCCTTGTAGATCACGTTCTCGATCACCGCCCAGCCGAGCGCCTGCAGCGTGCCGCCCTCGATCTGGCCCTTGACGATGTTCGGGTTGATCGCCTTGCCGACATCGATCGCCTGGACGCAGCGATCGATCGTGATCTCGTAGGTGTCGAGATCGACGCTGACATCGACGAGGCAGCACGCCCAGCCGAACACCGGATACGCCTCACCGGTGTACGTCGCATCGTCCCAGTGAATGCCAGGCGGTGGCTCGTACGTCACCGTCTCGGCAAGCTCGCCGTGGCGGGCCGCGTAGATCACGCCGAGCTCCTCGCACGACGCGCCCGGCATGCCTTCTTGGACGCCCCACTCCTCGAGCTTCTTGCGGAGCACGCGCCCCGCGCGATCGATGACGCCGCCGACCACCATGCAGGTGCGACTCGCGACCGTCGGGCCGGAGTCGGGAACGTGAGCCGTGGAGGGATCGACGACGGTGATCCGCGATGTGTCGACCCCGAGCGCGCCGGCGGCGATCTGCGTGAACATCGTGATCACGCCCTGGCCGATGTCGGTGGAGCTCGAGCGCACCTCGAAGCCATTCGTGGTGGCGGCCACCGTGGCCTTGCCGGCGAGCCGCTGCTCCCCCGAGCCGGTGAAGCCGGCGCCGTGAAAGTAGAATGCGTAG
Source organism: Haliangiales bacterium (assembly GCA_038325805.1). Classification (GTDB taxonomy): domain Bacteria; phylum Myxococcota_A; class Polyangia; order Haliangiales; family Haliangiaceae; genus JABFXX01. The sequence continues at coordinate 16,914 of JBBQJJ010000123.1, forward strand.
CCGCGACCGCGCTTGACCGGTGCACCGTTGGTGTTCGAACCGTCGCGCTCGGGAGGTAACCCGGCGACCTTCTCGACGGCGTCGAGCACCTCGTCGCTGCCGACCGAGATGCCGAGCACCTGCCCCGTCGCGGTGGTGTCGCCCGCGCGCAGCGCGAGGCGGCGGCGGATCGCGAATGAATCCTCCCCGCGTGCGCGGGCGAGCTTCTCGATCTGGCGCTCGTACGGGAACGTGGTCTGCGGGGCGCCGAACCCGCGGAACGCGCCATGCGGTGGATAGTTGGTGGCGACGCAGCGGCCACGGATGCGCGTGACCGGGCAGCGATACGGCCCCGCCGCATGCAGCACGCCGCGCGACAACACGACCGGCGACAGCGTCAGGTACGCGCCGCCATCCATGACGACGTCGACGTCGATCGCGAGGATCTCGCCCTGCGCGTCGACGGCCAGCCGATGATGCGTACGTGAAGGGTGGCGCTTGGTGGTCGCGGCGATGTCCTCGTCGCGGTCGTAGACGATCTTGACCGGCTTCCCGGCCTTCTTCGCGATCGTCGCCGTGTGCGCGGCGAGCATCGACGGATACTCCTCCTTGCCGCCGAAGCCACCACCAGTGACCGATTGCGTGATCACCACACCGTCGGCATCGCAACCGAGGAAGTGCTTCATCGCCTTGTGCACGTAGTACGGGCACTGCATCGACCCCGTGATGAAGAACGTGCCATCGCGATACTCGGCCATCATCGCCTGGGTCTCGATGTACATCTGCTCCTGCGGCGAGGTGACGTAGGTGCCTTCGATCACCTTCGCGGCGCGCGCGAAGTGGGTCTCGAAGTCGGCGTCGCTGACGTGACCCTTGCGGATCAGGAACTGCTTGAACACGTTGTCGGTGCCGAACAGCGTCTGGTTGACCGCGAGTGACTCGTCGATCGAGAGCACCGCCGGCAGCGGCTTGATGCGCGGCACGAGCGCCTTCGCAGCGGCGAACGCGAGCGCTCGCGTGGGAGCAGCGATCACGGCGAGCGCCTCGTCGACGTGCATCACGGTGCCGCCGATCGGCACCAGCGCGAGCTGATCGTCCTCGATCAGCCGGATCGAGTTGGCGCCTGGAATATCCTCGGCGGTGGCGACCACGACCTGTGACCAGTCGAACGCGGGATCGCGATCGAGGCTCTCGAGCACACCGTGCGGGACCTTCGATCGCACGGTGACGCCATGCCAGACGCCCGCGACATCGAGATCATCGAGGTAGCGTGCCTTGCCGGTGACCTTCGAGATGCCGTCGACGCGCGGCAGCGAGGCACCCACCGCCTGCGGGGAACGATCCATCGCTGGATCTAACCCCAACTAGGCGAGCAAACGCTAGCGGCGGTGCGCTTTGAGCGTCTGCTTGATCTGTGCGGCAAACGGCAGCAGGGCCTTCGGCGTGCGCTTGCCCTGCTGGAGCTGGATATCTTCCGTGACCACGCGCCCGGTGGCACCGGCGACGAGCTCGAGCGGCAGCCCGGTGTTCGGATCGCCGTCGATCGAGAGCACGACCTCGCGGACCGCGTCGTAGCCACCCGCTAGCTTCGCGGTGGTCAGGCGATTGACGTTGGTCGAGTCGTTGGTGATCGGGTTGAACTGGTCATCGGGTGCCGGCAGCACCGGGTATCGCACGGTGGCCTCGGCAGCGAGCGGCGCCGCGATCTCCCAATCCCAGTCGAGGGTCGGCGCTTCGCGGAACAAGTCGGTGCGGATGATCGCGAAGTCCGGTGCGACTCCGGGATCGACGGTCCAGCTCACGCTCTTGTTCGCCAGGCTGTACTCGGGAAGCGTGGCGTAGCTCGACAGCAGCACGTCGGTCAGCGACTTCGAGTAGGCCGTCGCGGGCGCGCCCCACTCGAGCATGCCGTGGCGAGCGTTCGGCGCCCCCGAGAAGTCCGACAGCACGATCTGCACGCTGTTGTCGAGGACCGGTCGCGCGTGTGGGGCGGTGATGCCGGTCGCGTTATCGATGGCCGCACCGTCGAACGACAGGAATTGGGGTCCGTTCACGGTTGTGAGGGCATCGGTGACATTGAACGAGCCGACGAAGGCCGGGACGTTCGTGAACTCCCACGTCGCGCTCTCGGCGGGTGCGTAGGTCAGATCCGTGAGGTCGATGACGCCGCCCTCGGTGAGCGTGACGTTTGGCTTGTGGATCGAGCTGCGAACACCAATGGCATCGGTCACCACGATCGTCAGATCGGTGGTCGCGCTGCAGCCGACGAAGGTCACGGGTCCACCGAGCGAGCCACTGCCCGAGCCGCTACCGGAGCCCGTGCTACCGACGCCGATGCCGCCACCCTGGATGCACGGTGCGAACAACAGGTAGTCGCCACCGTTGGTGATCAGCGGGTCCGGGTTGATGAGCAAGCTCGCGTTGACGACCGTGTTGCTGGTCGAGTTGCCGCGGCTGAGCACGAGCTCGTCGAGCGGCTTGACGCCGGAGAACGTCTTGAGGTCGGTCGACGCGACGCCCTGGGGGAGTCGCAACGCGAACGGTTGGATCGCGGTGACGAAGCCACCGGCCTCCATCACGGCCGACGCGACGCCGTTGACATCGGTCATCGTCGCAGACACCACCGACGAGTCCGAGTTCTGGAAGTAGACCTTGACGCCCATTCGCGGCAGGCCCTGGTCGGTGACCGTCAGCTTGACGAGTCCCTCGGTGGGCGTGTCGGGCGTGCCGTCGGGCCCCTGGGGCCCATCGGGGAGGCCGTTGAATTCGTCGTCGCCACACGCGGCAACCAGGACAAGTGCGAGCACCTTGCGCATGAGAGCGATGATAGACGCCCACCGCAGCGCTGTCTCGCGCGCTACCATGCGGCCGTGCATCAGCGCACTGTCGGTGGTCTCGCCACCTCTGCCGTCGGATTCGGCGAGCTTCGTCTCGCCACGGCCGACGCGCGTGGGGTGACCGATATCGAGCGCACACTTCACCACGCCCTGACGAGCAACCTGTCGTTCGTCGACGTCGCGGATGAAGAGGGTGCCGAGCGGATGGTCGGCGAGGCGGTCCGGGGACTGCGGCTGCGCGACGAGGCGTTGGTCGCGACCCAGCTCCCGATGCTTGCCGGCACGCGGTTTATCGATCGCCTACCGTCGGGGCACGTCCAGCAGCGGATCGAGGCGACGCTGCGCGCGACCAAGCTCGATGCGCTGCCGCTCGCGATGCTGCCGCTCTCGACGGCGTGGCTCGCGACTTCTGCGTGGGCCGATCTCGCCGGCACGCTCGCGAAGCTGACGCGCGAAGGCAAGGTCTTGCGTTGGGGTGCTCGATTGGATCTCGTAGTGGCGGAGCGCGAAGGGCGGCTCGCCGACGAGCTCGAGCGTGCGGCCGCGTTGCGCGATCCGTTCTGCGCGATCTCGATCGTGCTGTCGGCCTGCGATCGCCGCGGGCTTCCATTGCTCGAGGGCATCGTGATGAGGCCGCCCACGGTGAAGAAGGCGAAGGCGCGATCGACGGGCTTGCTCGTCAGCCTCGATGACGTCGCCGATGATCCGATGCTCGACGATCCCGAGCTCGCGGCGTTGATGGGACGGATCCCGTCGACGCCGGTGGGCGATGCCGAACGGGTGAAGAGCTTGCCGATCCTCGCGCGCGAGCCGCTCGCCGGTGGAGCGCTGGCCGGAATCCTCGGCCCCGGGATGAAGATGTCGCCGCGCGATGATCGCCGGGTGCTCGACACCGCGATGCTGACGAAGATCGCCGTCGCCGTCGGGACGCTGGCGCCGCTCGTTCGCAACGAGCCGCCGGCCGCGCGGTCGTGTGAAGCCGCGCGTGGGGCGATGGAGCAAGGCAAACGT
>JBBQJJ010000124.1:0-20616 GCA_038325805.1 Haliangiales bacterium
GCGACCGCGGCCTCGAGCTGCGCGAGCCGCAGCGTGAAGTCGATCCAGCCATCGACGGCTGGTGGATCGTCGCTGGAGAGCGCGATCCGGATGTTGACCTCGTGTCCCCACGGCAACCCGCGCACCACGATCCAGTACATCCCGGTCGGATCGTCGGCGATGTCGGGGTCGAGGTTCTCGCCCAGCTCGACCGAGTAGGACCCGGCACGAAACACGAATTCTCGCCGCCGCGTGCGAAAGTTGTACTCCGCGTTCTCGATCACCTCGTCGCGGGTCACGCCGCCCTCCCACTCCGCGCTGGTGTCGAAGTGCGCGTCGAGATCGGCGGTGATCTGCGCGACCAGGCCACGCACGGCGGCGAGCTCGAGGGTCTGCCACGGCAACTTGTAGTCGACGCGAAGTGCGAACAGGTCGAGTGGAGAGAGGTCGACGGGCTCGCCGATCGTGTACGCCTCGTTCGACCACAGCTTCAGCGACACACCTCGCGCCGTGCTGCGATCGAACAGCCGCACGATGCTCGCCCTTCCGCCGCCACCCCCCGATCCGTCCCGCGTCTGCTCGCCGTAGAAATAATCGACCGTGACGAACTGGATACCCCGCGTGCCTGCCAGCACCTGGTAGATCGTCCAGTTCTCGGCAAGGGCGGCCTCCGTGCTGAGCACGTGCCCGTCGACGAAACACCGAGCCACGTCACGTCCACCGGTGAAGATGGGCGGCGGCCGGACCGGGGTCTGGGTTCCATCCTCCTCGATGAACCAGGCGAACTGATCCGGCGAACCGCCGAGCCAGGCGGAGGCTAGTAGCGCCGCGCCCTCCGGACGGATCCCGAGGACGAACGTCGGATGCACGCCGAGCTCGACCTTGACGGCGCCGAGGGTCTCCCATTCGCGCGCCAGCGTCTCGCCGTCTCGCGCGTCGAGCCAGCCATCGAAGCTCATGGGGACAGCCTACCCCGTACCTGGGTGCCCAGGACGGCATCCCCGTGCGTAGCCCTCCGCGAAGTGGCGTCTCGGTCAGGTTCGCGGGACAATTTGGCGATGCGGTCCGCTGTCCTCGCTACCGCGCTCGCCGGCTGTTCCTTTGTCGGCGTTCGCGCGCCCTCGAAATCGATCGACCCGGCGACGATGCGGCCCGAGCAGATCAAGTGCAACGAGTCCGCGCTGCTCCCCTCGCTCGACGCGATCGGGGGCGCGGCCGCGATCAGCGCGATGGGTGGCGGCCTCATCCTGCAGTACACGACCGAGCGAGACCGCTACGATCACTTCACCGCGTACTACGCAGGGCCCCTGCTCGCGCTCGCGATCGTCTACTGGTACTCGGCGAGCTTCGGCAACAACCGCGTGACTCGCTGCACCGAGCTCAAGGACAAGGCCGGTCGCGTGCAGCCGGTCGTGCGCCCGATCGAGCCCGACGGGAAGCCGAAGCAAGAGACCGATCCGGAACAGATCGAGATCAAGTAGTCACTGGATGATGAAGCAGTCGATCGTCGTCACCATCTTGAAGTTGCTCTCGACGGTGTGACGCTCGGCGTGGAAGACGTCGAGCTGATACGTGTTGCCGACCGTGATGCCGAGCGCCGCGGCCTTGGCATCGAAGTCGACCGTGTCCTGCTCGACGCCGTGGACGCCGCCGAGATCGAGGGCGAGCTTCTTGTTGACGAACACCCAGACGTCATCGTCGCCGGTGAACTGGAAGATCTCGCCGCCGTTGTACTTGAACGTGCTGTGGATCTCGGTCGTGAAGTGGAAGTTGTGCGCGTTGCCTTCGTTGCCGAAGCCGAGGTTGTCGAGCGGGAAGAACGCGTTGTCGGCGAACGTGAAGGTGCCTGCCGGCGCCTCGACGAGCGGCAGCGCCTTCGTCGACGTCATGTTGGTGCCGGCGACGTCGCGATACCACTGGTCGTAGTTGGCCGCACCCGTCGTGGTGGGCGTGGTGCTTGCTGCCGCGTAGACCGGCTTGTTGTCGGCACCTAGATCGATCGAGACGATGCCGCGATCGTCGCCCAAGAAGTCCTCGAAGTCGGGATGCGCGATCTGGAAGTCGCGCAAGGTTGCCGTCAGCGAGCCGCATCCTTGGGCGTCATTCGGTGGCTGCGTCTGCCCGTCGTCGCCAGGGATGTCGACATCGCCACCGCCATCCAAGCTCTGCTTGGGACGGTCGCCGCACGCCGTGAGAACGACGATCGCGAAGCTGATCGAAAACCGCACGGGTCCCAGTGTAGCGCGGGTCCCCGGTTTCTGGTGAGAATGCCGCCGATGCCTCCCAAGACCACGTGCCCCGTCTCCCTCACCCAGTTCACCGAGAAGGCGCAGGCGCTCAAGATCACCATCAACGGCCAGGACCAGCTCGCCGACGTCAAGACGTTCTCGACCGGCAGCTTCGGCTGGTACCTGAACAGCAAGATCGTGGTCGAGATCGACGGTAAACCGGTGTCGGTGCAGATCGGCGCCAACCTCACCGTGGTCGGCAGCAAGGATGCCGAGCGCTAGATGTCGACTCGTGTGAGCCAGCTGCTCGCGGGCGTGGTTGCAGTCGGGGCCAAGGTCACGGTCGAGGGCTGGATTCGCACGCGTCGCGACTCCAAGGCCGGGCTGTCCTTCCTCGCCGTCCACGACGGCAGTTGCCACGACCCGATCCAGGTCGTCGCACCTGCCGAGCTCGCGAACTACCAGACCGACGTGCTCAAGCTCACCACCGGCTGCGCGGTCCGTGCGATCGGCGAGCTCGTCGCGTCGCAGGGCAAGGGCCAGCAAGTCGAGATCAAGGCCGACACGATCGAGGTCGTGGGTTGGGTCGACGACCCGGACCACTACCCGATGCAGCCGAAGCGACACACGATGGAGTACCTCCGCGAGGTCGCTCACCTGCGGCCGCGGACCAACATCATCGGCGCCGTCACGCGCGTGCGGCACTCCCTCGCGCAGGCGGTGCATCGCTACTTCCACGAGCACGGCTTCTTCTGGATCCACACACCGATCATCACGGGCTCGGATGCCGAGGGCGCCGGGCAGATGTTCCGCGTCTCGACGCTCGATGCCGCGAACCCGCCGCGCACACCCGACGGCAAGGTCGACTGGGACAAGGACTTCTTCGGGAAAGAGGCGCACCTCACCGTCTCGGGGCAGCTCAACGTCGAGACCTACTGCCTCGCGCTGTCGAAGGTCTACACGTTCGGCCCCACGTTCCGCGCCGAGAACTCCAACACGCGCCGCCACCTCTCCGAGTTCTGGATGATCGAGCCCGAGATCGCGTTCGCGGATCTCGCGGCCGATGCGCAGCTCGCCGAGGATTTCCTCAAGTACATCTTCAAGACGCTGCTCACAGAGCGCGCCGACGACATGGCGTTCTTCGAGAAGTTCGTCGACAAGGAGTGCATCGCGCGGCTGACGCAGATGATCGAGAGCAAGTTCGCGCGCCTCGACTACGGCGATGCGATCACGGAGCTTCAGAAGTCCGGCGAGAAGTTCGAGTTCCCCGTGACGTGGGGGATCGATCTGCAGAGCGAGCACGAGAAGTTTCTGACCGACAAGGTCATCAAGGGCCCGGTCGCCGTCATCAACTACCCGAAGGACATCAAGGCGTTTTACATGCGCCAGAACGACGACGGGAAGACCGTCGCCGCGATGGACGTCCTCGCTCCGGGCATCGGCGAGATCATCGGCGGCAGCCAGCGCGAGGAGCGGCTCGACGTGCTCGACGCGCGGATCGCCCAGATGGGGCTGCACGCGAACGACTACTGGTGGTACCGCGACCTGCGCCGCTACGGCACCGTGCCGCACGCCGGGTTCGGGCTCGGCTTCGAGCGCGCGATCATCTACGCGACCGGTGTCGAGAACATCCGCGACGTGATCCCGTATCCGCGCGCACCGCGCCAAGCGGAGTTCTAGTGGACTGGGTGTTCGCCGTCGAGCGCGCGTACGTCACCGAAGCCACGCGCCCTGCGAACTGGAGCCAACCGACGCACCCCCCGATCGCAAACCCCGATCTACCGCGCGCGCTCGCCGCGCTCGGTGCGGTGGCATCGCGCTACCTCGCGGTCGGGACGCCGAGGACGATGGGGCTGATCATCGCGTCGCCCGATCAGGTCCCCCACGCGCAGCTCTCCGTCGATGCGCACGGGACGTGGTTCTCACCGCGCGAGGTGCGGTGCGCCACCATCGACGGCTCGCACGTCACGGCGTTCGGCGCACCGGCGACGATCACGGAGGCGCTCGCCTGCGACATCGTCTGCATCCACGTACCGGTCACCTTGACGGTCAGCAAGCTGCGCCGCGGCACCCACATCAATGCACTCGTCGCGTGCACGCTCGACGAGGAGCTCGTCGCCGAGGTCACCCGAGAGGTGCCAGGACTCGGCAAGCTCGCCGCCGGGCTCGTCGATGGGCGTCAACTCGACGAGATCACCGTGTTCCAGGCCGGCGACGCGCAGATCGCACTTCGCGCGCTGCTCTCGTGAGCTCTGTCGCCGCTGGTAGTACGCTCACGGCATGCACGTGCTCGGGAAGCGCGACTACATCGGCGGGGTGCCGATGCGCTCGTGAGGCCGAGCACCGTCGGGGTCCGGATCGGCCGCTACGAGGTCGGCGAACGGCTCGGGAAGGGCGGGTTCGGCGTCGTCCATCGCGCGTACGACAACGAGCTAGGGCGCGAGGTCGCGATCAAGTTCCTGCGCCCCGAGTTCATGACCCGCACGCAGGTGGTGCAGCGGTTTCTTCAAGAAGCGCGGGCGTGCGCCAAGATCGGGCACCCGGGCATCGTCACCGTGTTCGAGTGCGGCATCGTCGAGGGGACCGGACAGAGGCTCGACGGCACCGCGTACATCGTGATGGAGCTGTTGCGCGGCGAGAGTCTCGGCGCTCGCATCGCCTCGCGCGGGAAGCTGCCACCGCTCGCGGCGATCGGAATCGCCCGCCAGCTCGCCTCAGCACTTCAGGTCGCGCACGAGGCAGGCATCATCCATCGCGATCTCAAACCCGACAACGTGTTCCTGGTGAAGGACGCGGCCGTGGTCGGCGGCGAGCGCGTCAAGATCCTCGACTTCGGGGTCGCGAAGCTGCGCGAGCCGGATCCCGACGAGAATCCCAACACCCATTCGCAGATGATGCTCGGTACGCCGCGCTACATGTCGCCCGAGCAGGCGCGCGCCGCGGCCAAGGTGGATCACCGCACCGATATCTACGCGCTCGGCTGTCTGCTCTACGAGCTGGTGTGCGGCAAGCCGCCGTTCACCGGTGACATTGGCGATGTGCTGGTCGCGCACCAGACCCAGCCGATCACGCCGCCGCGCGAGATCGTGCCGTCGATCCCGGCGGCGCTCGACGAGCTGATCGTGCGGATGCTCGCGAAGGATCCGGACGCGCGCCCGCGGACGATGCGGATCGTCGACGAAGCGCTCGACGCAGTGTTCACGTCGCTTGCACCGAAGAAGCGTGCGAAGACCACACCCGAAGAAGACAAGACCACGCCGCACGTTCCGCTGGGCCCGACCACCGACGAGCCGACGCTCCGGCTCAAGCCGAGTGGTGAGGACGACACGGTCCAGGATCTCGAGGACGACTTTCACACCACGAAGCCGTCCAAGCTCGCGCCGCGCGTCGTCGAGCGGGCGCAGTTCGAGCCGACGCTGCCGACGCGGAGCAAGTCGACTCCGCCGTGGTTACGGCTCGCGATCGGCGTCAGCGCGGCGGTGGTGTCGTGCCTCGTCATGTACCTCGTGCTGCGCAAGGCGGCGCATCGCGGCGAGCCGTCACCGCCAGCTCCGCCTCCGACGCGCGTGGTTGTCATCGATGCCGCGCTCCCCGAGCCCGACGCGGCCGTCGCGACGCCCGCGCAACTCACGGCGAAGACGCGAGCCGACTGCACGACCGCGCAGGCCAACCAGAACTGGGTCCAGCTCGCGGACTGCGGGCACGAGCTCGGCAAGCTGTTTCCCTTGGAGGGCGAAGCGTTCGTGCGTCGCGCAACAACCGAGGCTCGCCTCGAGGTGAAGCTTCGCGACCTCGCAACGGCGATCAAGCTCGAGGACTTCGCGCACGCCTCCGCACTCGTCGACGAGATCCCCGAGGACTCGGTGTACAGCGGGCCCGCACGCAGGATCTACGACGCGGCGAAAGGCCCGTTGATCGATCGGGTGGTCGGCGACCTCAACGCGATCCGAGACTGTGCTGGACACGCGGCGAGGCTGCGCGTGATCGAGTCGAAGTTCGGCGCGAAGCTGGCCGAGCAAGCACGCCTGACCGCACGCCCGTGCGCTCGTGGGACATCGCGTCCGGAAGCGCCCGATGGCTTACCGACGCCACTCGAGGCCTGCGATCGCGAGACGATCGATGCCGAGAACCGCCGCGGCGATGACGCACTGAGCGTGGGCAGCTTCGCAGCGGCGCTCGCTGCCTTCGAGAAGGTTGTCAGGTGCCGGCCCGAGACCAAGACGAAGGCGTACCTCGCGGCGTGTCGCGCCCGTCTGTTCCCCCGAGCCAAGAAGCTCTTCGATGCGATCGGCAAGACGAACCTCGCGCAGATCTGCATCAAGGAAGGCTACGACCCTCGATAGAGAGCGCTACCAGATCTGCTGGGTCTGCTGGATGAAGCTGTACGGGTAGCCGAGGTCGAATGCCGAGGCCTGATCGAGCACGTCGAGGTGCTGCTTCGAGAGCTCGAGCTCGACCGCCGCGAGGTTCGCGTTCAGCTGCTCGAGGTTGCGCGCACCGAAGATCACCGACGTCACCTGCGGCTTCGCGAGCAACCACGCGAGGCTGACTGCCGACGGCGTCGAGTTGATCTCGGTCGCCACCGCACGCACGGCATCGATCACCTTCCAGTTGCGCTCGAGGTTGTAGCGCTCGAACCGCTCGGCCTTCTCGCCGAGCCGCGTGCCCTTGGGCGGTGGGCTGTCCTTTTCGAACTTGCCGGTGAGAAAGCCGCCCGCCAACGGCGACCACGGCAGGATGCCGAGGCCTTCCTCGCGACACAGCGGCACGTGCTCGCGCTCGATGTCGCGACAGATCAGGCTGTACTGCGCCTGCAGCGTGACGTACGACGCCCACGAATTCTTGCGCGACAGGTTCAGGCTGTTCATCAGCCGATATGCCGCGTAGTTCGAGCAGCCGATGTAGAGGAGCTTGCCGGCGCTCACCAGATCGTCGAGCGCGCGCAGCGTCTCCTCCTCGCGGACGGTGATGTCCTGCATGTGGATCTGATAGAGGTCGATGCGATCCGTCTGCAGCCTGCGCAACGAGTCCTCGACACACTTGACGATCCGGTAGCGCGACGCGCCGCTGCGGTTCGGGCCCTCGCCCATCGAGAACCGGAACTTGGTCGCGAGGACCACCTTGTCGCGGTTCCCGCGTGCCGCGAACCAGCCACCGAGCACGCGCTCGGAGAGGCCGTCCTGGCCGTAGACGTCGGCGGTATCGATGAAGTTGATTCCCGCGGCGAGTGCGGCGTCGAGCACGGCGTGCGCAGTCGCCTCGTCCGAGCCGACCTTGTGCATGAACGACTTCTCGTCGGCCTCGCCGAACGTCATCGCGCCGAGGCAGAGCGTGGAGACCTTCGCACCCGAGCTACCCAGCGACTTGTATTTCATCTTCATGACGGGCGGACGCTACCGTGAAGGCACGCGCCATGCACTCGCTCCGGGCGTGAGCCAAGCACTTCAGCGCGTCCGTCGGCAGCGACCCTCGTCGACCCCACAGCGCATTCGCGTGGCGCACGGAGGCGGCGAGATCGAACTGCTGGTCCAAGTGGTCGATTCGGATAGGACCTCGGTCGATGTCGACCGCCGCCACGACGACGCTGACACGGGCGTGTTGCATCTCCAGACGGGCCGACAGCCTCAGGAATCCGTCGGAACCGGCTCGCAACCCAATGGTTTTGCGCTGGCGCCTGGGGGTCGGATCGGGAAGTACGAGCTCGGAGATAAGCTCGGTCAGGGCACGTTCGGTCTGGTCTTCGTCGCGCGTGACCTCGACCTCGACCGCGATGTCGCGATCAAGATCCTCCACCCGTCGCACCAGACCAACGGCGACATCCTCCACCGGTTCCTCCAGGAGGCCCGTGCCTCGGCGCGCATCCTCCACCCCGGCATCGTCACCGTGCTCGATTGCGGCAAGGTCGCGACCGGCATCGGTGACAGCGCATACATCGTGCTCGAGCTGCTGCAGGGCGAGAGCGTGACCTCGCGGCTCGCACGGAGCGGCAAGCTCGCGCCGTCCTCGGCGATCGAGATCGCGCGCCAGATCGCATCGGCGATCGACGCCGCGCACCGCGCCGACGTGCTGCATCGCGATCTCAAGCCCGACAACATCTACCTCGTGCCGGATCCGGCGGTGCCGTCGGGTGAGCGCGTCAAGGTGCTCGACTTCGGGCTCGCACGGATCGGCGCGAGCAAGCACACGATGATGAACACGGTGTTCGGCACGCCGCGCTACATGTCGCCCGAGCAGTGCCGCTCCGCCGCCTTGATCGATCAGCGCAGCGACATCTACTCGCTCGGCTGCGTGCTGTTCGAGCTGGTCACCGGTCGCCCGCCCTTCGACGGCGATCTCCGCCAGATCATCGAGGGTCACCAGCGCGGCATCCCACCGCGCGCTCGCATGCTGTCTCCCGAGGTCTCCGAAGCGCTCGACGATCTGATCGCACGGATGCTCGCGAAGGATGCCGCCGCACGCCCGCAGACCATGGCGGAGGTCCAGACCGCGCTGCAGTACCTCGGTGCGGTGTCGCCCGGCGTCGCCGCGACGATGATGCCGGTGGCGGCGGACATGATCCGCCTGCCCTACGCGCGGAACGACTCGGGGATGATGCTGGTGCCACCCGATCCGGTGCAGTTTCCCGAGGCCCCGCGGAAGCGCCGCGTCGTACCGATCGCTGCCTGCGCGCTCGCGTTCACGATCGCCGCCGTGGTCACGGCCTTCGTGACACGCGGCCACACGAAGTCCGCCAGCGCGGACCCGATCACCACGGTGCGCGCGCCCATGACGGATAGGGGTGTGGGGCCTTAGCCCCAAGAATGACCGAATTGTCCTCCACACGACAAAGCGACCCGCGCTAGGGTCCTCCCATGAACGCCGTCGAGGCCGCTCAGTCCAAGGGCTTCTTCCGCGTCTACTTCAACGCGCTGACGATCCCGTACTGGGGCGTCCACATCCTCGCGATCGTCGGCGTCATCGTCTGCGGGTTCTCGTGGCTCGGGCTCCTGCTCGCCCTCGCCTGCTACGTGCCGCGGATCTTCTTCGTCACCGGTGCGTACCATCGGTACTTCTCGCATCGCTCGTACAAGACGTCGCGCCCGTTCCAGTTCTTGCTCGCGCTCGGCGCAACGTTCACCGCACAAAAAGGTCCGCTATGGTGGGCCGCGCATCACCGGATCCATCACAAGCTGTCCGACGAGCCCGGCGATCTGCACTCGGTCGTGCAGTCCGGGTTCTGGTGGGCGCACCACGGCTGGATCCTGTCACGCGATCTCGAGGAGACCGACTACTCGAAGATCAAAGACTTTGCGAAGTATCCCGAGCTGCGCTGGCTCAACACGTACTGGGTGGTGCCGGTCGTCGGCCTCGCCGTCGTGACCTTCTTGCTCGGCGGGTTCTTCGCGCTGACCTGGGCGTTCGCGGTGTCGACGGTGTTGTGCTGGCACGGCACCTTCACGATCAACTCCCTGTCCCACTACTGGGGCAACCGCCGCTACAAGACCTCGGACGATTCCCGCAACAACCCCGTCCTCGCCATCGTCACGATGGGTGAAGGCTGGCACAACAACCATCACCACTACCAAGTCGCCGCGCGTCAGGGCTTCTTCTGGTGGGAGATCGACTGCACCTACTACGTGCTGCGCGCGCTCTCCGTGGTCGGCCTGGTCTGGGATCTCCACGCCGTCCCTGCCCACATCCGAGACAACATCGCGGAACCAGACGAAGCCGCGTCGATCGCCGACGCCGCCTGACCAACCGATACGTTCCGCATTTATCGAACTTGATCAGCTGGTTAGCTGCGCCGAGCACGAATTAGCCGAAAGCTAGCCGAGGGTCCGGCGTAACCGGTCGAATCAGCGAGGGATGGCCGGTTCCCGACCCCATGCGCGCTTCGTGATCGGCTTCGCCGGCATCGCGTTCGCGGCATACCTGACCGGCGGCTTCGCATTCCACGCCCTGATGTGGGGCATCCCGCTGGCGCTCGTGGCGCGGCGCGCGTTGCGCACTGTCGTGCCGGTGCTCCTGGTGCTCGCGCTGGATCTCGGCTGGCACGCGCTCGCGCCGGGTGCCGGTGACCATTCGATCTTCCTGCAGCTCGCGAGCTTGATCGGCTGGCTCGCGGTGATGTTGGCCGTCAGCCACCAGACCGCGGGCGTGACCTACGAGCTCGCGAAGTCTCGCGATGTCTATCAACGCGCCCTGCTGCAGGCGCAGAAGCTCAACGCCCTCGGCAAGCTCGCCGGCAGCATCGAGAACAACTTCAACAACGCGTTGATGTCGATCGATTACTCGCTGCAGCTGCTCTCCGAGAGCCTCGTCGATACCGACCACGGCGTCGAGCTCGACGACATGCACCAGACGGTGATGCGCAGCAAGGCACTCTCGAAGAAGCTCGAGCGGCTCGGCCAAGGCGACTCCGAGACCATCGAGCTCGTCGAGGTCGATGTCGCGATGGAAGCGCTCGGCCGGAGTCTGCGCCGACTGACGGGCGCCTCGGTGTTGCGGCTGGAGCTCGACGCTCCCAAGCGTCACATCCTGTGCGACGCGAACCAGCTCGATCAGGTGCTGGTCAATCTGGTCGTCAACGCACGCGACGCGATGCCCAACGGCGGAGACATCGCCGTCGCGACGAAGGTGATCGAGGACCAGCTGATCATCGAGGTGCGTGATCGCGGCGTCGGCATCGAGCTCGGCGTGCTCGACCATATCTTCGAGCCGTTCTACTCGACCAAGGGTCCCGACTCGGGAACTGGGCTCGGTCTCTGGATCTGTCGCTCGATCGCCTCCGGTTGCGGCGGCACGCTGACTGCCACCAGCACCCTGGGTCACGGCACGACGATGACGCTTCGACTGCCGCTCGCCGATCGCCACTCTCGTCCGATCCCGACGCGACCGAAGGTGGTGCATCGCGCGATCGAGACGGAGCGCAAGCCGAACCCGCAACGCCACGCAGTGCTCGACTGGTTCGTGGGCGACATCGTCAATTCGCGCATGCGGCTATGGGGCGCGGTGCTGGTGACGCTCAGCCTGGGGAGCGTGCCGATCTGGTGGCTGTTCGCGGCACAGCAGCTGCGAACGTTCGGGCCGACTCCGAACGCGATCCTCTTGCTGGTGGGCGGCGCGCTGGCGTTGACCGTCCCGCTGCTCGTTCGTCTCACGCGGTCACCGGAGGTCGCCTCGTTCGTGTTCGCGGCGATCCCGTTCAGCGCCGTCACCGCGATCGCCGTGATCAGCGGAGGCTTCCGACCCGAGGTCCTGATCTGGACGACCCTGATTCCGATTTTCGGGGCGCAGCAGCGCGAGTTTCGCTACTTCACGACGTTCTGGAGCGGGGCGGTGATCGTGCAGATCGTCGTCGTCGCCGTCCTCGCGCTCACCGGCACGACCTCGCTCCCCGACCAGTCGCCGGAGATGTTCGTCGACGAGCAGTTCGCCATGCTGCTCGCACTCCTCGCACTCCTCGTGTTCGGGGGTCGCGCCGCGTCGCGTGTCGGCGTGCACTTCGCGCGGGAGCGGGACGAGTACGCGGCAACCCTCGTCAAATCACAGGACTGCGAGATGCTCGGCACGCTGGCGAGCTCGATCGCGCACGACCTCAACAACATCCTCACCACTCTCGAGTACGGCATCGACTTCCTCCGATCGGAGGTGCACGCCACGTCGCCTGCCGCGGCTCACCTGGACGAACTGCAGCTCGCGACGGCGCAGATCCAGACGCTGTCTCGCCAGCTGACGCGGTTCGGCCGTACCAACACCGAGACGACCAACGCGGTCCCTGACGCCGCGCTGTCCACGCTGGCCAAGATGCTCGGCCCGATCGTCGGCAGTCACATCAAGATCTCGATGCACCTGGCCGCGGGCGACTCCGCGATCCGCGTCCGCAGCCACGAGCTCGATCAGTTGATCATCAACCTCGCCCTCAACGCCCGAGATGCGATGCCGGAGGGCGGTGAGCTCCACATCGCGACAGCAGTGGTCGACTGCATGGTCGAGATCTCGGTACGCGACGAGGGCATCGGTATTCCGCAGCCGCTGCTCACACGGATCTTCGAACCCTTCTTCACGACCTCGAGCGATCGGGTGGGACTTGGCCTCTGGGTATCCCGCGAGATCGTTCACGAGGCCAACGGCACGCTCGCCGTCGAGAGCACGGTCGGCCGAGGGACCACGGTGCGTCTGGTGATCCCGCAGGTCCTCGTCCGCTCCATCGAGTCGATCCGCCGCATGCGTTTCAAGACCAACCCCTCGCCAAGGATCTCACTTTGAGTCTTGACGCTCCATGGCTACCCACGGTCGCTGTCGATCGCGCTCACGTCGCGAGGACGATGATCGCGGCGACCGGACTGCTGCTGCCGAAGATGACGATGGGTGGTGCCGCGATCTACGGCGGCTTCAGCGTGCTGTACGCCGCGCAAGCGCAAGCCATCGCGGCAGTCACGGCGCTGTCGTCCGTGGTCTTCGTGCTCCTCGCGCGGGTCGCCCGACGGCGCGGCTCGCTGCGGCGGGTCCATGGAGCGATCGCCGTCGTCATCACGGTGGTGATCGCGAACGTCTCGGCCGAATACGCCTGGTCGCAGTCCTATCTCCATGGCCTGGGCTTCGCGTTCACCATGATCGCGGCCGGCATCCTGATGCCGACGGTGTCGTGGTGGCTCGCTTTCGTCGCGGCCAGCGTGGTCGCGTGGTCGATCCTCACGCTCGCCTTCGGGATCGAGATCGTCCTGTCCGAGGCAATCCTCGCTCTGTTCACGTCAGCCGTGCTGGGCGGGTTCGTGCTGTACATGCGGTTGCGGATGACGGCACTTGCCGAGTCGCTGCGGCTGTCCCTCGAGGCGACCCGCGATCGAGAGCTCCGGGAGATCCTCGACACCAGCGCCGATCCGATCCTGCTCCATCGCATGGGGACGATCGCGTACGCGAACCCCGCACTCGCGACCCTGCTCGCGATCGAGACCAAGCGTCTGGTCGGGCGACGCATCGCGGAGCTCACCTCGCAGGCATCGCTCGAGCGCCTGGCCGAGATCCTCGAGCAGCGCGAGCTCAGCTCGGTACGCGCCGACGGACCGCCGATGGTCGGTCCGCATCCGATCACGCTGACGCGCAGCGATGGCACGGGCGTGACATTCGAGCTCGCCGAACCGCGCAGGATCTGGTTCGAGGGTGATGTGGCGTTGATGTGGTCTGGCCGCGACCTCACAGCGTCGCAGCAAGCGCTGCACGTGCGGCTGCAGGCTGCCGATCGCATGGCGGTCGCTGGCTCCCTCGCCTCCGGTCTCGCGCACGAGATCAACAATCCCCTGACGGTGGTGCGGCTCAACCTCGCCCTACTCGCCGACACGGACCCAGCGGAGCTGCCCGCGCTCGTCGAGGAGATGCAGGGGAGCGTCTCGCGGATCGAGGCGATCGTCGGTGACCTCGCCGCGTTGTCGCGAGCGGATGCGATCGAGGATGTCGCGGTCGATCGCGCGCTCCAGCACGCGGTCACGCTCGCGTACAACGAGATCCGGCATCGCGCCGAGATCTCGATCGAGGCCGCCCCCGCACCGGCGATCCGGATCGCGCGCTCCAAGCTGACGCAGGCGATGGTGAACTTGCTCATCCACCTCGCGCGTGAGCTCGAGGTGAGCTCCACTCCGCGGATGATCGTGCGGACCCTCACCGCACCCGACGGGCATGCGCTTGTCGAGATGGTCGCGGCCAGCGTCACCCTCAGCGACGACACGAAGAGCCGCATGTTCGAACCGTTCTTCTCGACCCGGGTCGACGGCTTCGGTGGTGGTCTCGGCCTCTACTACTGCCACTCGGTGGTCACCGGTGCAGGTGGCACGATTCACGTCGATAGTGATGAACGCGGCACGACGATCCGCATCACGTTCCCGCCGACCAAGCAGGTCGTCGCTGCGGCGCTCGAGCCCGCGACGATGCAACAGCGCGTGCGCGTCCTCGTCATCGACGACGAAGCCGCGGTGGGTCGAGCGATCAAGCGGGTGCTCGGGAACTGCGAGGTCGAGGTGTCGACCAGCGGCGCCGACGGCATCGCGCGGTACGAGGCACTACAGCCCGATCTGGTGCTGTGCGACCTGATGATGCCGGAGATCTCGGGTCCAGTGGTCTACGAGACGCTGCGCGCGCGATTCCCAGACGTCGATCAGCACATCGTGTTCATGACCGGCGGTGTGTTCACGACGAAGACCCAGACCTTCGTCGACACCACCGCCCTGCCGGTCCTCAAGAAGCCCGTCGCACTCACCCAGCTTCGCGAGCTGGTTGCGCGCTACGCGAAGGCGTGATCACCGGCAGCTCGTCTCGGCCTTCGTGCACTTGAACCGCACGTGGATGTGATGCGCGTGGTTCCGGTAGTGGCGCACGATGCCCTGGTTTGCCCACTGGCCGTGCGGATACTGGAACACGCGATCGAGCCGATCGTCCGACACGCCGTGGCGCTTCGCCCACTTGTAGATCACGCCCTGGACGTTGTAGTCGAGGAAGATCGCCCACACGCCGCCGTCCTTGTTCGCGGTGCGCGTCAGCTTGTTGATCAGCGTCCACATCGCGGGCGTGTCGAGGTTCGCCTCGGTGCCGTCGATGAAGGCGTTCGGATAACCCACCGGCTTCTTCTTGTAGAACAGGCCGAGGTCGACGTCGCGACCCGACTGATGCGAGCGGTGATCGCTGACAGGACCACCGAAGTGCGCCGACAGATCGCCGACTGCGAGCACGTGCGTCTTCGGATGTAGCTCTCGCGTCTCCTCGATCGCCTGCTTGGTGAAGTCGACGGTGGTGCGGGTGCCGAACGCGCGATATGGCCGGCGGATGAACGCGCCCTCGCCGAGCCGGAGCTGGACCGGGTTCTTGAGGAAGCCGTTCCATGGTGCCCCGTAGGACTGGGGCGAGCTGCCTGACAGCGAGCGCTTGCCGCGTCGCTTGCGAGGAGCGTCGTCGTCGCTGACGGCGACGTCGGCGTTGCGGGACTCGTCCACCTTGCGCCGTTCGCGCTTACTACTCGACTGTTTTCGCGGCTTGGCTTCCGACGTGGAAGTGGCGGCGATCAACAGACAGAGTGCAACGGCGTACAGACGCATGACGATCCTCCCGTGGATGGATACCCAGAATGGGGATCCGGTGTACAGGGCGCCAGTTTGTTGATTCTTCTATAGGCGCTCAGCTCTTGATCGCCATGCACCGCTCGGCGAGGAGCTTGCCGATCGGACGCAGATCTTCCTGGAGCTTCTTCTGGAAATCACTGCGTTTCAGCGTGCGACCCGCGAGCACCAACCTACGGAGATCGCCGCACGCCCGGTGTGCCTCGATGATGGGAGCGAGGCCGCCGTTATAGACGCGGGTCTCGGTGAGGGAGGCGTTGTTGGGGCGGCGGCGGATCCGGAGATCGGCGACCAGCTCGTCGATGATCCGGTCCTTCTCTTTGAGCTTCTGCTCGCGGGGGAGCTTCGAGTCGTACAGCTTCTTGAGCTCCGTGTAGGTCCGGAGCTGCCGCGCGGCACGCGGGAGGCTGAGCGCCTGACCGAGCGACCACGCGAGCTCCTCGTTGGAGCCGCGACCGAAGTGCACCTGGACCCAGTGATCGGTGAGCACATCGGCGACGTACGACGCGAAGCTCTCGTTGAAGAACGGCTGATCGGGGACGAGCACCGTGGCATGCACCGACTCGTGGAGGATCACGTTCGCGAGCGACGGATAGGCATCCTCGCCGCCGGACAGCATCGACGACAGCACCGGGTCGGGAAACCAGCCACCGGTCGAGTACGCACCCGCGGGACGGACGATCGCGTCGTAGCCCCTGCTCTCGAGCGCGATCTTCTGTTGCACCGCCTCGTCCTCGTCGAACCAACCGAGACCGGCGAAGCAACCGACGATCGGGAAGCACCAGCGCAGCGGCTTGAACGCGAGTGGATCGGCGGCACCGACGAACCACACCGCAGCGGGCCGACCGAGCCAGACGTAGTGCTTGTAGTTGTGCTTGATGTTCAGCCCGTAGGTCTGGCCGTACTTGCGGATCTCCGGAATCGCGGCGAGCAGCATCGCGGTGCGGGTCGGCGTATTCGGGTCTTTGATCACGTCCTCGATCTTCTCGGCCTTACCGAGCAGCTCGAGCTGACCATGCGCGCCTTGCGCCAGGTAGCGCGTCATCAAGCAGCCGCTCGTCATGATGACGAGCAGCGACGCGAGGACGATCGCTCTCACAGCTTGCCCGCGATCGAGCCGGCGAGCGCCTCACCATCCTCGAGCGTGCCCGGGCGCCACGCGATCCCGAGACCGCTGCCATCGGCGTGCATCGGGATGATGTGGAAGTGGACGTGGAGCACCGCCTGGTGTGCCGCGGTGCCGTTGTTCTGGAGGACGTTGAAGTCCTTCGCGCCGGTGGCCTCGAGCACGGCGCGGGCGATCCGCGGTAGCACGCGACCGATCGCCGCGGAGGATTCGGCGGACAGGTCGACCAGCGTCTCGGCCGGCTCGCGCGGAATCACCAGGGTGTGGCCTCGCGAGATCGGGTTGATGTCGAGGAATGCGAGCACGTGCTCGTCTTCGTAGATTCGGTGGCAGGGAATCTCGCCGCGTAGGATCTTCGAGAAGATCGTCTCGCCCATCCCGCTACGGTATCACCGGTCGAAGCGATAACCGGAGCCGCGAACGGTGATGAAGTGGCGCGGTTGCTCGGGATTGACCTCGAACCGCTTGCGCAGCTGCCCGACGAAGTTATCGACGGTGCGCACCGAACCGGCCGACTGCCCCCAGACCATGGCGAACAGCTGGTTACGCGAGAACACCTGGCTCGGATGGCGCACGAAGAAGATCAGCAACTCGAACTCGAGATGCGTCAGCTTGATCTCCTCGCCAGCGCGCGTGGCGGTGCGCTGCGCGAGATCGATGACGATCTCGCCGAACGTCAACGACGGATCGGGGATCGCGACCGGCATGGCGGTGGTCTGGCCGGTGCGCCGGAGCACGGCCTCGACGCGCGCCATCAACTCGGCGAGGGCGAACGGCTTGGTGACGTAGTCGTCGGCGCCGAGCCGGAGCGCGGCCACCTTGTCGAACTCGCCGTCGCGCGCCGACAGCACGATCACCGGCACCAGGTTATCGGTGGCGCGCAGGGTGGACAGCACCTCGAGGCCATTCTTCTTCGGCAGGTTGATATCGAGCAGGATCAGCGCGAAGTCCTCGCTGGTCGCCGCCGCGATCGCGTACTCGCCATCGCGCGCGATGTGAGTAGTGCGGCCGGAGAGCTTGAGGTTCAGCGCCAGGCCCGTGGCGATCGCCTCGTCATCCTCGACGATCAAGATTCGACTCACGTGCGCGCCTCGTAGAGCGGCGCCGGCGCCGGCTTGGGTTCACGGCGGCGCTTGATCCGGATCCGGAACGCGGTGTCGCCCGGGCTCGACTGGAGATCGATCTTGCCGCGATGCCCGCGCACGATCGCGCGGACGAACGACAACCCGAGGCCGACCCCGGTGGCGCCACCTTCATGCGCTGCGCGGCCGCGCGAGAACTGCTCGAAGATCGCGCGCTGCTCGTCGCGTTTGATCCCCGGCCCGTTGTCGCGCACGATCAACTCGACCCAGCGCGGACTCGACGTGCCCTCGATCGCGATCTGCTTGTTGTCCTCGGTGTACTTCCACGCGTTGGTCAGCAGGTTCGCGAGTGCGCTGACCAGCGTGGGCCGGTCACCGACCACGGTGAGTCCTGCCTCGATGCGGCGCTCGATCTTGGTCGGATTCGAGAGCGTCTGCGCATCGAACGCGGCGATCGCTTCCTCGACCAGGCTCGCCACATCGAGCCGCTCGCGCGCGTAGAAATGGCTCGACTGCAGTCGCGACAGCTCGAGCACGCGATTGACGAGTTGCTCGAGCCGCTTGGTCTCGCGTCCGAGCAGCGACAGCACCTGCGTGCGATCGGCATCTTCGAGTCGGCCGTCTCGGAGCGACTCGATCAACAGGTTGATCGACGTGATCGGTGTGCGTAGCTCGTGCGACACGCTCGACACGAAGTCGTTCTGGACCAGCACTAGCGACGCGCCCTTGCCGACGAAGATCGCCCCGAGGATGTAGCCGGTGATCACGCTCGTGCAGAACGTCAGGATCAGGATGCTGAGGATCAGCACCGTGATGGACTGCCCCGAGATCATCAGCACGATGGCGATCGCCGTCATCGCGATCGTGGGGAGCAGCGTCGCGAGCATCAGCACGAGCTGAGCGCGGCGGAGCTGCATGTTGGCCGGGGGGAAACGCACCGCGGCGAACTCTACCGGATCGAATGTTCACCGGATCAACGAAACGCCTCGATGACGTCGGGCTCCGTCGAGGTCAGGGACTCGAGCTTGGTGACGCGCTTGATCGACTCGATGTCGTCGACGAGCATGCTGAGCTCCGGACGCCCGGCGGCGCCGACGTCGAGCTTCGACCATTTCCCGGTCTTGCCGCGCGTGAACCGGAGGATGTAGTGAGACCGCGTCGGGCCCTGGATCGGGATCCACCAGCGCCGCAGCTCGAGGGCCGTCAGGTTGACGAGTGGTTGCGTGCGTCGCATCCACTCGCCGGCCGTCGCGTAGGTGGTGAGGCCGAGCGTCTTGACGAGACGCACCACGGGCAGTGAGACCAGCCGCATCCCGTCGTCGTGCGTCGTGAAGCCGAGCTTGGTTAGGTGCGGCAGCGACGCGAGGTTGTCGATCTTGTCGATCGTCACCACCGGTTCGCCTCGACCCGCGTCGTCGCCGGTCCAGATCGACGTGAACGGCAGCGGCCGCGGATTGCGCGCGAGCGCAGCGAACACCTGGTTCTCCCCGACGTAGATCACCTCGCGCAACGAGCGCATCACCGGATCCGCGAGCAACGGAACGCTCCGCGGGTCCCACGCGAACCGATCGCAGAAGTGCACGGACCGTACGGTCGACCACAGCGGGGAGCCGATCGCCTTGTGCAGCCCGGCGAGGTTCTTGACCTGGAGCTGACAGGCGCCGAGCACACCGCGCTCGAACACCAACCCCTCGCGCGACTGCACGACGCCGGCAAGCTCGCCGAGCCACTCGCCACGATGCTTCGCGATCAGCGATCGGATCCGCTTGTCCTGCGCGGGCGTCAACGGACCCGCCTCGCCGCGGATCTGCAGCGTGATCAGCTCGCCGCGCGGGTCGCCTCTCTCGAGCAATGCGTCGGCCCACACGCTCCGCAGCTCCAGATCCGTCGGATTCGCGAGGATGTTCTCGAAGAGTGCGTCGCGCTTCACAGCTCGTCAGGATACTCCGTGGTCTGGTCGACGCGCAGGCGCTGGTAGAAGTCGCCGAGCGTTTGCGCGACCGCGCCGTGACGTGCGCGGATCTCCGCACTGGGGTTCCAATACACGAGCTCGCGGCGCAGGACGTGCTCGTCGTAGCGCTGGTGGCGGTCGAAGAACGCGATCTCCTCCGCCGAGAGCTCGAAGCTCCGCGCGATCGCGAGCCCGAAATCGGTCGCGTAGACGCGCCGTCCGTCGGTCAGCAGATTGCCCCAGTGCGCGTCCATGTGGAGCAGCTCGTGCGATCGCAGGTGGTCGAGGAGACTTCGTGTCTCTCGCTCGATGAAGGCGCACGCCTCGGCCGGCGCCGCCTGCTCGGCGAACCAGTCACGAACGGTGCAGGGGATGTGCTCGAGGAACAGCACGACGCTCGCGGTGGCACGTGCGATCGCCTCGAGCCGTGCGCGGATCGCCGGCGCGCCCCACCACGAGTCGACCGGTACATCGGTCGGGGAGGACGGGAGCACACGTGCGTGATGGAGGAGCGGAAACGAATCGCACGTCCCGTCGACGATCCACGAGGTCGTGAGCTCGTGGACGGCGAGCTCGCGCCACGCGCCGAAGCCCGACGAACCGAGGCGATACTGATAAAACATCGGCAGACCGAACAGGTTTGCGGTGGACCGCGGATGCGCGGCTTCGAGGTCGGTCAGCGCGACCCGCTTGACGAACACCGGCGTGCCGGCGATGTCGATCACCGTGGTGCTGCCTCCGATCGACGAGGCGAGTACGCGACCCTCGAGGAGCTGCGCGAGCTCGCGATCGTCGACGGCGGTGAGCGCGGCGGCGACGGCGCGATGTCGCTCGAGTCGAGTCACCGTGCGGCGGTCGAGAGCATCACGATCGTCTGCTCGCCTGTCTTCGGCTTCGCTTCGCAGCTCGGCAACTTGTCATTGCTCGCAGCTGGATAGACCGTGACGTGGCGATCGCCGATCTTGATCGACTTCGCGCCGTTCGCCTCGGACGTTGCTTTCGTCGCGAGCGCCTGCTCGTAATGCGCGACGACCTTCGCCAGCGAATCCTTGATCGCGTGCGACGACCACGTGATGTGCATGCCGCCGCTGCCGCTGATGTGCTGGCTGCACAGCTGCCGCGAGCCCGGATAGACCGCGAAGCCCTTCGGCACCGGCGTCGCGTT
>JBBQJJ010000125.1:0-20419 GCA_038325805.1 Haliangiales bacterium
AGGACGGCGCGCAGGGCTACCACGTGCCGCTGTTGCTCTCGCCGTTCGGGTACTCGACGTACCGCGGCTCGTGATCACTTCTTGAACGCGCCCTCGGGGCGGAACGAGAACGGGTAGTTCACCTGGACGCCGCCGCCGCCCCTGGGCTTCGGGAACGTCATGGTCTTGATCACGCTCGCGACACAGCTCGCGACACTGGCGTTCATCCCGGCACCGCTCGCGCTCGCGACGTTGCCGTTCGGCGTGATGAAGAACTGGACCTGCACCGTGCCCTGCAGGTTCGGGATCGCGAGCAGCTCCTTCTCGTAGCAGTACGTGATCTTCGGGATGTTGCGCTTCACGTACGTGCGGATCACGGCCTTGTCGAGATCGCCGTTCGCGTTCAGTGGACCATCGGCGACGACGGGCGGCAGGTTCGCCTTGCGCTGCTCCAAGGTCGGAACCAGCCCGAGCCCGATCAGCGTCACGCCGGCGCGATCAAGCCCGACAAACACATCGACGAGCTTCTGGGCATCGGCCTCCGGCCCCACCAGCAGGTCGACCGATGCGCTCGCGCCGAGCCGGTGCTTCTGTCGTGCGTCGTCGAGCGCAGGTTTGATCGCGCCGAGATCGACTGGCTTGCCATCGATCGTCAGCATCGCCGCGAGCTCGACGTCGAGCCAGTCTTTGGGAGCCTCCCGTTCGTGGTCACGATCGCGATGAAACTGGATCCGCAGCGGTCGCAGCTGTCCTTCGCTCAGCACGCCGATCATCGCCTCGAGATCGAGCACTGCGGTGACGACCGCTGCTGCCTTGGTCGTCGGGTTCGCGATCACGACCGCGGGCACGTGCTCGAGCTTCGCGTTCGAGACTTCACCGACGACGCCTGCATACCTGCCAGCGCGGGCGAACCCGATATCGTCCAGCCGACCGCGCCACGGTCCTACCGGGGGTGACGGCTTGCGACCCATCTTGCCTTCCTCGAGCGCCATCGCCGTGCCGGTGCCTCCGGACTCGTCGCCCTCGTCCTCCTCGGGCGGTGGCGGATCATCCTCCGGCAATTTCAGCGGGTCCAGCACACCGACCCGATCGTCGATGAACCCTTCGACGACTTGCTTCGGATCTCGGCCGAGGATCGTCGCTTCCAGGATCGTCTCATGCGACGCCATGTCTCCCGCCGTCTTGGGTCCCGCGGTCCACGCCCCGAGACTCGCGTCTTTCCAGCTCGCTGCCGCTGCGAGTCGACGTTGCCCTTGCGGGTCGAGCAACACCACGACCGGTGGCGGCCCCTGATCGGTCGACACCACGCCCGCGACCGTGACTGCTGGCGCCGCGACCCCACCGGTGATCGGCACCGCGACCGGAATTGCCGGCTCCGGTGGCTTCACCGGTGCGACCTCACCACCACCACCACATGCCGCCAGCAGCACCAATGCGCGTCGGGTCAACATGCCGAGACTCTAGCATCACGAGCTTGGTGACCGCGTACTCACCACTCCCGCACCGCGATCTAACTCAATGTGATCACTGGACTCTCGAGCGTGATCGACCTGGCTTCATCGTCGTGTGACGGGGACGCGTCGGGCGATCTGCGATACAACGCCCCTCCATGTCGGTCGCCACAACTCTGCCCTACAAGAAGCTGTCCAAGGCCCTCGAGCGCGTCCAGAAGGACCAAGCCGAGGTGGCCGAGCTCTACCCGGGCGACACCGGTGCTCGCCAGCCGATCCATACGGTCTACGGCGGCGCGCACCTGTTCAAGTCGGACACCGCGAAGAAGCTCGGTGAGCTCGCGGTGCGCTCGCTCGACTTCGCGCCGGATCCCGGTCTGTTCGCCGACGTGATCGGTGTCCGTGGCGAGCTCGCCGCGATGGTCTACGATCGCGTCAAGGACAAGCTCCAACGCGAGGCCGTCGAGGACTTCCGGATCGACTTCGAGGACGGCTACGGCAACCGTCCCGACGAGGAAGAGGACAACCACGCGGTCGCCGCGGGGCAACAGGTCGCCACCGGCCTCGCCCAGGGCACGCTCCCTCCATTCCTCGGCATCCGCATCAAGCCGCTGACTCGCGAGCTCGCCGGCCGCTCGCTGCGCACGCTCGACATCTTCCTCACCGAGCTGCTCGACAAGTCGAACGGCAAGCTCCCCGAAAACTTCATCATCACGCTCCCCAAGATCCTGTCGAAGGGTGATGTCGAGACGCTCGTCGAGGTGCTCGACGTGTTCGAGGATCGCGCGGGCCTCGACGCCGGCGCGCTGCAGATCGAGTTCATGGTCGAGACGCAGCAGACGATCTTCGACGCCAACGGCCGCGTCGCCCTGCCCCGCCTCCATCGGGCGGCGAAGGGCCGGCTCCGAGGAGCGCACTTCGGAACGTACGACTACACCGCGAACATGGACATCACCGCGGCGCACCAGCGCATGAGCCATCCGGCCTGCGACTTCGCGAAGCACGTGATGAAGGTCGTGTTCGCCGGCACCGGCGTGATGCTCTCCGACGGTGCGACCAACATCATGCCGGTCGGTCCCAACAAGGGAAAGATCCTCACCGACCAGCAGCGCGACGAGAACCGCGCCGCCGTCCACGCCGCGTGGCGGCTCCACGCCGAGGACGTGCGCCACTCGCTGATCAACGGCATCTACCAGGGTTGGGACCTCCACCCCGCCCAGCTGCCCACCCGCTACGGCGCGGTCTACGGGTTCTTCCTCGATGGTCTCGCGCCGGCCTCGGAGCGCCTCAAGAACTTCGTCGACAAGGCGGCGCAGGCCACGCTCGTCGGCGACATCTTCGATGACGCCGCCACCGGCCAGGGCCTGCTCAACTACTTCCTTCGCGGCATCGCCTGCGGAGCGGTCACCGAGCAGGAAGCCCTCGCCACCGGGCTTTCCCTCGAGGAGATCCGCGCAAAGTCGTTCGTCAAGATCATGGAGGCGCGCCGAGCTGCCAAGCCCGCCTGATCGCTCAAGGAACGAGACCCGTTGCGGCCGGCGGCATGCTCGTGTAGACACTAAGGCCTTCACGGCGGATGTAGTTCAATTGGTAGAGCACCTGGTTGTGGTCCAGGGTGTTGCGGGTTCGAGCCCCGTCATTCGCCCCAAAGTCTCGTAGCAGTCAACGCGGAGTCGTCGCGAGGTAGGCGCGTAGCCTCGGCTCGATCGAGCGCATCGCGAGGCCGCGATGGCTGATCGCATTCTTGGTCGCATGATCCATCTCGGCCATCGTCTCGCCGCTGAGCAGCAGGAACAGCGGGTCGTAGCCGAAGCCGCCGGTGCCGCGCGGCGCGGCGAGGATCGAGCCTTCGCAGGTGCCGTCCGCGGTGATCGTCTCGGCGCCCAGGGGGCCGTGAACGTCGGCGAACGCCAGCACGCAACGGAACCGCGCCGTGCGCTGCGACGGCTCCACACCCTCGAGTGCGGTGAGTAGCTTGGTCTTGTTGCCCTCGGTCCCTTCCCCCGAGTACCGCGCGCTGTAGACACCGGGTGCGCCGCCGAGCGCGTCGACCTCGAGGCCGCTGTCGTCGGCGAGGGCGGGCCAGCCGGTGAGCTCCGAGACCTCTCGCGCCTTCTTGATCGCGTTGCCCGCGAACGTGTCGGCGTCCTCGATCGTGTCGGGGATCTCGCGACCGAGGCGCTTCGCTGCTTCTTCGACGTCGATCACGTCGACGTCGACGCCTGACAGCAGCTGGCGCAGCTCGACGAGCTTTCCTTGGTTTCGCGTCGCGAACACCAGCATTACGCGACGATCTTCCGCTGCTCGACGGTGAGCTGCTGGATGCCGACCATCGCGAGGTCGAGCATCGCATCGAGCTGCTTGCGATCGAACGTGCCGTGCTCGGCGGTGCCCTGCACCTCGATCAGCGTACCGTTCTCGCCACCGACGACGTTCATGTCGACCTCGGCCTTGCTGTCCTCGATGTACGGCAGATCGAGCACGATCTCGCCGTTGACGACGCCGACGGAGACCGCGGCGACCGGCGGCTGGAGCGCGCGCGCATCGGCGAGCGTGCCGGCGGCGACCAGCTTCTTGATCGCGAGCGCGACCGCGATCCACGCACCGGTGATCGAGGTGACGCGGGTGCCACCGTCGGCGCACAGCACGTCGCAATCGACGTGGATCGTGCGCTCGCCGAGGAGCTCGAGGTTTACTGCCGCGCGTAGCGAGCGCCCGATCAGCCGCTGGATCTCGGTGCCTCGACCGCCCGGGCCGCGCTTGTTCCGCGAGTGCGTCGAGCGCGGCAGCATCGCGTACTCCGCGGTCAACCAGCCCTTGCCTTTCCCCTTCATCCAACCGGGCACGCCTTCCTCGACGGAGGCGGCGCACAACACCCAGGTGTCGCCGAGCTTGACCAGCGCGGAGCCTTCGGCGTGCTTCTGGTAGCCGGTGATGATCTCGAGAGGGCGGAGCTGATCGGGACGACGACCGTCGGGGCGCATGGGCCGCGACCCTATCACCCACCCTCTTGCTTGAGCATCGTCTTCGCCTGGCTCCGCACGGCCATCGAGTAGCCGGTCTGCATCGTCGCCAGCTTGAGCTCCTGCTTCGACAACATGCGAAGCAGCTTGATGATCTGATCGGTACCGAGCCGCGGGTTCGACAGCAGCGCGCGACGGACCTCGGGGATCTGCAGCCACGCGCCGTTGCCGAAGATGATCTCGAGCAGTGGCCGCGGCAGCGATCCCATCCTGGCGATGCGTGCGACCTCCGGTGCCGTCAGACCGGGATTGCGCAGCAGCGGCTCCCACACGTTCTTGCCGTAGCTTCGCTCGAGCAGGATGCGCTCGGTGACGCCACCCTTCTTCGCGAGCTTGACCTGCTCGTGTAGTGGCAGGTTGCGCAGCCGCTCGTGCAGCGTCTTGCGCTCTTCATCGCCTTCATCATCCGCCGGCGTGAGCGCTGTCGGCGTGTCGCGCTGGGGTGCGCTCAGGTCGAGCACGGTGTCGCGCGCGGGCACCGGCTCGAGCTCCAGCAGCGCAGGCTGATCCTCGGTATCGAGCGCCAGCTGCTCCGCCGTCAGCAGCTCGTGCTCTTCGGTCCCGTGCTCGTCGGTGAGTGCCGGCTGCTCCTCGGTCGCGGGTGCATTCGCCGCGGCTTCGATGCCCGCTTCGATCAAGCCCGCGAGCTGCGTCTTGATCGTCTCGTTGAACCCGATCAGCTCGAGACCGACACCACCCTTACCGTCGACGTAGACGCACTTCGCCGGCAACTCGAGCTGACCGCCATCGTTGAACACGATGATCTCGCACGCATCCTGGATCGCGAGCGTCTTGTCCATCACGAACAGCCCGCCGACTGCGAGATCACCGGCCATGCGCGAGCCCGCCACCAGCTCGAGGTAGATGGTCCGGCTCACGCCCACATCATACGCCAGTGAGCCGCGAGGCGAACCCGCACCCTCAGGTGCCTACTCGCTGGTCATCGTGGAGAGCAGGCTCGCGAGCTCGCCCTGCTTGGTACCCGGATCCTCGTGGGCATATGTGAACGCGGCCTGGCGGCAGTGATCGTCGATCGCCTGGCGGCACTTGATCACCACGCGTAGCCACAGGGCGGCCTTGTACTCGGCGCCGCCGCGGAACCGTCGCACGTAGGCATCGAGCGTCGTGATCGCGTCACTCGTCCGCCCCAGCTTCGTCGCCTGGAGCACGGCGATCGAGTAGAACGCCGCCGACGCCTCGGGTCCGGTCTTGAGCGATTGCTCCCGCAGGTTCGCGATCGCGGCCGCAGGCGTCACGTTGCCGAGGCTGACCACCGGCTTGACCTGGCCCTGCGCGACACTCAGGCGAATCATCACGTCCTGTTGGAGCTGCGCGTGCGGCGTCATCGGGGGTGCGAGCGGACGAACCACTTCGGGCGCTCCACTGCGGTCGCTGACGTTCGACTTCGGATTGATCGTCATCCGCGAGTCTGGAACCTTCGACGTGCGGTCGTGCAGCGCGATGTCCTTGCCATCGACGGGAATCACCACGTCGGGTTTGCGATCCGCAACCGCGATCGGACCGCCACTCGGCCCCGCTTCGGCGAGCGCGATCACGCCGCGCGTGCTCTGCCACGCAAAGCCCGCCGCGACGAAGTCCTGCTTCTGCGCGCGGACGATCTTGACCTTGCCCTCGGTCACGCGCACGTCGACGTTGTCGTGCCCATCGAAGTCGACGGTGAACTGCGTGCCGATGACGATCACGTCGGTGTCACCGGCGCGCACGATCAGCGGATCGCGATCACCGCGCTTGCCGACCTCGAGTCCAACCTTCCCTCGCTGCATCGTGATCAACACACCACTACCTGGCCGCGTGACCGTGAACTTGGTGCCCAGGTCGCCTGCGATCTTCGCGTCGCCGAGATCGATCGTCGTCGCCTGGTCGTTGCTGTCGATCGTCAGCGGTGCTGCTTCCGCGACCACCAGTTGCTCCGGGGTGCCGCGCAGCTTCCAGCCGACCAGCCCCGCACCCGCGACGACCACGATCGCCACGGCCGCGAACATGAACGTGCCCCAGCGCGACTCGCGATGCCCGGCCGCCATCGCATCGGAGGCACCCGCGACGACGGTCCTCTCGATGTTGGTCCACCGCTCGTCGGAGAGCGGCTTCACCGGTACACGTCCGACGAGCTTCACGAGGCCTGCCTCTCGGGACCGTGTCCCGAACCGGGACCCGAACCCTTCTTATCGGGACCGTGTCCCGAACTCTTATCGGGACCGTGTCCCGAACCCTCGTCGGTGAGAGAATCGGTCGACACGACGACCGAGCCACTGTTCGGAATCGCGAGTGGCGCGATGAATTCTTTGAGCACCGGATCCTTCTCTGCCGCGGCGAACACCTGCTTGCGGGCACGCCACACGCGCAGCTTGGTCGCGGTCTGCGATGCGCCGACGAGCTTCGCCACCTCGGCGAGCGGGCGGCCATCGATCTCGTGGAGCGTGAACGCGAGACGCGCACCCGGAGACAGCGCGTCGAGCGCGATGTACAGCCGCTTGACGCCATCGCGCGCCATCTGCCGTCGTGCACCGGGCTCTTCACCCGCTGTCGCGATCGCCGTGTCTTCGTCGCTCATCGGATCGGTGATCACCTGTCGTGTCCGCCTGGAGAGGTAGCGATACGCACACCGCACGGCGACGCGATCGATCCACGTCGCGAGGCTCGCCTCGGCGCGCCAGTTCTTGAGCGACTGGAACACCTGGAGAAACGCGTCTTGCAGCAAGTCGTCCATATCGCGGTTACCACCGAGCACGCGGAACAAGCTCGCGTGCACACGCGCGCGATGCTTCCGGAACAGCTCCCGTGTCGCGGCTGGTTCGCCGGTCAAACACCGGTCGACAAGCATCACGTCGGAGACGTACGCCACAGCGGTCACTGTCTCCATAGTGAACGAGGACACGCCCACGGTTACGTCCCTCCGAAGTTTCTTGCAACCTATTGAGGTCGCTGACTTTATTTCTGGGCGAACCCCGCGTGACCCGTTAGAACGACGTGCCGATGGTGAAGTCGAGCCCCGACGACTTCTCGCCCGGCTTGAGATCGAGCGGCAGCCCCCACTCGAGCCGCAGGGGACCGATCGGCGACTGCCAGCGCAGCCCGAGCCCGACCGACTTGCGCATGTTGCCCAGCATCCCCGAGACCGGCGTGCACGCATCGACCGTCGTGGTGCTGCCGTTACAGAACCGATTCTCGAGGTTGAACGCGTTGCCGATATCGAAGAACGCGACGCCGGAGAGGCCCATCCGCTTCGAGATCGGAAACTCGATCTCGGCATTGCCGATGATCTGCGCGTTGCCGCCGATCGGCAGCGGGTCGAGGCTCTGACCGACGTCGCCGGGACGCTGCGCGAACAGCTGCGGACCGATCGAGCGCGCCTGGTAGCCGCGAATGTCGTAGATGCCACCGAGGAGGTAACGCTCCGAGAGGGGCACGCCCTTGCCATCGAGCGACGTGGTGATGCCGAGCTCGCCGTTGAGGCGGAGCACGAACGGCGAATCGCCGAGCCGCTGGTAGTGACGCGCGAAGCCACCCCAGCGCACGAAGTCGTTCTCGCTCGCTGTCATCCGCCCCGCGTACTCCGCATAGATCGAGGTGTTCCATCCGTTGGTGGGCAGTAGTCGGTTGTCGCGCGTGTCCCAGCCGAGCGAGCCGCGAACCGACGAGTTGAAGCCACCGCGAAACAGGTTCGCCGTGTTCGTCGTCGGCAGCGATGACGAGCGCGCGCCGAGGTTCGCGATGCCACCCGAGCCGGCGGAGATATCGACGTTCTCGAGGCGATAGGTGATCGAGGCCGACGCGTGATCCGTCAACCGCCGGCCCCACGTCAGCGCGCCTCCGGTGGCGTTGCGCGAGAACTCGCCGTAGCCGCGACTCTGGTTGTAGAGCTCCGTCGAGAACAGCCACTGCGTGTCGAGGAAGCGCGGCTCCATGAACCGGAGGCTGAAGATCCGGCGCAGGCTGGAGATCTGGAGCTGCGCGGCCAGCGAGTGACCGCGACCGAGGAAGTTTTCCTGCGCGACCTGCCCCTGGACGATGAACGACTCGAGTGACGAGAACCCGGCGCCGACCTGAAACTGACCAGTTCGTCGCTCGCTGACCTCGACATTGATGTCGACGAACTCGTCACTACTCCCCGGTGCGGTCGACACGACGACGTTCTCGAAGTAACCCAGGGCGGCGATCTGGCGGCGCGACTTCTCGATCCGCGAGCCGCTGAACAGCTCGCCCTCGGCAAGCTTGATCTCTCGACGGATGACCTTGTCGCGCGTCTTCGAGTTACCGCGGATATGGATCCGCTCGACGTAGACGCGCTTGCCACGGACGATCTCGAAGCCGATCGGCACGGTGTGGCCCTCGAGCTCGAGGCGCATCTTCGGCACCACGCTGACGTTCGCGTAGCCGTGATCTTGGTAGTAGACCTCGAGCGCCTTGCGGTCTTGCTCGACGCGCGTCCGCGAGAACACTCCACCGGTACGGCTCTTGATCAACGCGAGATGGTCGGTCGCGAGGAGATCGCCCTTGATGTCGACCTTGCCGAACGCGAACTGCGGACCCTCGTCGATCGAGATCGCCACGTGCATGAACTTCTTGTCCTTCGACAGTCGCTCCGCCGGCGGGTTGATCTTGACCGTCGCGTAGCCTCGATCCAGATACAGGCCGGTCAGCACCGAGACGTCGCGCTCGAGCATCTCGCGGCTGTAGGTTCCTGAACCGTTGAGAAATGACAGCGCACCGGGTTTGCGTGTGCCCATCGCCGACCGCAGGTCATCGCTCGACACCGCGCGATTGCCCGAGATCTCGATGTCGCGCACCCGGACCTTCGCGTGCTCGTCGACGGTGAACCGCACATCGATCTCGCCCTCGCCGGCGGGCACGATGTCGGAGTCGACCGCCGACAGCAGGAACCCCTGCGCTTGATAGAGCTGCGCGATCGCATCGCGGTTCTTGCGGATCGCAGCATGGTCGGCGATGGAGTCGCGCTTGAGCTCGAGGACGTCGTTGATCTTGTCGAGCTTGACCTCGTCATTGCCGGCGACGAGGACCTTGCGGATCGTCGGCCGCTCGGTGACCTCGAACGTCAGCACCCGACCGCCGGACGGCATGTCGGCGGTGACGACGCGAACGTCGGAGAACAGCCGCAGGTTCCACACCGCATGGATGTCGGAGCGCAGCTTCGACGAGTCGAACGCCCGTCCGACCTTCGAGGTCAGCGATCCGCGGATCGCTTCGGCGTCGACGCGACGCAGGCCCGTCACGTCGATCCGCTCGATGACCGGAGCGCGGACTAGCTCCTCGTCGTCCGCGCGAGCGCGACCGCAGAGCACAACGATAACGATCACGCACGAGGCAAAGCCGGTCACGAGTCACACCCCTGACCGCGCATGCGATCGCTGGTGCCGCGGCTACGCGATGGAGCGCAGCCGAATGGCGATGTTCCCTATGACGGCGACCGTAGATCCGCGGTTGCCCGGCACTTCGCTCGCCGAGCTCAGGGGTCAGATCAAGCGCGGGACGTGACGGCGACGCAGCTTGCTGCGCGCAGGCAACTTCTTCCGCGCTGGCTTGGTCCGCGGCGCGTCGAGGGGCCGGACCTGCAACTCGATCAACGGGCCCGGGCAGTCCTCGCGCAGCTTGCACACGTCGCACTCGCCGCCGTTCCACAGATGATCGTAGATGCCCTGCACCTGATCGAGCAGCTGCGAGTCATCGGTCATGAAGCCGAGCTCGAAGTTGCGCTTGCCGCTACCCTTCGCGCCGAGACCCGCGCCGGTCCAGTTCGCACTACCGAGATAGATCAGCGCGCCGTCGATGATCACGCACTTCATGTGGACGCGCGGACACCGCCGCAGGGCGAGCTGATCGAGCAAGCGTGGATGCTGTGCGAGCTCCTCCCGAAACGGTCCCGAGGGGAGCTCCGCGTGCAACAGGCGGAGCTCGACGCCGTGTGCGGCGAGCTCGTCGAGGACACGCAAGATCGACACGTAGTCGCGCGATCGGCGACGGGCAAGTCCGACGTGCGCGGGATCGACGAGCAGCTCCTTGGCATTCGCGGTCGCGATCCACACGCTCGTGTGCGCCTTCGCGACGGCGGCGATCACGCGCTCGTAGTGGCCTCGCCCCGAGATCAGCTCCATCGCGATCGGTCGCGACGGCAACACGAAGTCGACGTGAGAATTCTGTGAGGCCTGAACCGGTGCGTGGCTGGTCAGCTGCGCCGTCACCTCGTCGAGCGACATCCCGCGAGTGCGCCGCCGACCGCCGACCTTGCCGGCGACATCCCCGAGCGTGAGCGTCGAACGATCGTCGCGCTCGGCGAGGACGCGCGCAGCCACGTCGAGCGAGATCGGGTCGTTCACCTCTGTCCGGCGCTGCTGTCGGAGTGACAACACGCGCGCGGGCGCGTCGGCATCCGTTGTCCGGGACTGTTGTGTCGATGACAACGAAGGCGAACGTGTCCGGTTTCGGTTTCGGTTTCGCCGTGACAACCGCGGTGCCGACGTCGGCGATGCACCGTCCAGCTGGTCGGTCGTGCCCGCGCCCTCGTTGTTCACGACGTCCTTGCGTCGCGATGTCCGGGCGCGCTCGTCACTCATCCAAATGACATCCCGAGGGGTGGCGTGGCAACGCAGTGGCCACCATCGACCACCAGCGTGTGACCGCTGATGTAGTCAGCGGCGGACGAGCGCAAGAACACCGCTGCCGCGGCGATCTCCTCGATCGTACCGAACCGGCGCGCCGGGATCGCGGCCTTCATCTTCTCGTCGACCTGACCGGGTGCGAGGCGCTTCATCCCCTCGGTGTCCCCGATCGGACCGGGGGCGATGCCGTTGACCCGGATCCCGAACGTGCCCCACTCGACGGCGAGGTTCTTGGTGATCGCGTCGACGCCGGCCTTCGCCGCGGACGCGTGAATCTGCAACGGCGTGCCGTGGTAGTGGAGCGTCGCGCTGATGTTGAGGACCAGGCCGCGTGCCGATTTCTGGAGGTGCTCGAACGCGGCGCGCGCGGCGTTGAAGGTCCCTTTGAGATCGATGTCGATCACCGTGCCGAAGCCATTGGGCGACAACCCTGCGGCGGGCGCGAGAAAGTTGCCTGCCGCGCCGTTGACCAGCGTGTCCAGCGTACCTAGCCGCTCCACTGTCTGCGTGATGGCCTTGCCAATCTCGTCCGGCTTGCGGACATCGGCGGCGATGCCGATCACCTTGCGTCCATAGGTGCGGAGCTCCGCGGCGGTCGCGTCCAGCGTCTCCTGCTTGCGGCTGACGATGCAGACGTCCGCGCCCAGCCGCGCGTAGGCGGCGGCGATGCCCTTACAGATGCCCGTGCCACCACCCGTGATCAGGGCGACGTGACCGGTGAGGAGATCGCTGCGGAACACATCGAGAGGACTGGACATTGGCCGACTATGCCGAGCACCGAAGAAATCCGAAACCACTCGCCACGGCCGATGTCTATTGGCCTGTAACTCGACGGTGCTGCCGATGCAGCGCTGGCGATCGCGGGCATAGGGCTCGTTGGATCCGCCGTGCGCGACGCATCGCAACTCTCGTCGACCGGAGGTCTGTTTTATGGCGTCTCATCGTTCGACGCGCTGGGTGATCTGCGCCCTCGCACTTGCTGTCATGGTTCCCGTGGCTGTCGCCGATCGCACGAAGTCGATCTCGGACTGCACGTACTTCGACCAGCAGGACAAGGATGAAGACAAGGTCGAGTTCACGATCAAGAACCTGTGCTCGGTCCCCGTCGACTGCTCGATGAGCTGGCGCGTGGTCTGCGCGCCGGACTCGAAGAAGCGCCGCTCGGCGCACGCGGCCTCCGCGAAGTTCGCACTCGAGAGTGGAGCGGTGAACTCGAAGGAAGCATCTGCGGGGGTTTGCGGGGATGATGGGTGGGCGATCGACTCCATCAAGTGGAGCTGCGAACCCAACAAGGAGTAAGCGATTCCAGTCGCTTGCGCGGCGCGACACCCCCTGTAGCAGCCGCACTGCACACGTTTAGATCGCCTGACTCTCTCCTGCGTCTGTAACCGCACCCGACAAACGAACCCGTTCGAGCCAGCGCTTTCAGCGCCAAGTGCTCGAATCGATGGTGATCTCGTTCGTCGCGTTCCGGATCAGTACACACGTAGTATAGAGAGACGTCAGGACCATGTTGGACCGCCAAGACATCGACGCGCTGCTGATCGGCCGCCTCTACGGCGAGCTGACGGATGCCGACGAGGCGCGCCTGAACGCACACCTCGATTCGCACCCCGCGGACAAGTCCGCGCTGGTTGGTCTGACCTCGGCACGGAACGCCGTTCGTGAGAGCCGGTTCCTCACCGTCCAGATCGAGCCGCCCCAGGCGATCTCGGCGCTACTCCTCCAGGAGGCCTCGCGCCGGGCACCGGCGAGGGTCGTTGCGCAAGACGATGACAAGAAGGAGAGCTGGTTCGCCAGGTTCGTCGGCTCGTTCGCACGCCATCCGGCGATGGCCGCGGCAGCGATGATGGTGCTCGTGTTCGGCGTCGCCGGCACGATGTACCTGCGCAACGGCAAGAGCCAGTTCGCCGACCAGTCCACGCAGACCTTCGGTGGCGCGGAGGTCGCGAAGGGGTCGCCCGCTCCGGCGGCTGCTCCTGCGATCGAGTCAGATGGGATCCCCGACGATCGGGTCGAGGAAGCGAAGGCGCTGCAGCAGCAGGCCGGCT
This sequence comes from Haliangiales bacterium, assembly GCA_038325805.1. GTDB lineage: Bacteria > Myxococcota_A > Polyangia > Haliangiales > Haliangiaceae > JABFXX01. The sequence goes on from JBBQJJ010000125.1 coordinate 13,140, forward strand.
CGAGCTTCGAAGCGTCGCTCGCGGACGGCGAAGCAGCAGCCACCGATAAGAAAGACAAGAAAGCCAGCAACGCCGACGTCGCTGACGTCAGGCGCGAACAAAAGGAAGCGGCGAAGCCCGCCGTGGCGGCGAAGGCTCCCGCGAACCGTACGTATATCGGCGTGCAGTCGGAGCGCGCTCCGCAACCGAAGGAGCTCGAGAACACCAACGAGGTCACCGGTGCGCTCGATGGCGACAACGATGCGCGTCGTCGTAAGGGAGGCGCCGCTGCGCCCGGTGCCGCCGACAACCAGCGTCGCGACCCTGTCGTCGCGTCGCCATCGCCTCCTCCTCCTCCAACGTCGCGCGCTCCGGCCACGACGGTACCGCGTGGCGCCGGTACGGGTACTACGGGCGAGGATGCGCTCAAGCAGGAGAAGCCTGCCGACGAGGAAGCGTCGTGGGCACGCGAGCAGGCCGTCAAGGTCGGCAACGCGGTGAAGGCGAACAACTGCAAAGACGCAGCGTCGCTCGCGGTCCAGCTGTCGACGCGCAACCCGGCCTTCTACAAGGACAACGTCGAGAACGACCGCGACCTCAAGAAGTGCATCACGTACATCAACGCGGCTCGCGAAAAAGAAGCAGAGCAGCAGCGCGTGAAGAACCTCAAGCGCAACGCCGAGGAGTCTAGTCCTCGCCGCGCCGCCCCGACCACGAACTCCAAGTAACGTGTGGCGTGGGCAACCACGCCGCCGTCTCGACACGGTATGACGACCGTCATGGCCGGTCCATTCCGCGAGATGGGCGACGTACTCGGCGACAGCGAGCGCGAGGAAGAAGCGATCTGCGCCTACGGTCGCTGGCGACTACGCACCCGCACGTGGATCGTCGCGATCTTCGTGATCGGTGGGCTTGGACCGATGGGACTCGCCTATTACGGAGCGCTGCAGCTCCAGTTCTCGATCAACGGCTATGCCCTCCTCTACGTCAACGCGCTGGCGGCGATTGGCGCGTGGCTTACGATGATCGGGATCGGCGCGTTCCTCAGCAAGCGAATCGTGCGTGCGCGCTCCGCAGCGAAGCTCGCCGAGCTCTCGAAGGGCTACGAGATCGCGGTCGCGAAGCTGGCCGAGACCGTCGACCTGGCGAACAACCTCGACCGCTAGCGGGCGGTCGGCGCTCGTCTACCTCATCCACTTGCGGAGGGGCAGCGGCGCGGCGCGGAGCTTCGCGATGGCGGGCGCGGCGAGTAGAGCGCGGGACTTGCTCGCCCAGAACACGAGCGGACCTTCCTGGATGTGATGCAACCGGAGCAACGCCGCGGCGGCCTTCGCGGAGTACACGCCGTCGAGCCGAGGACTGCCTGCAGCGGTGAGCACGCGAATCGCAACCAGCGCGCGATCGGTGATCCGCCCATAGCCGGGGCCGAGCTCGCGACCATCGACGTGGAGGCGCGCGTAGAGCTCGCGCAGCGAGACGCGGAGACGGGGCCCGCCGAGGCGCTCGGCTTCGGCGAGCACGCGATGTGCGTAGTCCGCGATCCGCAAGCGCGAGGTCACCGGCCACGGCGTGACGCGGACGCCATGGATGATCGGCAGCGGCCAACGCCAGGTTCCGGCGGCGTGCGCGAGCGTGAAGCCGGCGAGCAGACCGGCGGTGGTGCACGTGCTGCCGATCGCGAGCACGATGCGTTTCGGCGGCGGCGCGAGACCGGCCGAGATCTGTTCTGCGAGCTCGAACGCCGCACCGGCGGCGCCGAAGGCGCCCAGGGGAGTCGCGCCGCCGGGTGGCATCACGATCGCGCCGGGTTGACGGCCGACGATCAGCGATGCGAACGGCACCTCGACGACGCTGCGCAACCGGATCAGCGGGCAGCCGGTCTCGATGATCGCGCCGCAGTTCTCGACGGCCCACTCACTCGTCGGTTGCGGAAACAGGATCGCGCCACCCTCGAGCCCGGCCTTCGGTGCATGGAGGAGCGTCGCGATCGCGTGGTTCGATCCGTATGCGCCGATCGACCAGATCCGACGCGCCCCCTGATCGCGCGCGTGACCGAGCCAGACCTCGAGCGTGCGCACCTTGTTGCCGCCGTAGAGCGGGCTCGATGCGCCCTCGTCCTTGATCCACAGCGGCCGGCCTGCGACCGAGATCTGCGTCAGCGGGGTCGGCCAGTCGCCGATCGTGACGCGCGGGATGCGCGCAGCGAGCCTAAACAGGGCGCGCGCGAGGGCATCCACGTCAGTGTTTCGCGCCGCCCTGATGACCCTCTGGGACCTCGTCGAGCTTGAGCGTCGTCGTGCCCGTACCGAACAAAAACTCCTCGCACTGCTCCTTGAGCACGTCGTGCGATTTCTTTGCCGTCAGGTCGAGGCGGTACTCGTTGACGATCTTCTTGCTGTGCTCGATCCACAGCTTCCAGGCATCGGCCGAGATGTTCGCGTAGATGCGATCGCCGAGCGCGTCGGCGAACGGCTTGTAGGGGAGCCCCGGCAGCGAACCACCGAGCTTGACGCAGTTGACCATTCGGCTCATGCGGCGCATTCGACCAGGATCCGAGGCCGCCGGCAAGTCGAGAGGTTCCGCACACAAACAGGGCTTCGTGGCGGCTCTGTTTCACTTACCATCGGCGAATGAGCCGGGGTCGCCTTCATTACGTCACCGTCCCGTTGCTGATCTTCGTCGCATGTGGACGCGATGACGAGTCCGGCCTCTCGGACTTCTTTCCCGACCTTCCCGCACCCACAGGCGAGGCACAGGCCGCCTTCGCCGGTGAGGTGACGAATCCTGATCAGCTGGTCCGCGGCCCTGCGGTGAGCGGCTTGGTCGGTGACTTCTTCATCAGGAACGACCAGGTCACGTTCATCATCCAGGCACCCACCCGCGTGATCGGCGTGGTCCCGCAGGGCGGCAACGTCGTCGATGCGGTGCTCGCCGATGGCAGCGTCCAGGATCACTTCGGCGAGCTCGGCCTGCTCTATCTGCTCGGGCGGACCTGCGAGCCCACGCAGCTCGACATCGTGCGCGACGGTTCGAAGGGCGGCGTCGCGGCGATCCGCGCGACCGGCAAGAGCAGCAACAACGACTTCATCAATTTCAAAGGCATCGGCGTGTTTCCCGTCGCCGAGGATGTCGACCCCGATCTCGACGACGGCCTCGACTGCGCGACCACGTACGTCCTCGCGCCAGGCTCGAACACACTCGAGGTTCATCACTCGCTGTTCAATTCCAGCGAGGTCTTGGTCTCGGGACCGATGGGTACGCTCGCGGATACCGGCGGCGAGACCGAGGCGTGGACCAACGCGCGCGGCTTCGAGCGGGCCGACATCTCGGCGATCGCGTCGCTCGGTGATCCACAGCCGAGCGACTACGTCGTCTACCAAGGTCCAGGCGTCGCGTACGGCGTGATCCCGCGCCACGACACTCCGGTCGCGCACACGCAAGCGTTGATCGCCGGCGTCTCGGTGCTGCTGCTCGGCGCGGATTCGCTGCTCGATATCCTGCAGTCGCAGAGCTACTTCCTCTGACTCGAAGGCAACTCCGGCGTCCGCCAGCAGTACGACCTCGTGGTCGGACGCGATGCCGCGGACATCGACGAGGTGTTCCGCAGCACCAGCGGCGAGCAGCTCCGGACCGTGTCGGGCAAGGTGTCGTTTTCGGGGGGTGGCAGTGCGCTCGGCGCGCGCGTCGGCGTGTTCCTCGATGGCAACGGCAACGGCACGCTCGACGACGCCGAGGTCGACGACGACAACGACAACCAGCCGGACGACAAGATCTTGTCGTACATGGACGTCGCCCCGGACGGCACCTACAGCGGGAAGATTCCGGCGACGGGCAACCTGTTGCTGCGGGCCGAGGTCAAGAATGTCGGGCGCTCTCCTGCGACTCCCGCGGCAGACACCCTCGACTTCACCGTGCCGTCTCCGATCAAAGTCGACTTCCAGATCCTCGATGATGCGACGGATCAGCCGATCCCCGGGCGCTTGCTCGTCGTGGGGACGCATCCGGCGTTTCCCGACAAGCGCGTGTTCGAGACCTCGGACCGGTTGACCGGGATCGTGGCGAACGTGCACGCGATCCGCGGGACCACCACGGAGCTCGGCGATGGTGTCGATCAGCCGCTGTTCCTGCCGGCGGGTGGCACCTATCGGGTCTACGCGTCGCGCGGCACCGAGTGGTCGGTCGCGTCGGCGGCGATCACGGGCACCACCGACACCGCGATCGAGCTCCGGCTCGCGCACGTCAATCCCGCGCTCGGATACCTCGCCACCGATTGGCACGTCCACCAGATCGGCTCGCCGGATTCGCCGGTCAGCAACGACACGCGCGTGCGCTCGGCGATGTCGGCAGGCATCGAGATGTTCGCGGCGACCGATCACGACTACGTCGCGGATCTCGAGCCGGTCGTCGAAGCGCTCGGGCTGCAACGGCAGCTGCGCGTGGTCTCGGGCATCGAGGTGACGCCGTTCGCGTACGGTCACTTCAATGCGTGGCCGCTGGTTCCCGACGACGATTCCTCGAACCGTGGTGCGATTGATTGGGCGCGCGGCAACGCCGGCTTCTCGATGTTGCCCGGTCAGGTCTACGATGCGATGCGCGAGCGTGGCGCCGAGATGGTGCAGGTCAACCATCCGCGCGGCGCCGGGATCACGGCGTTCCAGGCCGCGTTCGTGCGCGCCAACGTCCAGTACGACTACGATGCGCGGACGATCTTCGGTGACTTTCAGAACGCGAGCATCTCGAACGCGGAGCTGCGGCTTCCCGAGGAGTCGTTGTGGAGCGACGCGTTCAACGGTCTCGAGGTGTGGAACGGCTTCGACATCGGCGACAGCAACCAGGATGGTCGCCGCGAGAACCGGTCGCTCGATCGCGTGATGCGCGACTGGATCTCGATGCTGTCGCTCGGTAAGTTCGTGACGCCGGCCGGCAACAGCGACACGCACAAGAGCGTCGCCGATCCCGTCGGCATGCCGCGCACGCTGATCCGTGTTCCCGACGACAGCGGCGATGCGCTCGCCAGTGGTGCGGCGGTGGATGCTGTGCTCGCGACCCAGACCGGCGTCGCGAACACCCCCCGCGACATCGTGGTGACCAACGGTCCGATGATCGAGGTCACCGTCGGCAATCAACCCGCGCTCGGTCGCGTGGTCACGGCCTCCGGCTCGGTGACCCTGACGATCAAGATCACGTCTCCCGACTGGGCCGAGTTCGACACGCTCGAGGTGTTCGCGAACAGCACGCCCGGACCCGTGCTCGACGGCGTCTCGGTGCTCCAACCGCTGACCTGTTTCACGTCCCGTACGATCAATACCCTCGATCCGAGGGATCCGTGCGCCGTCGCCTCGCTCGCGTCGGCCACGATGAACGTTCAGCTCGCCAACGTGCCGGGACCCGGGAATCACAAGCGGTTCGAAGCCACCGTGACGGTCACGCTCGATCCCACCGACATCGCCACTCGTACCGGGGCGATTGGCACCGACGCCTGGATCGTCTTCCGGGTCCACGGCAACCGCGCGATCTTCCCGCTCCTCACGACCGACGCGATCAATGACGAGGCCTCGCTCGAGGCGCTCTTGGGCGGCGATTTCGATACGATTCGAAACGTGATGACCGGCAAGGGAGTCCCGGCGACCGCCTTCACGGCGCCCGTGTTCGTGGATTTCGATGGAGGAGGCTACCGGGCTCCGTTTGCCCCCTAGGTCCGGTCGCCATCGATCGCACCGCCCGCTGCGTGCTATCAAAGGAATCAGGTACTCATGGATTCAGGAATTTGGGACTTGATGGGCCATGGCGGCGGCTCCATGTGGGTCGTCGTCGCGTTCTCGGTGATCGCACTCGCGGTCGGCATCGAACGCGCCATCGCGCAGTGGAAGTTCGTATCGCGCGCGCGAATGCTCGGCGAGACCGTGACGCGGTGTCTCAGCCGCGGTGCACTCGACGAGGCACGCTCAGCGTGCGAGCGGTCGCCTTCGCCGATCGCGGATGTCTTTCTGGTCGGCTACGAGCGGCTCAAGACCTCGAAGCCGGAGTACGTCGCCACCGCGGTGCACCGCGAGCGGCTACGGGTGAATCAGGATCTCAAGACCCGGCTGTGGATGCTCGGTACCGTCGGTGCCACGGCACCGTTCGTAGGTCTGTTCGGGACGGTCGTCGGCATCATCCTCGCGATGGGCGACTTCAACCCGAACGAGACATTGAAGCTCGGTGAAGTCTCCGGCCCGATCTCCGCGGCGCTCGTCGTCACCGCAGCCGGCATCTTGGTCGCCGTCGAGGCGGTCATCCTGTTCAACTTCTTCAGCCAGCGCGCGAACCGGATCGCCACCGAGCTCAAGCTCCTGACGGACGAGTTCCTCGAGCTCCTGCTGGATCAGCCGAGCGATTCGCAGCCGAAAAAGGGCGCGAAGAAGTCCGACGAGGACGACAAGCCGGTGAAGTCCACCAAGGCGGAGGACTCGGACGCCAAGAAGTCGAAGGGAGGCGACGATGGCCGGGAAGCAGCCTGACATCACCGGAGACGACGACGAGGGTGGCGGTGATGCGATCTTCGCGGAGATCAACATCACTCCCCTCACCGACGTCTTCCTCGTCATGGTGGTGATCTTCATGGTCAGCGCACTCGCCGTGCAGGCCGAGGACAACCAGAAGAAGAAGATCGAGCAGAAGGAAAAGAAGGAGAAGGAGAAGTCGGAGAAGTCCGGCATCAAGCTCAACCTTCCCGAGGGGCAGTCGGCGGAGATCGATACGAAGAAACCGTCGCTCATCCTCGAGATCCCGCCCGGCGACAAGGTCTACGTCGGTGGCAAGGAGATGGACCAGGACCAGCTCGACAAGCTGTTTCGCGCGGCGTTCGTCAACGACAAGCAGACGCAGGTGATCCTGAAGGCCGATCGGGACGTGATCACGGGCCGGCTCGTCACCGTGATGGAACAGGCGAAGCGCGCGGGCCTGACGCGGCTCGCGATCGGTACCGGCGGCAAGTAGCGAACGACGCGCCTCGAGCTCGGGCGTCCTGAGGACGTCACCCTTTGCTCGACCGACTAGCGCGCGACGTCATGGTGACCTCGACGACTCTCGAGTTGGTGGACGAGTGCAGCCGCATCGACGCGCTTCTTGAACGGCATCACCCGGGGATCATCGAGTAACTCGGCACAACGCTCGACGTCGACGCACAACACCACGGCGGCCCTCGCCGCCCCGTAACGCTCGAGCTTGTACGTCAGGTGCTCGGCGGTCGAGAAGCCCACGATCTCGACGACATGGCGACGGTTTTCGACGGTCACCGCGAGCTCGGGGAACACCACGTC